>JADCIX010000095.1 GCA_020247545.1 Rhodocyclaceae bacterium | reverse complement strand
GCCCCTGCTCCGCCGTCCGTTGCTCACAGTTCTTCGACTCGATGAAAAAGTCGTAGCGAGCCAATCCCGAACTCGCGTTTCGCACTCCGGGTCGCATCCCCGCAAACGGGGCCCCTGCTCCGCGGTCCGTTGCTCACAGTTCTTCGACTCGATGAAAAAGTCGTAGCGAGCCAATCCCGAACTCGCGTTTCGCACTCCGGGTCGCGGCCCCGCAAGCGGGCAAAGAACGTCTTTGTGCCTATTCGTACCCCAAACGGGGTATAGCCCGTCTCCAGCTCGTCGGCAGTACAATCAGATATCTGTTGACCGAGCCTGCGCTAATGCCCCGAGTATTAATTGTTGAGGACGATGTCGCCTTCCGCGACCGCTATGGTGCCATCCTCGCGAATGATCCGGCATTTGAAGTCGTTGCCAGTGTGGGTACTGCCGCCGAAGGTCTTGCCATGTTGGACTTGCGCAAGCCGGATGTTCTGCTCGTCGATCTCGGCCTACCGGATCTCTCTGGCATCGAAGTCATTCGGCATGCCAGCCGAACGCTACCTGCCTGTGAAAGTATGGTGGTCACCGTGTTTGGCGACGAGGAGCATGTGCTTGCCTCCATCGAGGCAGGGGCATCTGGCTATCTTCTCAAGGACGCATCAGAGGACAACTTTCTGTCAGGCATTCGCGAGCTGATGGCGGGCGGCTCGCCAATATCACCGATCATCGCCCGGCGTTTGCTCAAGCGCTTCCAGCCGGAGTTCACGCCAGAGCGCGTGCCGCTGCCAGCCGCACCGAGAACTGAAAGAAGTGATGTTTCCCTTTCCGCCCGTGAGCGCGAAATCCTGCTGCTAGCCTCGAAGGGTTACAACTATCCCGAGATGGGTAAACTCATGGGCATCTCCCCCCACACTGTCACCAGTCATGTCAAAAAAATCTATCGCAAGCTTGCGGTGCATTCGCGAGGAGAGGCGGTCTTTGAAGCACACCTCCTGGGCCTCATCCGCTCAATGTAGCGGTTGCCAGGTAGTCGCTGCGGCCGCGTCGGCCTCATGATTAAACCCCTCGGCCACTTGCTCGGCGGTTTGTTGGTTTTGATGGCCGGCAACGCATTCGCTCAGGCCACAGCGTCAAACAGCGGCGATCACCAATCCAGTAAGTTCGCGCCTTTTCAGATTTTTGATCGTGCTGAATTTGTCCAGTCGGCCTCATTGCTACCGCCCGACAGCGATGCCAACTGGGTGCCAGTCGAATTGCCCGATAGCTGGCAGGTACAAAACCGACCGCGCGACAAAATCGGCTGGTATCGCCTGCGATTCACGCACCACGGCACCGCCCACTCAGGAAGCGACTCCGGCCAGCAAGCGATATACATTTCTCGAATCACCAACAACATTGAAGTCTTCCTAAACGGCTCATCGTTTGCCACCAGCGGTCGATTGGGGCCGCAACCGGAGGAGTCATGGAACCTGGCGCAATACCATTTTGTGCCCTTCTCATTGATGCGGGACGGGTCGAACGAACTGTTGATTCGTCTTCATCCAGACGGTTATGCCCGTGCCGGGCTATCCAAGGTCTATTTGGGCGATAGTGCTGATTTACGCGAAATCTACAACCGCAGATACTTTATTCAAACCAAGGCACCGCAGTTAATCACCGGTGTGCTGGTGGTGATGTCAATATTCTCGTTGACCGTTTGGCTTCGACGTCGCAATGAAACCATGTTACTTCTGTTTGGCCTCATGGCGGCAGTCGCCGTGGTACGTCTATTCCACCACTACTTCCGCGACACTCCATTGTGGCTTGCCGCAATGGCGGTACCCGCGGTGCTTTGGTTGACGGTTCTCCAAACCAGTTTTGTCCTCCATTACTGCAACCGATCACAGCCGCGTCTTGAGCGGGGGTTGGTCATCTATGCCCTTGGTGGCTCGGCCATGCTGCTAGTCGCCGCAGTGACCGACCTTTTTTCTGAAGCGACCCAAGTCATTTACGCCAGCTTGGCGATTCTGACCCCGATACTCGGGGGAATCATCATCTATCAATTGAGTCGCGAGCCCTCTCGCGGCAATATCCTGATGATGGTCGCGACACTACTTAATGCGGCGTTTGGTATCCATGATTTTCTAAACTACCAGGAACTGCTGGGTTATGACCGTCTGTATCTCTTGCCGCTCGGATTACCACTGCTACTGCTAGCAGTCGCCGCCCTGCTGGCCCGTCGGTTCGTCGAGACTCTAAATGACTACGAGACCCTCAACACCAGCCTTTCGGAGCGCATTGTCGGACGCGAACGTGAGCTTGCCGCAAGCTTTGCGCGTGAACGAGAGCTGGATCAACAACGCGCGACCGCAGATGAGCGGCAAAAGCTGATGCGCGACATGCACGACGGCCTCGGTTCGCATCTCATGTCGACCTTGGCGCTACTAAAGCGCGGTTCGCTGCAACAGTCAGAAGTTGAATCGCTGCTAACTGATTGTATTGATGAGCTCAAATTAACGATCGACTCGCTGGAACCGGTCGAGCGCGACCTCGCCGTCGTGCTCGGCAATCTGCGTTACCGCCTCGAACCCAGACTTAACGCAGCCGGAATCTCGCTGGAGTGGGCGGTGACCGATCTGCCGCCACTTGACTACCTTGATCCGGAAAACGTAAGGAGCGTACTGCGCATCGTACAAGAAGCGTTTACCAACACACTCAAACACGCAAATGCGTCGCGTATCACGTTGTCCACCGGCACCGATCGCGCTGCCAATCGCGTATGGGTACGCGTCACCGACGACGGCCAACACTTTGATATCGAAAAGGCAAAGGGCGGACGCGGACTCGCCAACATGAAGAGCCGCGCGGCGCGCATGCAGGGCGAAATCGAAGTGGTGGCATTAAAAGGCGGCGGGACGTGCGTTAGCCTGTTCCTGCCGATCCAAAAGACAAAACCCACCGTTGACGGGCTTTTTCAGCTACTTTCGTGAATTCAACAGCAAATGTCGACGACCTTTAGGGGGTTGATTTAGGGGGTAAGGTATCGAACGGCGGTACCCTTTTGTTTCTCAAGACGAAAGGACACTGCCATGAAACGTTCGGACCTTACCCTAGACGAAAGAT
>JADCIX010000094.1 GCA_020247545.1 Rhodocyclaceae bacterium | reverse complement strand
TCACCACCAAACTTCTTCGACAATACCGTCGTGATCGCCGCCGTCAACGTCGTCTTGCCGTGATCCACGTGCCCAATCGTGCCAACGTTCACGTGTGGCTTGGTACGCTCAAACTTGCCTTTTGCCATTTCTCGTCCTCGTCAAAAGTATCTAATTCAAAAACTATTTCTTTGCGTTGATGATGGCTTCTGCAACGTTACGCGGGGCTTCCGAGTAGTGCTTGAATTCCATCGTGTAGGTCGCGCGACCTTGGGTTGCAGAGCGCAACGTCGTTGAGTAACCAAACATCTCTGACAGTGGCACTTCTGCCTTGATAATCTTTCCACCGCCGCCAGAAATGTCTTCCATGCCCTGAACCATGCCGCGGCGCGACGATAAATCGCCCATCACGGTACCAGCATAATCTTCAGGTGTTTCAACCTCAACCGCCATCATCGGCTCCAACAACACAGGGCTAGCCTTGCGCATGCCTTCCTTGAAGCCCATGGAAGCAGCCATCTTAAACGCGTTCTCATTGGAGTCAACATCGTGGTAGGAACCAAAGTGCAGTGTCACCTTAACGTCAACAACCGGATAACCCGCTAATACGCCGTTGGGCAACGTATCCAGCAAACCTTTTTCAACCGCCGGGATAAATTCACGCGGCACGACTCCACCCTTGATCGCGTCGACGAACTCAAATCCTTTGCCCGCCTCTTGCGGCTCAACCTTGAGCACGACGTGACCGTACTGACCACGACCGCCAGACTGCTTAACAAACTTGCCCTCAGCGTTTTCAACTGTGCTGCGGATAGTTTCGCGATAAGCCACCTGTGGCTTACCAACAGATGCCTCAACGCCGAACTCCCGCTTCATGCGGTCAACGATGATTTCGAGGTGTAGTTCCCCCATTCCTGAGATGATCGTCTGACCAGACTCTTCGTCGGTGCGGACGCGGAACGAGGGGTCTTCGGCTGCGAGACGGCCCAGCGCAATACCCATTTTCTCTTGGTCTGCTTTGGTCTTCGGCTCCACTGCCTGTGAAATCACGGGTTCAGGGAAAACCATACGCTCAAGCGTGACAATCGAATCTGGATCACAAAGCGTCTCGCCCGTGGTGACGTCTTTCATGCCGATGCAAGCCGCAATGTCGCCGGCACGGATTTCGTCAATCTCAACCCGGTTGTTTGCGTGCATTTGCACGATACGCCCAATACGTTCTTTCTTGCCACGTACCGGGTTGTAAACGGAATCGCCCTTCGACAGCACGCCCGAATATACGCGCACGAATGTCAACTGCCCGACGAAGGGATCAGTCATCAGCTTGAATGCAAGCGCCGAGAACTTTTCGGCGTCATCCGCCATGCGCGTGGCCGGCTGTTCATCATCATCGGTGCCCTTAACCGGCGGGATGTCTGTCGGTGCCGGCATAAATTCGATAACAGCGTCCAACATAGCCTGAACACCCTTATTCTTGAATGCGGAACCGCACAACATCGGCACGATTTCGCTCTTAATCGTACGCTCGCGCAGGCCAACTTTAATTTCGTCTTCAGAAAGCTCGCCGCCCTCCAAGTACTTATTCATCAAGTCTTCATTCGCCTCAGCAGCGGACTCGACCATTTTGTTGTGCCACTCCTGGCAGGTCTCGACGAGATCAGCGGGGATTTCACCGTATTTAAACGAGACGCCCTTGTCTTCTTCGCTCCAGATGATTGCCTTCATCTTGATCAGGTCAACGATACCCTTGAAGTTCTCCTCCGCACCAATCGGCACTTGCAGCGGAACGGGGTTCGCTTTGAGGCGAGCCTTCATCTGGTCGTAGACCTTGAAGAAATTTGCACCGGTCCGATCCATCTTGTTGACGAACGCAAGACGAGGCACCTTGTACTTATTTGCTTGGCGCCAAACAGTCTCGGACTGCGGCTGCACACCGCCCACCGCACAATAAACCATACATGCGCCATCCAAGACGCGCATGGAACGCTCAACCTCAATGGTGAAATCGACGTGTCCTGGGGTGTCAATAATGTTGATACGGTGCTCTGGGAAGTTACCACCCATTCCCTTCCAGAAGCAGGTTGTTGCGGCAGACGTGATCGTGATACCGCGCTCCTGCTCTTGCTCCATCCAGTCCATTGTTGCCGCGCCGTCATGGACTTCGCCGATCTTGTGGTTAACGCCCGTGTAGAACAGGATACGTTCTGTGGTCGTCGTCTTGCCTGCGTCGATGTGCGCAGAAATACCGATGTTGCGATAGCGTTCAATAGGGGTTTTACGTGCCATGGAGAACTTTCAATACGCTTTCAATTCGCTCAAACGCGACTCTTACAACCCACCCGCAATGGATGGTAGAGCAATCGGCTTCGGTTGCAACTGTGCGGCGAGGGATTTATGCAAGGCGGTTCGTCAAAGACAGTATATTTAGTACCGCAAGACGACCCAACGCAGCAGAAAGCCCACGCTGTAGCCGAAGGCGGAAAAACTAGAAACGGTAGTGGGCAAAAGCCTTGTTGGCCTCAGCCATACGATGCACTTCTTCGCGCTTCTTTATCGCCGATCCGCGACCTTCGGAAGCATCGATCAACTCACCCGCCAAGCGGGCACCCATCGACTTTTCACCGCGCTTGCGGGCAGCTTCACGAATCCAACGCATGGACAACGCGAGGCGACGCACGGGGCGAACTTCTACTGGAACCTGATAGTTTGCTCCGCCAACACGGCGCGATTTGACTTCAACCATCGGCTTAACAGCGTTGATCGCCGTGTTGAAAACCTCGATGGGATCTTTGCCAGACTTTTTCTGGATTTGGTCCAAGGCACCGTAGATGATTCGCTCTGCAACTGACTTCTTGCCAGCGGTCATGAGCACGTTGACGAACTTTGAAAGTTCAACGTTCTTGAATTTCGGATCTGGCAGGATCTCTCGTTTGGGGACTTCACGACGACGAGGCATGATTGTTTCCTCTTACTGAATGCAAAAAAATGAAAGGGGCACTTACTTCGCGCCGCCAGCCTTAGGCTGTTTTGCGCCGTACTTGGAACGGGACTGTTTGCGATCTTTGACGCCCGCCGTATCAAGAGAGCCGCGCACCATGTGGTAGCGAACGCCAGGCAAATCCTTCACACGACCGCCACGGATGAGCACAACTGAGTGCTCTTGGAGGTTGTGGCCTTCGCCACCGATGTATGAAATGACTTCGTAGCCATTGACGAGACGCACTTTGGCGACTTTACGGAGCGCCGAGTTAGGTTTCTTTGGCGTCGTGGTGTAGACGCGGGTGCAGACGCCACGTTTTTGCGGGCTGTTTTGCAGCGCCGGCGACTTGCTCTTGACGGTAACTTTGGTACGCGGCTTGCGCAGCAACTGATTGATGGTTGGCATAGGTATATCCGTTCTATTTCACGCAGCGAAGGCCACGCGATTAGTGACTGGGTCAATGGCTAAGTTGTTTCCTGCTCGAAACTTGGCTCGATGCGCAAGACACACACGTCGATGAGAAGCTCCGGGTTCGAATACAGGGATGTCAGAATAACGCTATACGGCGAAAGACCACAGCACGTTCATATAAGACAGCCCAAGATTATCTGACAATAAATACCCCGCTGTCAATGAGCAGCGGGGTATTTGCCGTCAGTTTGTTTCAGCCTACAAACTAAGCTGCTTGGTCTTCCGGCGCTTTGTCCTCGGCATCATCCAGCACGAAGCCGTACGAGGCTGAAGAAGAACTCGCGCGCGGACCAACCCGTTTACGGTTGCGGTGATAGGCCAAGCCGGTACCTGCCGGGATCAGGCGTCCGACGATCACGTTCTCCTTGAGACCGCGCAGGTCGTCCTTCTTGCCCATGATGGCAGCTTCAGTCAGGACGCGCGTGGTCTCTTGGAAGGACGCTGCCGAGATGAACGAATCGGTCGAGAGTGACGCCTTGGTGATACCCAGCAGGTTGTAGTTGTAGGTCGCCGGCTTCTTGCCTTCCTTCGTAACCTTGTCGTTCTCGTCCAGAACTTCTGCTCGCTCCAGTTGCTCGCCTGTAATGAACCGGGTTTCGCCCGGATCCACGATCGAGACGCGTCGCAGCATCTGACGAACAATCACTTCGATGTGTTTATCGTTGATCTTCACCCCCTGTAGACGATAAACGTCCTGAACTTCGTCGGTGATGTAGCGGGCCAGCGCCTCCATGCCCTGCAAGCGCAGGATATCGTGCGGATCAGCTGGACCGTCGACGATCGATTCGCCCTTGTTCACGACTTGGCCATCGTGTGCCGTGACATGCTTATCCTTCGGGATCAAGTACTCGTGAGGCATTCCATCGAAGTCCGTAATTACTAACCTCTGCTTACCCTTCGTATCCTTACCGAACGAAACGGTACCGGTGACTTCGGCCAACACACCGGCATCCTTCGGTGAACGAGCTTCAAACAGCTCGGCCACGCGTGGCAGACCACCAGTAATATCGCGGGTCTTCGACGATTCTTGCGGAATCCGTGCCATGACTTCGCCGACGCCAACCTGCTGGCCGTTCTTAACCGTAATGATGGAGCCGATTTGGAAGGTATAGGCGACCGGAGCATCGGAGTTCGCCTGCTTGATCTCTTTGCCAGCCGCGTCCACCAGCTTAACCGCCGGACGTAGACCCTTGGTCGCAGCTGAGCCGCGACGCTTCGGATCGATCACGACAAGGCTGGAAAGACCAGTGGTCTCGTCGATTTGCTTGGCAACCGTCACGCCTTCTTCCACGTTCTCGAAACGCACCTCACCGGCGTATTCCGTGATGATCGGACGCGTGTGCGGATCCCAAGTTGCCAGCGCAAGCCCGGCCTTGATCTTATCGCCATCCTTCACCGCCATGACTGCTCCATATGGCACTTTGTGGCGTTCACGCTCTCGCCCGGCGTCGTCGGCGATGATAACTTCGCCGCTTCGTGAGATAACAATCACTTCCTTACGGGCATTCATCACGTGTCGCACGCTCGGCATGAATTTCAACACACCGGCCGATTTCGCCTCGATGCTGCTCGACGCGGCAGTGCGCGATGCCGCACCACCGATGTGGAAGGTGCGCATGGTCAACTGCGTGCCCGGCTCGCCGATCGACTGGGCGGCGATGACGCCCACTGCTTCACCGACGTTGACCATCGAGCCACGGCCCAAGTCACGGCCATAACACTTGGCACACAGGCCGTATCGTGTATCACAGGTCAATGGCGTGCGAACTTTGACTTCGTCGATGCCAGCCGCATCAATTGCGTCCATCGCATCTTCGTCCATCATCGTGCCAGATACCACTATCACCTTACCGGTTTCTGGATGAATAACGTCACCCTGCGCAACTCGTCCGAGGATACGTTCGCGCAGCGCCTCCACAACTTCGCCTCCCTCAACCAGCGCCTTGACAGCCAAACCATTTTCGGTCTTGCAGTCGTCTTCAATCACCACCAAATCTTGGGTAACGTCGACTAGGCGGCGCGTTAGGTAGCCGGAGTTGGCAGTCTTCAAGGCGGTGTCGGCAAGACCCTTGCGTGCACCGTGCGTGGAAATAAAGTACTGCAGCACGTTCAAGCCCTCGCGGAAGTTTGCCGTAATCGGCGTCTCAATAATCGAGCCATCCGGCTTCGCCATCAGGCCGCGCATACCTGCCAGCTGACGGATCTGTGCGACCGAGCCACGCGCGCCGGAGTCAGCCATCATGTAAATCGCGTTGAACGACTCTTGCGTGGTTTGTTTTCCATCGAGCGTGGTGACAGGCTCAGACCCGAGCTGCTCCATCATGGCTTTGGCGACTTGATCGCCCGCACGGCCCCAAATATCCACCACTTTGTTATAGCGCTCACCTTGCGTAACAAGACCCGAGGTGTATTGTGCCTCGATCTCCTTAACCTCTTGTTCAGCCGTGGAGATGATCTGTTTCTTTTGTGGCGGCACCAACATATCGTCAATCGAGATCGATAGCCCGGCTTTAGTTGCGTACGTGAACCCGGTGTACATCAACTGGTCCGTAAAGATCACGGTCTCGCGAATGCCACAACGACGGAATGCGGCATTAATGAGTTTCGAAATTTCTTTCTTCTTTAACGCTTTGTTGATGTGCGGGAACGGCAGTCCTGGTGGGAGGATTTCCGAAAGGATTGCGCGACCAACCGTGGTCTCGTAACGCTTAACGCGGGCAAAAACTTCTCCCTTTTCGTCCTTATCGGTCTCAGAGATACGAACCAGGACTTTGGCGTTTAGTGACACTTCGCCGGTCTCGTAAGCACGCTGCGCTTCCGTGACGTTGATAAACATCGAACCTTCGCCCTTTGCAGCAACACGCTCGCGGGTCATGTAGTACAGGCCTAGAACGATGTCTTGTGACGGCACAATTGAAGGTTCACCGGACGCCGGGAACAACACGTTGTTGGACGCCAGCATCAGCGTACGCGCTTCCATCTGCGCTTCGAGCGAGATCGGCACGTGAACAGCCATTTGGTCGCCGTCAAAGTCTGCGTTGAACGCCGCACAAACCAGTGGATGCAGCTGAATTGCCTTGCCTTCAATCAGCACTGGCTCAAAGGCTTGGATACCGAGGCGATGCAACGTCGGCGCACGGTTCAACATCACTGGATGTTCGCGGATAACGTCTTCCAAGATATCCCAAACAATCGGCTCCTCAGCCTCGACCATGCGCTTGGCCGCCTTGATGGTGGTCGCCATGCCAAGAACTTCCAACTTGTGGAAAATAAATGGCTTGAACAACTCGAGCGCCATTTTCTTCGGCAAACCGCACTGGTGCAGTTTCAGCGTCGGGCCGACAACAATTACCGAGCGACCCGAGTAATCCACGCGCTTACCGAGCAGGTTCTGACGGAAGCGGCCAGATTTACCTTTGATCATATCGGCAAGCGACTTAAGCGCGCGCTTGTTGGCACCTGTCATCGCCTTACCGCGACGACCGTTGTCGAGCAACGAATCCACTGACTCCTGTAGCATGCGCTTTTCGTTGCGGACGATGATCTCTGGGGCCTTCAACTCCAACAAACGCTTCAGGCGATTATTGCGGTTGATCACCCGGCGATAGAGGTCGTTCAGGTCAGAGGTGGCAAAACGACCACCGTCCAGTGGAACCAGGGGACGCAGGTCCGGCGGGAGCACCGGCAGGACTTCTAGTACCATCCAATCGGGCTTGATACCCGACTTGGTAAATGCCTCGAGTACTTTGGTGCGCTTGGCAATTTTCTTGATCTTCGCTTCAGACCCGGTGTTACCCATGTCCTTGCGCAGCTGCTCGAGCTCACTCGGCAAGTCAAGCTTGCGCAACAGTTCGCGAATTCCCTCGGCTCCCATCAGCGCGGTAAAGTCGTCGCCATACTCTTCTACTTTCGACAGATAGTCGTCTTCCGTGAGTAGTTGGCATTTGTTGAGCGGCGTCATGCCGCCGTCGACTACCACGTAAGCCTCGAAGTACAAAACTCGTTCGATGTCGCGAAGCGTCATGTCTAGCACCATGCCCAAACGCGAAGGCAGGGACTTCAAGAACCAGATATGCGCCGTTGGGCTCGCCAGCTCAATGTGCCCCATGCGCTCGCGGCGCACTTTGGAAAGAGTGACTTCAACACCGCACTTCTCACAAATGACGCCACGGTGTTTGAGTCGCTTGTACTTACCGCACAAACATTCGTAATCTTTGATCGGGCCAAAAATCTTGGCACAGAACAGACCGTCACGCTCGGGTTTGAACGTACGGTAGTTGATCGTCTCGGGCTTCTTGACTTCACCATACGACCACGAGCGGATCTTTTCTGGCGAGGCCAGTCCGATCTTGATGGCATCGAACTCTTCCTCCTGCGTGACTTGCTTAAATAGGTCTAGTAACGCTTTCATATGTTCTCCAAATTCAGTTCGTCACGCGGATTAATAACGCTCGAGATCGATATCGATCGCGAGCGAGCGAATTTCCTTTACCAACACGTTGAACGACTCAGGCATACCTGCTTCGATCTTGTGCTCGCCTTTGACGATCGACTCGTATACCTTGGTTCGACCATTGGTGTCGTCAGACTTAACCGTGAGCATTTCCTGCAAGGTGTAAGACGCGCCATAAGCTTCAAGCGCCCAGACTTCCATCTCGCCGAAGCGCTGACCACCAAACTGCGCCTTGCCGCCAAGCGGTTGTTGGGTTACCAGCGAGTACGGCCCGGTTGAACGTGCGTGCATCTTGTCATCTACCAAATGGTGCAGCTTCAGGATGTGCATATAACCAACGGTGACTGGGCGCTCGAACGCTTCGCCTGTCCGACCGTCGTGAAGCGTCACCTGCGTCTTGGTCGGCGTGAGCCCCAAACGCTTGGTTGTCTCGTCGTCGTAAGCGAGGTCGAGCATCGAACGGATTTCCGTTTCTGCCGCACCATCGAACACCGGGGTCGCGAATGGCACGCCCTTAGTCAGGTTGTTGGCCATCTCCATAACCTCTGCCGATGTCAGCTCGTCAAGATTTTCTTTCTTGCCGCTGGTGTTATAGACCTTATCGAGGAATTTGCGCATCTTCGCTTCGTCTTCGCCAGCCTTAAGCATTGCGCCGATCTTATGGCCCAAGCCCTTTGCGGCCCAACCAAGGTGGGTTTCAAGAATCTGCCCGACGTTCATACGTGATGGGACACCAAGCGGGTTCAGCACGATATCCATCGGCGTGCCGTCCGCCATGAATGGCATATCTTCGATCGGCACAATCTTGGAGATAACCCCCTTGTTACCGTGGCGTCCGGCCATCTTGTCGCCCGGTTGTAAGCGGCGCTTAACCGCAACGTAGACCTTGACCATCTTCTGCACACCGGGTGGCAATTCGTCACCTTGCGTGAGCTTGCGCTTTTTCTCTTCAAACGCCTTATCGAACTCTTTGCGCGTCAGTTCGAGCGCTTCCTTCAAGGCTTCGAGTTGACGCGCATCATCGTCCTCGGTCAGACGAATATCAAACCAGTCGTGGCGAGGCAATTCCGCGAGGTAGGCTTTGGCGAGCTTGTCACCCTTCGCCAATTTCTTCGGGCCGCCTTTGGCGACCTTGCCAACGAGCATCTTTTCGATACGCTGGAAGGCGTCATCCTCAACGATGCGTAACTGATCTGCCAGATCTTTCTTGTAATCCTTTAACTGGTCATCGATGATTTGTTGCGCACGTTTGTCGCGAACGATACCTTCGCGCGTGAACACCTGCACATCGATAACGGTGCCGGAAATACCGGACTGTACACGTAGCGAAGTATCCTTAACGTCAGAGGCTTTTTCACCGAAGATTGCTCGCAGCAGCTTCTCTTCAGGCGTCAGCTGTGTTTCACCTTTTGGTGTCACCTTGCCAACCAGCACGTCACCAGCCTCAACTTCGGCACCGATGTAGACGATACCCGACTCATCGAGTCGGCCCAACATGCGCTCAGACAGGTTCGAGATATCACGCGTGATTTCTTCCGGCCCCAACTTGGTGTCACGCGCCACAACCGACAACTCTTCGATATGAATCGAGGTGTAACGATCTTCGGCAACAATCGCTTCCGAAATCAAGATCGAATCTTCGAAGTTGTAGCCGTTCCACGGCATAAACGCCACCAACAGGTTTTGTCCCAGCGCCAGCTCACCCATATCAGTGGACGCGCCGTCGGCAATAACATCTCGCTTGGCGATGATGTCGCCAACCTTCACCAGCGGGCGCTGGTTGATGTTGGTATTTTGGTTGGAGCGCACGTATTTGGTGAGGTTATAAATATCCACGCCAGCCTCGCCGGCAACCGTTTCGTTGTCGTTCACACGAACCACCACACGGCCTGCGTCAACAAAATCGACCCGACCGCCGCGGCGCGCCATCACCGCAGTACCGGAATCGAGTGCGACTGTCCGTTCGATACCCGTTCCGACTAATGACTTCTCGGCGCGCAAGCACGGTACGGCTTGGCGTTGCATGTTCGAGCCCATCAATGCACGGTTCGCGTCATCGTGCTCAAGGAACGGGATCAGCGACGCGGCAACCGAAACAATCTGCGCCGGCGCAACGTCGATGTAGTCGATTGTCTCCGGGCGCGCTAGCATGAACTCGTTGTGCTGGCGGCAGCTGACGAGTTCATCAACAAAATGTCCGGCTTTGTCGGTATCCGCATTCGCCTGCGCGATGGTGTACTTACTTTCCTCAATCGCCGAAAGGTACTCGATTTCGTTAGTCACCTTGTTGTTGATTACCTTACGGTATGCGGTTTCGATGAAGCCGTATTCATTCACTTGGGCGAACAGCGCGAGTGAGTTGATCAGGCCAATGTTCGGTCCTTCCGGCGTCTCGATCGGACATACACGACCATAGTGGGTCGGATGTACGTCGCGCACCTCGAAGCCTGCGCGTTCACGCGTCAGCCCCCCCGGCCCGAGTGCGGAAACACGGCGCTTGTGGGTAATCTCTGACAACGGATTGGTTTGGTCCATAAACTGTGAGAGCTGGGATGAACCAAAAAACTCCTTGATGGCCGCCGATACCGGTTTCGCGTTAATCAGGTCATGCGGCATCAGGTTTTCGCTCTCGGCCTGCGACAAGCGTTCACGCACGGCGCGCTCAACACGCACGAGGCCTGAGCGGAACTGGTTTTCAGCCAATTCACCAACCGAGCGTACGCGGCGATTACCGAGGTGATCGATGTCATCCACTTCCCCGCGACCGTTGCGTAGTTCGACCAAAATCTTGATCACGGCAACGATGTCTTCCGTAGACAGCGTCATCGCGCCGGTCAATTCTTCACGGCCGATGCGGCGATTGAACTTCATGCGACCGACAGCTGAAAGGTCGTAACGGTCCGGTGAGAAGAACAACGAGTTGAACAGCGTGTTGACCGCGTCTTCTGTCGGCGGCTCACCTGGACGCATCATGCGATAGATCGCAACTTTTGCGTTTAGCGCATCTACGGTTTCATCGATACGCAAGGTTGACGAGACGTACGCGCCTTGATCGAGGTCATTTGTGTACAACGTGTAGATCGCCTCAACGCCAGCATCTATCAGCTTGCGAAGATTGACTTCGGTGAGCTCTTCGTTGGCACTGGCGACAATTTCACCCGTGTCGGTATTGACGATATTGGTAGCCAGCACCCGGCCGATGAGATATTCCTCATTGACGGGCAACGTCTTCATCTTCGCAACTTCCATGTCGCGGATATGTTTTGCGGTGATGCGCTTGTCTTTCTGAACCAGCATCTTTCCGTCTTTGGTGAGAATGTCGAACTTTGCAATCTCACCCTTGAGGCGATCCGGCACCAATTCGAGTTCAATCTCACCTTTCTTGGTGATCTGAAATTGATCAAATTCAAAGAACTCACGCAGGATCTGATCGGGCGTGTAGCCCAGCGCCTTAAGCAGAATCGTGACCGGCATTTTGCGGCGACGGTCAACGCGGAAATACAAATAGTCTTTGGGATCGAATTCAAAATCGAGCCATGAGCCGCGATAAGGAATTACGCGGGCGGAGAACAACAGCTTCCCGGACGAGTGCGTCTTGCCGCGGTCATGTTCGAAGAAAACACCAGGCGAACGGTGCAACTGCGAAACGATCACTCGCTCGGTACCGTTAATCACAAACGAGCCATTCTGTGTCATCAGCGGAATTTCGCCCATGTAGACTTCTTGCTCTTTCATTTCTTTAACGGTCGGCCTCGAAGCTTCGCGGTCCATGATCACCAAACGCACTTTTGCGCGCAGCGGCGATGCATACGTCAATCCGCGCTGCTGGCATTCCAACACGTCAAATGGCGGCTCGCTCAGCGTATAGCTCTGAAACTCAAGGCGGGCAAACTGGTTATGCGAAACAATCGGGAACACCGAATTGAATGCCGCTTGTAGGCCCTGCATTTTGCGGTTCATGACGGCAACATCTGCCTGCAAAAATTCTGCGTAGGAGTTGAGCTGGGTGGCCAGCAAAAACGGCACATCCAACACACTGGCGCGTTTCGCGAACGATTTGCGAATACGTTTTTTCTCAGTGTAAGTGTAGTGCGGCGCGGGGGAGGCTGCTAAAGCTTGGGACATTGATGTATCTCCGAACGTTGTGGAACGCCGCTTGATGTGGCGTCAAAGTTCTTCGACTGGCGCAGACGGTGAACTGTCGGCGTCATTTGGTGAAGGGCCGCTACCCTTCGCTGGCGGACGGTGAGAGGACCTCACCCGGACCAAACGTCTTCTGCAGTCGTTTCAGAAGACAAACCAAAGTGCACTACGTGCGCTTTGGTTTAGCTTCTTGCGAAAAATCAAAATCGAGCATTGGCGCGGTGTTTCAGGCATTATTGCCCCAAACGCCGCATGAATATTGCACTTTCAATAAACGGAAACGCTATTGATGCAAATGCCCGTGTAGGCAAAACCTACGCGGGAACCCAAAAAACTTCGCTTCGTTGGAGGAAGTCTTCGATGCGGATTGCCTTGCGAGCGGGATGAAGTTGGCGGCGAGGAGCGGATGCGTATAAGTCATACGCAGAGCACCGCAGCCGCCAAGTTCGCCCGCGCAGCAGGCAAGTCGCGCGAAGAATTACTTCAACTCGACTTTGGCACCAGCTTCTTCAAGCTTCTTCTTCATCGCATCGGAGTCAGCTTTGTTTGCACCTTCTTTGACTGCCTTAGGTGCACCTTCAACCAGCGCCTTCGCTTCAGCCAGGCCCAGACCAGTGATCTCACGAACCGCCTTGATCACACCGATCTTGTTTGCGCCAATTTCCATCAACATAACGTTGAACTCGGTCTTTTCTTCAGCAGCTGGGGCGGCCGCGCCAGCGCCGACTGCTGGAGCGGCCATTGCCGCTGCCGACACACCGAACTTCTCTTCGATCGCCTTTACCAGATCGTTCAGGTCCATCACCGACATTGTGTCGAGGGATGCCAAAAATGCGTCTTTATCGAATGCCATGATTTGTTTCCTTTACTAATACAGTTGAATAGGTGGATTGATATCGCAAAAAACTTAAGCAGCCGGAGCAGCTTCAGCAGACGAGCCGGACTTCTTTTCGGCCACCGCCGCAAGGACACGAGCCATGCGCGAAATCGGGCTTTGCATTAGCCCCAATAACTGCGCCAGCAACACTTCCTTGCTCGGAATATTGGCAAGCGCTTGTACGCCAGCCTGATCGAGGACCTTACCGTTATAGGCACCGGCCTTGATGACGAACTTATCGTTGCCTTTGGCAAAGTCGTTTACGACCTTCGCTGCGGCAACTGCGTCTTCCGAGAAGCTATAAATCAGCGGACCGACCATCTGATCTTTGGCAACTTCAAACGAAGTGCCCTCGACTGCACGACGTGCCAACGTGTTTTTGATCACACGCAGGTACACGCCCTGTGAACGCGCATCCGCGCGCAGCTTGGTCATGCCCACCACTTCCGTGCCGCGATATTCTGCGAGCACCATCGTTTGGGCTTTCGCAATGTTCGCGATCACCTCCGAAACGACTTCTTTCTTGCCTTCCAGATTCAAACTCACGTTTGATCTCCTTTCGTTGAAAAATGCATACCGACAAAGTATCGGTATCCACACTCACAGCGACCTTCGCTTGGAGATCGTGATGTTCGGCGACCATGCCAAACAACATGAAATCGTTGCGGGTGACGCCATCTGCGTAGGGTGACTTGCGCCAATTAATCAGCCGATAATGCTGCCGACCCTACGGTCTTGGATAACCTCGTGGTGACGATGCACTGACATCACGAGACCCAATTTTTCCCGGTGAAAAAATACTCACCGTACTGACTTTTCGATTTTGCCCACTGAAATCGTCAGGCTGCGCCTGCGATTTCAACTTACTGAGCCCGACAAAAGTAGGTTTGTACTTTTGTCGGAATATCTATCCTTGCTGACCCTGTGGCTGCGACGAGAAGGCTGACGTCTCCAAACGCACGCCAATGCCCATCGTTGAAGACAGCGAAATCTTCTTCAGGTAAACACCCTTAGACGATGCTGGCTTTGCTTTGTTTACGGCGGCAATCAACGCCGTCAGATTTTCAGTCAACGCATCGTTTGCAAACGATGCGCGACCAATCGTACATTGGACGATACCGGCTTTGTCAGCGCGATACTGCACCTGACCCGCCTTTGCATTCTTGACGGCCTGCTCGACGTTTGGCGTGACGGTTCCGACTTTTGGGTTTGGCATCAAACCGCGCGGACCAAGCACCTGACCCAACGTGCCGACAACTTTCATCGCATCCGGCGTGGCGATCACGACGTCAAAATCCATGAAGCCGCCCTTGATACGTTCGGCCAGGTCATCAAAGCCAACGATATCCGCACCGGCTGCAGTCGCCTTTTCAGCATTCGCGCCCTGCGCGAACACGGCGACACGCACGGATTTGCCGGTGCCGCGTGGCAACACGACCGAGCCGCGAACCGATTGATCAGACTTTTTCGCGTCAATACCGAGGTTGATCGCAACGTCGACCGACTCGTCGAATTTTGCGGTGGCGGTCTTCTTGACGATTTCAAGCGCATCAGCAACGGGGTATGTCTTATCACGATCCACCAAGCCGACAAATTTCTGCATACGCTTGGTGAGTTTTACTGTTTTTTCGTTAGCCATTACCGTACTCCCTCAACTTCAATACCCATCGATCGTGCCGAGCCCGCAATGGTGCGAACCGCTGCATCCAAGTCCGCTGCCGTCAAATTCGGCATCTTGGTCTTGGCAATTTCCTCGGCTTGTGCGCGAGACAACTTGCCGACCTTATCGGTATGGGGGGTTTTGGAGCCCTTCTCAACCTTTGCGGCCTTCTTAATCAGATAGGTCGCAGGTGCGGTGCCCATCACAAAGGTGAAGGACTTATCAGCGAAGGCGGTGATGGTCACTGGAATCGGCATACCCGGTTCCATCTTCTGCGTTTGCGCGTTAAACGCTTTACAGAATTCCATGATGTTCAATCCACGCTGACCGAGCGCGGGGCCGATTGGTGGCGATGGATTCGCCTTACCAGCCGGCACTTGCAGCTTGATGTAGCCAACAATCTTTTTTGCCATTACTTTTCCTTTTGAGTGCAAGCGATGCCGGAAAACGGCATCTCCTCGTTTATTTCATTTAGGCGCGGCCTCTGTTATCTCTTCCAAGCGCACCGGGCCGCCCGTGTGCTTGGCTTGCTGCAATTGGCAAATCTTGGTCGTTACTGCTTCTCTACCTGACCAAAATCGAGTTCAACCGGTGTTGGACGTCCGAAGATCAATACCGAAACACGGATCTTCGACTTGTCGTAGTTCACCTCTTCGACATTGCCGTTGAAATCGGTGAATGGGCCCTCTTTCACACGAACCAATTCGCCGACCTCGAACAAGACTTTGGGCTTCGGCTTTTCCACACCTTCCTTAACTTGATTCAAGATAAGGTCGATCTCTTTTTGAGGAACTGGCGAAGGCTTGTTACCCACACCACCGACAAAGCCGGTGATTTTGGGTGTCGATTTCACCAAGTGCCAGGTTTCATCGGTCATTTCCATCTGCACCAGAATGTAACCTGGGAAGAAGCGGCGCTCAGAAGTTGCCTTGGCACCCTTCTTCATCTCCACAACTTCTTCCGTTGGCACCAGCACGTCACCAAACATTTCTGACATGCCGGAACGGCGAATGCGCTCAATCAGCGCCGCCTGAATGCTTTTCTCTTGCCCAGAGTACGCATGGACAATGTACCAACGCATGGCCATTTATGCGCCCCCGATCAGTTTCGACACCCCGAAGGTCAGGGTCCAATCGACCACCCAAAGAAAGAACGCCATGACGAACACGAATGCAAAAATCACGCCGGTCGATTGCATCGCCTCTTTGCGCGTCGGCCATACGACCTTCTTCGCTTCCTCAACCGACTCTTTGCCAAACTGTGCAAATTCACGCCCCGGCGCACTGAACCAGCCAACCACACCGGCCAGCACGACCAAACCCATCATCGCACCGAGACGGATAATCATTGGCTTGTCGGACAGGACGTAGAACGCCGCAACCCCGGCAAACAACATCAGTACAGCCACTACGATTTGAATTTTGTCTTTCATTCCACGCACTTTGGGGATTAGCGCCGACTTCCATCGGCGCGCGCCCGGTTATTTACGACTTGTTTGGCAGGCCAGGAGGGCCTCGAACCCCCAACCTACGGTTTTGGAGACCGTTACTCTGCCAATTGAGCTACTGGCCTATTTGGGGTGGTTTCTCGCCTACTGCGCGGCTCAACTGCTCGCCTGCGGTGCTCGCCGTACAACAAGTACGACTGCGCGCCTCGACAACCATTTGACCCGCTCGCGACGGCGTTAAACCGCCCCACTACTACACTTAAGAAATTTACTTCAATACTTTTGAGACGACGCCTGCTCCCACGGTACGGCCGCCTTCGCGAATCGCAAAGCGCAGACCTTCCTCCATCGCAATCGGCGCAATCAACTGCACCACAATCTTGACGTTGTCACCAGGCATCACCATCT
>JADCIX010000093.1 GCA_020247545.1 Rhodocyclaceae bacterium | reverse complement strand
GGGCTTGCGCAACATCAGTCAACGCTGGACAATGCCCATTCAGAATTGGAAACAAGCGCTAAGCCAACTGATGATCCGTTTCGAGCAACAATTCAATAACGCCTAGCAAAATCGATAAACACAAAATTCGGGACAGCCTCGAATCGTCGCGTTGAATTACAAATGGTTCATGAATCATCGTAATGCGTTTGTCCATATCCCGCACGCTGCGGATACGCACCGCCCGCATCAACTTTTTGGTTGACTCGCCTGCCCTAATCCAACTCCAGCAGTCCGGCAATTCGTGCGACGACACTAGAAAAATTTGCTCGCAAGAACTGGTAGGCTTCGACATGTCGCAGGAAGCTACTGCCAGCAAACGAGGCTGTAGTTCTTCTTGCCACGCCGCAGCAACGTGTATCGACCAAACAATCGCTCGGCTGCCTCGATCTTGTGATCAATCGCCTCGACCTTGTTGCCGTTGATCGCCACACTGCCGCTGGTAATGAAGGTGCGCGCCTCAGTCTTGGATTTGGCAAGCCCGCTTGCGGCCAACACATCGGTGAGACCGTTTTGCGTACTCACAACCTGCGCGCTCGGCATACCATCCTGCGCTAGTTGAGCCAAGTCTGACTCAGTGAGTGCGGTAATGTCCCCGGAAAACAAACTTTCGCTAATACGCTGCGCCGCTTCGAGTGCCGCCTTGCCATGTACTAGCTCAGTCACCTGCTCCGCCAGCACTCTCTGGCCATCGCGTTTAGCTTCGCGCGCCGCGTCGGCCGCCTCAATTGCCGCGATCTCCGCCACTGGCAGGAAGGTGAAGTAACGCATGAACTTGTAGACATCTGCGTCCGCCGTGTTTAGCCAGAATTGGTAGAAGGCATAGGGCGATGTGCGCTTGGCGTCGAGCCAAATGGTGCCGGATTCGGTCTTACCAAACTTAGTACCGTCGGACTTCACCACCAGCGGCAGCGTGAGGCCGTAGACCTGTACGCGATGCAGTCGGCGCGTCAAATCAGTACCGGCAACGATATTGCCCCACTGGTCGGAGCCGCCGATTTGCAACACACACTGGTGGCGTTGATAGAGCTCGGCAAAGTCATAACCTTGCAGCAAGCTGTAGGCAAACTCGGTGAACGATATGCCCTGATCGTCGCGTTCGAGGCGTTGTTGTACTGCCTCTTTTTTGATCATGGCATTTACCGAAAAGTGTTTGCCGATGTCGCGCAGAAAGTCGAGCGCGCCCATGCTGCCGAACCAATCGAGGTTGTTGGTCATGATCGCGGCATTGCTCTTTGGGTCATCCGTGCCCTCGAAGTTTAGAAACGGCATCACCTGTGTGCGAATTTTTGCGACCCACTCACCAATAACCTCGGCGGTGAGCAACTTGCGCTCGGCCGCCTTGAAGCTCGGGTCACCGATCATGCCGGTCGCCCCTCCCACCAACGCAATCGGCTTATGCCCCGCCTGTTGGAAGCGACGCAAGGTCAACACCGGCACCAACGAACCAACGTGCAGGCTGTCTGCGGTCGGGTCAAACCCGGCATACAAGGTGATCGGCCCGTTCTGCAGCAGAGTGTCGAGTTCGGCGGCGTCGGTGGTTTGTGCGATCAGGCCGCGGGCTTGTAAATCTTGCAGGAGAGGTGAGGCGAAATTCATATTGAGGGATGGCTCAGGTAACTCGTCGCGAATTGGGCAAATTTTAACAGCGGGTGTCAGTTTGCCCCCAGGCCCCTCAATCGTAACCATAAGTTACCGCAGCCACTCGCTGGGCATGACTACAAAGGACCCGGAATGCTTTGGCAAAACTCGTTTATTGACGGGCGCTTTCAGGCGTTTTCATCTGAAAAAAGCCGTGGATAGGCGGGTTTGCTAACTGGGAAGCTCTATTGATCCGGCAATTAAATATGAACAATTAAGAAAACCCCGCTCCCGCGCACAACCACAAGGGTTGCGCCGGGCGGGAGCCTAATTTTGCGTGGCAAGCGCGCGGTGAAATTAGATCCCCGCCTGCGCGGGGACAGGTGGAATTTGCGATTGATTCACTATGTTTAACTTCCGAATCAATAACAACTCCGTCGTCCCAGCTTAGTTTGGTAACTGCGCTGGGATCCAGACCCTCGTAACTCATTGATCTTAGGGTGGACTGGATTCCAGCCCGGCGCAACCCCCGTGGTTGTTCGCTGGAATGACGGTAATTTTGAGGTTTTTAGAAGTTCCCACTTCTGCCTTCTTTGCCCCGGCTAGTTCTGGGGCAACACATCCCGGTAGAAACGCCAATTCGATTCACCAACTGCGTTCAATATTGCCATTGTGTCATGCGCAACACCACTAAGCTCGATGTATTCGTGTGAAAAACCTAAGCGCCTAAGGTGTGCGCTGAACTGGCGATTTGCCTCAAGCGTGAAATCTCCATCGCCGATCATCACACGCAGCTTCACAGAGGCGCGTGCGCGTTCGCTGAGTTGCTCTGCAATCACCCAAGGGCTTTGTGCGCGGAAGTTACCGAGATCGCCAGCCGCGCTGCCAGCGTACACGTTACGAAGAATACGCGATCGCTCGGCGGGGTTAGACGTCGCACGTGGCCCCATGAAGTCGGGATCCAACGGCCCAGCGGCGAGCATCGATACGGCGGCAAATAGATCGTGATACCGCAAGCCCAACCTTGCGGCACCGTATCCGCCCATACTGAAACCTTCCAGCAAGCGCCCCTCTCGTTGCGCGCGGGTGCGAAAATTGGCGTCAACGTGCGGAATCAATTCATGGATGAACACGGTTTCCACCGGCGTCTTGCCATCAGCCGAATCGCACCACATGCCTTCTGGCAAGCCGTTTGCAAACACTACCAACATCGGCGCGATCTTGCCAGTACGAATCGCGTTGTCAAAGTACCGACTGATGGGCGCGATACCGCGTACGCCGCCGCCAGTCCCGTGCAACCAGTAAAGCACGGGAAAACGGGCATTGGGTTGCCTGTCATAGGCGACCGGAACATAAACATGATAACTGACTGTAGCACCCGCCGCAGTGCTCTGGAAGACGCGGTACTGTACCTGTTGCACGCCGACCCGCTCGGTCATCCACGCTGAACCCATCGCCATTGCGGATGGCAGCGTGTGGTCAACCGAATTCGTTGGTATGCCCTGTTTAGGCGGCAGGGCCGTACAGCTGATGAGCAAAACTGACAACGCGACGGTGAGGATTATCTTCATCAAGCACCCAAGCAAGAGCCGACCAAATCATGCAGCCGCACCCTATTGGCGTCGATCAAACAATCGTTTGAACAACACACTGGCATCTGCCCCCGGTCACTACGCCGCATCATGCGTACGGCGTTCCGTCACGATGGCTAAAACGCCATTTTCCATCGATCAACTCGGCCTTTAGATCATCGTCCGGATAACTGGCTTCGTCACCGGCAGTGCGGTCGCCGATCTCGATAAATAGCACGGTCTCGTTGGTTTCATTGGTCAGGCGGTGGGCGTTGTCGGTTCCTGCCGCGAACCCCGCACACGTACCGGGTGCCAGCGGCTGGCGACCCTCATCGGTGTGCAGTGTCGGGTGGCCTTCCAGCACATAGATGAACTCATCTTGTTTGGTGTGTGCATGCCGCAACGCCGACACTGCGCCGGGCTCAAGCCGCGTGAGATTCACCCCGAAGTTCTTGAGGCCAAATACATCACCCAATTGGCGCTTCACTCGTCCGAGCATCATGGTGGCAAATGGTTCGGGATACAGCGAAGGCTTAGTGCGCGGTGGAACATCCAATGCGGTGACGACAACGGGAGTGATCTTGTGTGTCATTGCAGGGACTCGCGGTTAATTCATGCGGAAACGATAGAAATACGGCAAGTTGTTCGGCGCAAACGGCGCGTCAACGTTCTTGCGCATCGCCCACGCGACCACCACCTGGGCCAGCGGCAGCACGGGAAGCTCCTCACGCTGAATGACCAACGCTTCACGGATGATGGCATCACGTTTGGCCATGTCGGTTTCGGTCTTCATGCGATCAATCAGTGCATCGAGCTTCGGATTGGAGTAACGGCCGTAGTTGGCCTCGCCATCGCCCGAACGCTCGGCACCCACACTACGCACGAGCGACTGCAACACATACAGCGAATCGACGGTTGTCGAACCCCATCCCCACAAATGCATACTGAAATCATTGCGTTGAATCTTCGGCGGGAAGTTGGTGTTGATCATGATGTTCGGCATGAGCTTGATGCCGATCTGTGACAGCATCGGCGCCATGGCTTGGCATATCTCACCAAACGGCACTTGGTTTGAACAATCGATGGTGACTTCAAAACCGTTTGGATAACCGGCCTCGACCATCAGCTTCTTGGCGCGCGCAATATCCACTTTCGGTTTTTTGTCCAGATCGGCCGCATAGCCCTGCACTTCTTTGCCGATGATCAACGGTGTGGGTCGCGCATATCCACGCGTCACTTTGTTGACGATCAGGTCGGTATCAATCGCTAACGAAATCGCCTGCCGAACGCGAACATCTTTGAATGGATTCTTGCCCTTGACGTTGCTGTACTGGAGCTCGTCGCGGAATAGATCAAACCCGACGAAGTAGATGCGCGGTTCGCTACCGATCGTGAGCTTCAGACCGGGCGTGTTTTTTACACGTTCGCGGTCTTGAAACGGAGGATCAATCACGAAATCAATCGTGCCGGAAAGCAGCGCCGCCATACGTGTAGACGGTTGCTTTATCGGCGTCCATTCCACTGTAACGACATTGCCGCGGTCTTTCGATGCACGGTTCCACCACGCTTTGTTTTCAGTCAGCACGGTTTTCACATCCGGCTGGCGCGATACCAACATATACGGCCCGGTGCCGTTGGTGCTGCGTGAGGCCACGGTATCTTCTTTATCTTTGTAGTTTTGCGGCGTGAGTGCGTTGTTCTTGCTGCTCCAGGCTTTGGACATAATGCGGAAGTTCACCAGATGCAATAACAACACGGGGTTGGGTTCGGACATCACCAAATCCACCGTGAGGTCATCAACACGCTTGGCGGAACTCACGCCCTGGATGGACGACTTCACGCTTGAAAGCGGATGCAATACACGCTCGACAGAAAACACCACGTCGTCTGCCGTGAACGGTGAGCCATCATGAAACTTCACATTAGGTCGCAGCTTAAAGCGCCACGTCTTGGCATCGGGCTGGTTCCAAGACACCGCCAGCGCTGGGACAACCTTGAAATCTTTGTCGCGCGTGACCAACCCCTCGTAGATGCTCGCGAGGAGACGCGTATTGCCGAGAATGTTTGCCGAGTGCGGATCGAGTGTGGTGGCGTCGTCGGCGATTGCCATGCGTAACGTTTGCGCGGTTGCCGAAGCACTCATACACGCCGCAACCAGTAACGAGGCAATCCATTTGTTTTGCATTTCGATTCTCGACAAAGAACTTAATGAGCCGCCAGTATAAATTGGGGCGAGGTCACTCGAACGTCATCGCAGGGATTGCAGGTATTGCAAGAAGCGCAAAGTCGCCTATTGGCGGGCCGTTTCAGGCATTTTTGGCTGGGTGTGGCCGTGGGTGCTGGGGATGAAGAAAATGTGCGTCTAACTACCCAACCGACCTCCCGTCGCAACAAGCCGAGGTTACGTCACCCAATTCTCTAACGCCAGTCCCTTGACGCGTTCAAAGTGCTTAGTGTTATTCGTCACCAACGCCGCGTTCACCGCAAGCGCGTGTGCCGCGATCATTGTGTCTGCCGTGCCGATGGGTGTGCCACGGTTTTCTAGTTGCGCCGCGACTTTGGCGTAGCGATCGGCAGCCGCGCTATCCCAAGGTAATGTCGCGATACGGTCCAAGAACGCATGTACCAGCCGAGCCAAAGCGCGGGGATTGCCACGCCTTTCAAGCCCGTACAACAACTCGGCCCGTGTGATCACCGACACCGAGACGGTATCCGACTTGGCAGCCGCTAACCGTAAATCCAACAAGGGGTACCCACCGAGAATTGCGTAACTGACCGTATCGGTGTCGAGAAGACATTTCACGCGGGGCGCTTTACTGTCTTCTTGGCGGTCCGCTTCCTGGTCCACTTCGTGGTCTGCTTCCCGATCTTCCTAGCAGCCGTCTTGGCGATAGCGGGTCTGCTCTCTGGACTTGATTCAGGCAGCTTGGCAAACGGATCGCGGACCGTCTCGGCTTTGTTCATGGGCCGGTTTTTCAGTAAGTCACCTCGCGTTTGCGGCGTGACCTTATCGCGCAATGCAAAAAAATCCGCCCAGCCACCGTTTGAGGGGCGCGTGGAAAGCACGATGTCACCACTGGCTGCGTCCTTACGAATAAAGACTTCGCTGGCCTCGATACGAAACTGCTTGGGAAGGCGGACGGCCTGACTATCGCCGTTGATGAAAATTCTTGCGGTGTGGGCTGTTGGCATATGTGCCTCTAACCAAGTGTGGTGTACATTTCAATATTGTACACACAGACATAAACTGTTGTCACTGTAGATGTACTCGTCGTATCAAACCTTGTACGCCTTCAATTCCTGCTGAATCGTGTAGCGAATCGTGAGCTCAATCGATGCGCTTTGGTTTAACCGCTTTAGTACTTCGTTGACAGGTGCTTGATAGCCGCGCCAGCTAGCGGATTAGCTGGCTGTGATTCCCCGCCTTTTGCGCGTTGGCGCAATACCAGCCTACCTACAGCGATGTCGTGTTTACGAATCGGTTGGGCTTCGGCAATTTTTGACAGTGATTTTTTTGACATGTGAGATGGTGATTTGCAAAAAAATGTCGAGCCTGGAATCTTTTATTGTGGGAGCCTTTTATTGTGCTTTTAAGGTAGTGCCGACAGACCCTCACCCTTTTTTACTCTTTAAGATTGAAATCGGCATTCAGTCCGCCGTAAAGGTTCCCATCAGCGTCGGCGTGCCAGTCTCAACCTCGCGAATCAACTCATAGCTGCCGACCGGAAGAAACAACACCGCCTTGGTTTCACCCGGATTGACCAATGTTTGGTCTAAGGGAATCGCTTTTGCATCGAGCCCAACTTGGCGCGCACGCAACAGCGATGGCTCTGCAAGAGCAGGCAAGTCCACAACGCGCTGTTTGCGATAACCGTATTGCAACCGCCAATCGCCGCGCCCGTGAACCAGATTCTCCGGCGGCTGATAAACACTCATGTCGTAGCCGCCATTCGCATTGAACTGGCCTTCTGACTTGCGCAACAGCACTGGTCGCGTGGCAACGAGTGCCGCGCCGTCTTGGCCAGCTGTTGACTTCACCAACATCTCCGCAGGGAGCCCAGTTGTTTGTTGGTCAATCGCCAACAGTTCCAGCCCCGTCATCTTCATCAAATGCTGGCCCATCATCATCAGCGCTGGGTCGTTATATGACTTCGCGCCGTGCGACCCACCTGCATAAATCAATATCTTTGCATTCGGGTTTGCATCGAGCACCGCTTTAATGTTCGTCGCTTGGGCACGCTCACGTGCGATGCGCGATTCGAGAGGCGTGGCGTTTTTCACTTCTTGGTCAGGTCGCTGCTCATAACCAAAGATCTGATACCCAACGCGCACCGCCTCGCGAATCAGGTCGGCAAAAAAGGGATCGTTGGTGTAAAACCCGGATCTCGACGTCGGTCCACCCGACTTCTCCAACGCTTGCGCGTCGACCCAAAGCGCTTCCATGCCAAAGTGTGTGTAACCCGCCGCCCGAAGTTCTTTCATCAACAAAAACGCAAACGCACGGTGCCGCTGACTGAAATGACTTTCATTGAGCGTAACCAGCCGATAACTTTTCGCAATCCTCGGAAGTTCGACCAGCGCATCAACTGCTTCAACTTCAGCCCGGTTTACAGGAGGCGTTGGGGTAGCACTTTGCTTTTTCGCGCGAATTTCCGACTTATCACGCCCCACGAAGGTACGAAACTGGTCAACCATCTGTTCTGGTATCTGATGAACTTTGGCTAGCCGTTCGACCATCAGATACGCTGCGAGCGGTTGATCGCGCTGGCGCAGGAGCAACATGGCAGAAGCATAGCTATCGGTAAGTGGCGCAACGGCTGGCTGGTCTTTGGGGAGCAGACACTTCGCGTAGGTGACTGGGCCATAAGTCTTCGTAAACAGATTGAGGTAGTCGCATATTGGTTCGAGCCCCATTTCCTTGCGGCGTTCGTCCAAGCGCTGTTCATCCTCAACCGGCCGTAGGGTGACGCCATTTTTTGCTGTATCAACTTGTGAACCATATCGCTGCGGTTTGTTGTCAGCCAATAGCAGGCGATCTTCGAGCAAGGCAAGGCTCGACTTATCCGCTTCACCTTCCATTGCGGCTGCGCGAAAGCGATCAACATATCGCTTTTTATATTCGGGCGGCGCGTGTTGAAGGATTAGAAACGCGCCCGTCGCTGCGGCATTGCCCACTGCCGATTTCTTGGGCCAACCGTGCTGGTCAACAATTTTCGCGAGCAGGCCTTGGAGACGCTGATCCGTCTGCCACATCGTCTGCTGGAGTCGCTTCCCCTCGTCCTCATCGACAGGCTTGCCAGCTGCACGGGCCGCCTGCCGTAGCTTGTTCAAATCGTTACGTGGCGCTTGGTCTTCAGCACGGAGTTTTTCCAGTTCGGACGCGAGTGCTTTCCAGTCTGGGGCCGGTGCCTGCGCCGCCGCAGTAAACGCGAATGCGGCGATCAAAACGGCCAAGGATATCAATCTGAACATAGTCCTCCCAACGCGGCCATTCCCGCCATGATGTAACCATATCAAAGGTCACTGTGGCAAGCGCCGTGCTTTGACCGTCTGACCATCCAACGTAAAGTTCCCGCCAGTGATCGCGCCGCGGGCATCGCGCACAAACTCAAACGTGGAGTCGAACTGCTTGTCGAAGAAACGTGCGTTGTTCTCGGCAAACAAAAACACCGGCGATTCACCATTCAGGCTGGCCGTCAGCCTGCCTTGCACGAGCGTAACCACCACGTTGGCAGTCGGCGAAAGCTCGTATTTCCCTACGTAGTCACGAAGCACGCTCGGCAGCAACGTGATCTCTTGGCGTTTAGGCGGCACAGGAAGCGTGACGGTGTAGATGACCGAGTTGATCTTCCAGCCGGCGTCTGTATTCACGACATGCCAGGATTCTTTTCCCCAGTTAGTCACCTTGCCAGCAAACTGGAAGTTGTAGTCAAAGACCACTGTCCCGATGCTGCCGTCAGTCGTGATTTGGATGTTCCAAAACTTCTCTTCGTATTTCTCGCTGCTTTTAACGATACCCTCAATGAAACTCTTGGCGTTACCTTTCAATTCTCTTGATAGCTTCTCCGGCTCAGCGCTGGCCTCACGCATGCGGCGAAACGTTTGCGCTTCATAAATGCCGATCCATGGAATGTTTTCGCTATGCAACGTGCCGAGAAACTTGGCTTTGTCTTTTTCGATGATCGATGTGCGGAAGGCTTCGACGACGGCTTGAATTTGTTGGGTCGCGGCTTGCACTGACGCCGTTGGCTGCGGCGATTGCGCTGCGCAGACGCTTTGCAAGAGCAGAAGTGCTGCGGTGAGAAGGAGTGAGAGTTTCATTTTCGCAATTCCGAAAGTCGTTTATTGACGGGATGTTTCAGGCATTTTCGGCTGTATGCCGCGGTTGATGCTGGGGTTTCAGATAATCGTGCTCTGTCTCTGATTGCCTGTGTGACGATACCAAAAAAAAAACGCCTACAGTCGAGCGTTTTTCGTTTCAAGCAGTTTGTCGCCGAAGCCCCCGGCGCGGCAATGAGCGAGGCAATACCACTGGCGCGGCTGCAATCGATTGTCAATCTTGAGCTCGGCAGCTACCGCGAATAATCGTGGTCTGTCCCCGCTTATTTGCTCACACCTTTGGAACGTCCCAGAATAATCG
>JADCIX010000092.1 GCA_020247545.1 Rhodocyclaceae bacterium | reverse complement strand
CTGAAATACATTCTTTGCCAAATCCAGTCCAATTACCTTAATCTCTTTCATGACGCCTCCTCCTACTTTTGGTGGTTGATGACACTTCCACTTTGGCACTTCGATGCCGTTGCAGGTAGGGGGCGTCCATTTCATTAATTTTCTTTGCTCGAAGTATGGTTGCCGGTATTCGATGACCGATGCGGGGGGGCGGCCCCGCTGCTTGGCCATCAATGCCGGGGATTGCCCGGCGGCAAGTTTCTTTCTTTTGCTTCGCCAAATGAAAGAAACCAAAGAAAAGGCGACCCGGTTCGCCGCCCCTTCGGGCTGCCCTTTGCTGCTCAGAGCCGCGGGCCACTCGCAAAACTCGGGCTCGTAGTGAAGTAAGCGATTTGGCTTTATGGCGGTGCTCGCCCTCAAACATTGCTCGCGGACTGCCCCCGCGACTCTTGCGCTGCTCGGCGACTCGCACGGGACCCTCGCCAATTGACCGTCACGACTTTGAAAGCGGTAGCGATAGTGAGGCCGATCACCCAATAAAACAATCACGCTGCGTGACATCGGCAAATCCCGTGCGAGCCGCCGAGCAACGGAGTGGCTGAAGGGGCAGTCGGCGAGGACTGTCCGAGGAGGGCGCCAAGGCAAGCACCTTTGAGGAAACAAACATTCGACCAACGAGTTCCGCAGCCGCCTTCAGAACCGAGTAGCGCAGGGAACCCCGAAGGGGCGGCGAACCTGGGGCCGCCTTCTTTTGGTTACTTTTCTTGGCGAAGCAAGAAAAGTGACTAGCTGCCGGGCTACCCTCGGCTCGGTCGTCGGGTAGGCACAAGTGAGAGACCAATTGGTGCGCACTGGGATGCGCTACGCTGCTCCAAACGCACGATCACTACCGCACCGCGCGCTGTCGAAGTCGTCGCAAGACCAGGTGGGCAACTAACGCGGAAGCTATCGGTGCCACTAGGTTAAGCAGAAGCGGGGTACCAAGAACCAGCAATGGCATAAAAACGCTCCACGGAAATTCAGAGACGGCCGCAGTTTGTCCATTCACTGTCATAGGCGCGTTGAAGGCTACCAACAAGAGGTCGACAATGAGGCATAGGCCAAAAGCTAAGCTTGACGGCAGGGACTCGCAGCGAAGGCGAAAGGTGAGAAGCACGAAGGCTAAGGCGGCGATGCTGTAGGCAGGCGCATCGTCGATCGGGCCACGGAGAAAGTACGCGACGCCGAGACAGACAACAACTGAAAAAGTGAGTCGGACTAGCCGCAGTTTCCAGAAGCTCATCGGTTATATCTTGAGTTACGACTAATCCATTCCATTAGCGGGTGATAGATGCACTACCCACCCACCGATCCATCCATCTCCACCACCATCACCCCTTCAATCTCAATCTCCGCCCCTCTTGGTAACCCCGCCACCGCTACCGCAGCGCGTGCCGGATACGGTGTTTGAATGTAGGTGGCCATAATTTCATTCACCTTCGCAAAATGTGCGAGGTCGAGCAAATACACGTTTACCTTCACAAGGTGATTGAGTGAGCCACCGGCGGCTTCACAAACCGCGCGCAGATTCTCAAATACTTGTTTCACCTGATTCTCAAATCCGCTTACCAACTGCATGGTTTTTGGATCGAGCGGAATCTGTCCGGAGAGATAGGTTGTCGCAATGGGCCCGCTAACCGTGACTGCTTGTGAGTAGGTGCCGATCGCTGCCGGGGCATAAAGAGTTGAGACGATAGTTTTCATTTTTCGTTTGGCTTATGTTCAGACTTGGATTCTTTGGCGACGCCCGATTTGACGCGACTGACGCGGGTGACAACCGGTAGCTGTCGCATTTGTCGAAGCACGCGCGCGAGGTGTTGACGGTGGCTGACTTCGATGGTGAATTGAAGAGTCGAGAAGGTCTCGTCAGCTTGCGCGGCGTCCATGCGGATATGCGTGATATTGGAGTCGGCGCTGGCAATTTCAGCGGCAAGTTTTGCCAGCACACCGCGTGCATCACTCACTGTCATATGAATGTCGACTTTGAACAGCTTGTGAATATTGGGATCCCACGTCACATCCACCCATTTTTCCGGGTCGAATTTGAACGAACCGGATGACCGAATCGAAGGGCAGTCGTGTGTGTGCACGACCAGCCCCTGGCCACCTTTCATCTGTGCAATGATGGGGTCACCGGGAATGGGGCGACAGCACTGCGCGAATTGCACCGCCATGTTTTCAGTGCCACGAATGATGATCGCGTCCTTGGGGCGGTGCTCGGGCTGCTCCAACACGGCAATATCAAACAGCTTGCGCGCCGCTACGATGGCTAGACGTTTGCCCAGGCCAATTTCTTCGAGCACTTCTTCTTTATTTTTGGCGCTATCTCCCTTGAGCAAACGTTTCCAATGTGTCCGGCCAATTTCATTCGGGTCAAAGCTAAGTGTCCTAACGGCTTGGATCAGTAGCAACTCACCGAGTTCGACCGACTCCGCGTGTTGCGTAGTCTTGAGATAGTGGCGAATCAGCGCGCGCGCCCTGCCGGTCGCCGCGTAATTCAGCCAAGCCGGATTGGGGCGACCACTCTTATCTGTAACGATCTCGACGCGGTCACCATTCTTCAGCGGCTGTGAAAGTGGCACAGCTTCATCGTTTACCTTGGCACCAACGGTGCGATTACCAACGTCCGAGTGAATCGCGTAGGCAAAATCGACCGGCGTTGCGCTGCGTGGAAGTGAGATGATCTTGCCCTTCGGGGAGAACACGTATACCGCGTCTGGGAATAGATCAACCTTGATATGTTCCAAAAATTCGAGGGCATCACCCGTACCGGATTGAATTTCGAGCAACGACTGCAACCACTGATGCGTCTTTTGCTGCATATTTGACACTTCCGCGTCGAGCGTCTTGTAGAGCCAATGTGACGCCACGCCAGCCTCGGCGATCTTGTGCATATTCGGCGTGCGGATTTGTAACTCAACAGGTGTGCCGAACGGCCCGAATAAGGTAGTGTGCAGCGACTGATAGCCGTTGTTCTTGGGTATCGCGATGTAGTCCTTGAATTTGCCTGGGAATGGCTTGTACAACGTATGCAGCGCACCGAGAGCGACATAACACGACGGCATGTCTTCAACCAAGATACGAAAGCCGTAGATATCCAACACCTCGGAAAACGAGATGTTTTTTTCCTGCATCTTTTTATAGATTGAAGAAAGATGTTTTTCTCGGCCAGTGACGGTCGCCTTCAATTTAAACTCGGCGAGCCTCGCCTTGATGGCGTCTGAGATTTTGCCGACCACTTCCCGGCGGTTGCCGCGAGCGGCCTTGACGGCTTTATCCAATACCTGAAAACGGTTAGGATGAAGATACTTAAAGCCGAGATCTTCAAACTCATAGTACACGGCGTTCAAGCCAAGGCGATTGGCGATCGGTGAATAGATATCTAGCGTTTCTCTTGCAACACGCTCTTGCTTCGCCTGATGCACCGCACCCAGGGTGCGCATGTTGTGCAACCGGTCAGCGAGTTTGATCAAGATGACCCGCACATCGCGCGCCATGGCGAGCAGCATCTTGCGGAAATTCTCGGATTGTGCCTCTTCTAGGGTCGCAAACTGCAATTTGTCGAGTTTCGAGACGCCGTCGACGAGATCTGCAACGGCTTGACCGAAGCGTTTGGCGATATCGTCTTTCGTCGTTGGTGTGTCTTCGACGACATCATGGAGGATCGCGGCAATCAATGCCTGCGCGTCAAGGTGCCACTGCGCGAGAATGGTAGCAACGGCTAGCGGATGGGTGATATACGGTTCGCCAGATTTACGGCTTTGGCCTTCGTGCGCAGCACGCGCCATCTCAAATGCCGCCTGCACTTTTTCGATGTCGGCAGGCTTAAGATATGTTGAGATGATCGGAAGCAGCGACGTCGCATGCGACATGCCAAGCTTCCCGTTGTCGTGGGGTTCAATCACCGCCGCGCTCGCGCTCATCGTCGCGGCAACAGCAGCTGCGGGGTGTCGTTGTGCTTCACCCGGCATGATTTGCGAAGGATTGGTGTTCGGCATAACGAAGCATCATCCTTCACGAGTTTGACTACATATCTACAGGCACCGTCGGCAGGCTCGGTGCTTGCGGCTTCAAAATACCCAAGCCAATGTGACCACCGGCGATTTCACGCAGTGCAACCACGCACGGCTTATCTTTGGCGGCCTCAACATAAGGGGCGGAGCCCAGTGCCAACTGGCGTGCGCGCGTGGTGGCGGCGAGCGTCAACTCGAAGCGGTTTGGAATCAGCTTAATACAGTCATCTACAGTAATACGGGCCATCGAGGAACTCCAGACTACAAAAAAGCGGTGGGGAAAAGCGTCTGACGGCACCCGGCGGGCGGCGCAAGAACAAGCTCGGGTGTGTGGACTGTAAATCAGCAGTTTGTCAGCAAATCGGCGTAGCGGATAATCTGATGATGAGCGGTCAGTTGACATGCCCGCGTGACGGCGGAAAGATCATCCAAAGCCACGCTAAAGTCTTCATTTATAATAACATAATCGGCTTTGTGCACGTGTTTAAGGTCCTCACGAGCCTCGGACAGTCGGCGCTGGATAACCTCGACGGAGTCCTTACCGCGTGTCACCAGCCGGCGCTGCAACTCTTCAATGGAGGGCGGCAGAATGTAGATATAGACCATGTCGGGGAAGAGTTTCTTGACCGCACGGGCGCCTTGCCAGTCAATCTCCAGAAGTACATTCGTGCCCGAGGCTTGCCGACTCTCGATCCATTTGCGCGACGTTCCGTAGAGGTTGCCGTACACCTCGGCGTGCTCCAGAAATTCGTCTGCGGCAATCAGCTCTTCAAAATGAGACCGCGTAACAAAGTTGTACTCGCGCCCATCAACCTCACCCGCGCGAGGAGGCCGGGTGGTAAATGAGACTGACAACTCAATGCTCTTATCGCGCTCAAGCAGACCCGCCACAAGGCTGGATTTGCCGGCACCAGAGGGAGCTACAACGGTGAATAAGCAGCCTGACATGGTGATCTCAAATCACTCGATGTTCTGAATCTGTTCACGCATCTGTTCGATCAAGACCTTAAGCTCAATCGATCCCTTGGTCGACTCCGTCGAGACTGATTTTGAGCCAAGCGTGTTGGACTCGCGGTTCAGCTCCTGCATCAGGAAGTCAAGCCGTTTGCCAATCGCGCCTCCGCCCTTTAGCACACGGCGCACTTCCACCGTGTGCGCACCCAGCCGGTTGAGTTCCTCTGCGACGTCAATTCTCGAGGCAAACAGGACCACTTCCTGTCTGAGGCGATCATCGCTTGCCGATTCAAGACTGGCGTCTGCGATCTTGAGTTTAAGCTTTTCTTCGTAGGCGGCGACCATTTGCGGTACCAGCGGTGCCACCTGCTTTACTAAAGCGTCTATGCCATCGAGGCGGTCAAACAACATTTGTGCGAGTTTGGCACCCTCACGCGCCCGAGTTGCGTTGAGTTCGTCGACGGCCTTGGCAAACAATGCAAGTAATGGCTCCTTGATTACGTCCGCCGTCATCTCTGCGCGGGCCAGCACACCTGGCACCTGCATGATCTCCCAAACCGATAACTTCCGCGCGTCGAATTTGCTCAGGATGTCTTGCTGGGTCTGCGCCAGTAACGCGAGTGCGTCCGCGTTTGGACCGCCCCGTGTTTGGGTAGGGTCAGACGTTAGCGTGACGCGGCAATCAACCTTACCACGGGTCATGGTAGCGGCAACTTGTTCGCGCATCGCACCTTCCAAGGCGCGAATGTCTTCAGCCATCCGAGTCTGAAACTCCAAATAACGATGATTTACCGATTTCAGCTCGATCGAGATGCGGCCACCGGCAACATCAGCGGTGACGGCGGCGAAGCCAGTCATACTTTTGACAGGGTAGGCCATGGCGGTTGGAATGGTTTTCCAGAGTTACCGGGGGCCGAGAAAATCCGTTCTGAATCGACTCAGCCCGCCTGGGGACAGTGCATACAGGATGCGGCGACGGGCGGCAGTTTAAGGCAGAATTATAGCCTACGGCTTTCGCAGTCATACTGACGGCGACAGGCAACTGCCTACGCAACGCCACCCGGAACGGGATTGCCAAGGGGCTCACCGCAGCTGAAACACCATATGGCACTACAATCCAATCAGCCGCTACCAGCGGGCTACCGACTCCAGGAATACACGATCGACAAGGTGCTCTCGTCAGGCGGTTTCTCGATTGTCTATTTGGCCCATGATGAAGTCGGCACACCGTATGCCATCAAGGAGTATCTTCCTGCTGCATTGGTGGCGCGCTCAGGTGGCGCTGATGTCAGCATTAACTCGGGTGAAAACCAGGCTGTCTTCCGGCATGGACTCAAGTGTTTTTTCGAAGAGGGCCGTTCATTAGCGCTGATTTCGCATCCGAATATCGTTCGCGTGGAAAACTTCTTTCGTGCCAACGAGACCGTCTACATGGTAATGCAGTATGTGCGTGGGCGCACATTGCAGTTTCATATTCAGCGGCATCGTTATGAGTTCTCCGAGGCCTTTATCCGCCGGTTATTCACACATCTTTTGAACGGGCTGCGTGAAGTGCATGCCAATAAGCTGCTGCACCTCGACATTAAGCCGGCGAACATTTACATCACAATGGAGGGTAAGCCAGTGCTGTTGGATTTTGGTGCCGCGCGCCAAGCCTTGACTAAGGATGCGCCGAAACTTCGCGCAATGTACACGGCGGGATTTGCCGCCCCCGAGCAGTACCACCACCAAGAGAACATGGGCCCATGGACAGACATTTATGCGATCGGCGCAACCATTTATGCCTGTATCGGCGGAATACATCCGCAGCCGGCAAGTGAACGTCTTGAAGATGATCGCATAGACCCGCTGCATGAGCTGGCCAGGCGTGCCTTTTCGGAAGACCTATACGGCATCATTGACTGGTGTTTGCAGCTGGATCACCTTGCCCGCCCACAATCAGCATTCGAATTACAACGGGCGCTGATGAAGGACTCCACACAGTGGCGCGCAGATGTCGTCGCCGGCAGTGCGGACGCTACTTTCACCAATCGCCTCAAGGCGACGCTCAACAAGAAGCTTTTCTGACGAGCGCCTGCCAATGAGATTTACGATATTTCAAGATAGCAAGATTGGCGGCCGCAAAGTCAATCAAGATCGGCTTGCCTATTCCTATTACAAAGACACATTGTTAATGGTGATCGCCGACGGGCTGGGCGGGTATGCCCGTGGTGAAATTGCCGCCGAAATTGCCGTCAACACATTGAATCATCGCTTTCAGGCTGAGGCGCGCACGGTACTGCAACGACCTAGGGAGTTTCTTGAGAGTGCGGTCCACGCCGCCCACCGCGCGATTGTCGCTTTTGCAGATAAACACGACCTGCTGGAGTGCCCGCGTACGACTATAGTTGCAGTAATCCTACAGAACGGCATTGCTCAATGGGCGCATGTGGGAGACTCCCGCCTGTACTATTTCCGTAGCGGTCGCTTGGCGACTGCCACCCAAGATCACTCGCGGGTACAACAGATGGTCGAGGCTGGCGTGATTACATCCGAACAGGCTGCGGTGCATCCAGACCGTAACAAAATCTACAACTGCCTCGGCGGGGTGATACCGCCGACAATCGCCCACTCAGATGAATGGAAGCTACAGGTCGGTGACAGCATCTGGATTTCGACCGATGGGTTTTGGGGGCCACTTAGCGCGGCAGAAATTGCGACAAGGCTATCGACTGAGAATATCTTGTCGCTGGCACCCAAGCTGATGGAAGAGGCGGAAGACAAAGCCGGTGCCGAGTCAGATAATCTGTCCGTGGTTGCCCTGACATGGGAAATGCAGGATGAAGATCTGTCAACAGCCGTTGATGATGGCACGGTAACCATCCCCATGGCGGGGTTTAGCTCAACCATGAACACCACACACGAGTTTGCGGCAGCAAAAGATGAAATCTCTGACGACGAGATTGAAAGAACAATCGCTGAAATTCAAAACGCGATCAAAAGAGTTAACCGCTGAGGCTTTTCGCCTTAACTGCTAATGAAAAGGTAATGTTTAATGTCGCGTTCCGATCATCGAGCCCCACACGAGCTTCGTCCCATCAAAATCACCCGCCGTTATACCAAACACGCGGAAGGATCAGTATTGGTTGAAATGGGTGATACCAAAGTGCTTTGTACCGCAAGTATCGAGGAGAGAGTACCGCCGCATAAGAAAAATTCCGGCGAGGGATGGGTCACGGCGGAATATGGCATGTTGCCGCGTTCCACCAACACACGCAGTGATCGGGAGGCGGCGCGCGGCAAGCAAACCGGCCGCACGCAGGAAATTCAGCGCCTCATCGGTCGCAGCCTTCGTGCGGTGGTGGATCTGAAGAAGCTGGGAGAAAGACAAATCACGTTGGACTGTGATGTCTTGCAGGCTGACGGCGGCACACGATGTGCGTCGATCACCGGTGCATTTGTTGCGTTACATGACGCAATTTCAACTTTGATGGAAAAAGGGGCAATCAAGCAAACGCCCATCCGTGACTTTGTTGCGGCAATTTCTGTGGGTATTGGTGATGCTGGAGTGATGCTGGATCTCGACTACGTTGAAGACTCAAGTTGTGAAACAGACATGAACGTCGTCATGACGGGCTCCGGGATGTTCATTGAAATTCAGGGAACGGCAGAGGGTGTGCCCTTTACCCGCGCGCAGTCTGATCAGCTGTTGGCGCTTGCCGAAGGTGGCATCGCGCAACTGATTGCGGCGCAGCGCGTGGCGTTGGCCGGGTAATCTTGGCGCAGGCTGTTCGCACGCGGTTGGCGGATAGATCGCAGATTGCGACGTCAGGCGACCTCCGTATTGTTGTTCTAACCGCTGCCGATGTTCCGGTCATCCAGCAATTGTATGAGGCGAATCCCGAATACAGCTTGCAAGTGATGGGGCGGCCACCAAAGCCCAATGATGCGCACGACGATTTCCATGATCGACCGCCCACTGATATTCCATTACGCGAGCAGTGGATGTGGGGATTCGTCGATTCGCGTAATGAGCTGATCGGGGTAGCTTGCATTGCTGCGGATCTGTTTGCGCCGACGGTCTGGCACATCGGCTATTTCATGATCGAAACAAAACTGCACGGCGCTGGGGTCGCCCGCGCGATTTATGATGCAATAGAGGCATATATCCGCGACCAAGGCGCGGTCTGGTTGAGGCTTGGTGTTGTTGTCGGGAATGCACCTGCCGAAAGTTTTTGGCCGCGATGCGGATACACTGAAGTACGGACGCGCGACAGTTATGTGTTGGGCGACAAGACCCACGTCGTGCGCGTGATGGTGAAACCCCTTTCTGGAGGAGCGCTTTCGGAGTATTTGCAACTTGTGCCCCGCGATCAGCCCGCCTAGACGCAGGTGAAAGTGGGTTGCGTTCTATCTCGCCTGAAAGCTGACGTCGCCAAACCACGCGGTGACGCTTTCATTGGTCTGGTCAGTGTCGTTGCCTACAGCGACGCCAACGATGCGTGGCGCGGCGGTACCAAACGCGGCGCGAAAGTCGGCGGCAACATCATGCTTTTCGTCAATCCAAGTGTTGGCGTTGGTATTGCCAGACTGTAGTGTCAATATATGTACCCGCGTTGTATAAGGGCTCCAGTGGCGGATGCCAACGGGCGTTTTGTTATTCCACACATAGCACAGCGCGGCCGTCGGGACATCGTTTCCGGCGACGACTCGTGCCATGCGGACCTTCACGCGTTCACTAAACGGTAGTGATTCCAATGGAACATCAAAAAGTACATAGACGCGCGCCGCATAGTCGTCTCCAGACTTTTTGGATGTATCAGCCGCTTCTACGACGCGATTGATTTTCCACCGCCAGGCCAGATGTGGTGTTACTTTGGGGTCGACACTCAGGGGAAGTGCCACTGTGCCCGCCGAATCATTCGAGTCGACGCGAAGTACCGTAACGCCAGCGTCTTCAACCAAAGAAAACTTGTTGGCATTAGTTTTGGGGATGCGCAGGATGCGGTATTGATCAGGCAGAGTGGCAGACGGGGCATTCGCGGAGAATGGCAGCACGGTCGATGCGATTGCCAGAGTAACGCCGCATGCGAATCCTATTCCCACCAGCGCTAAGGTAGCGGCGCAAAGCTTGCTGGAATGCGTCATCATGTTGGCAGGGAAAACAGCAGAGGTGGCTTGAGTTCTTCAAGACGGGATAAATCTTCAGGTCGATCGACATCCCACAACGTCTCGAGCTCAACGAAAGTTAATCCCGCCCTCTGCAGCGCGTCTCGTTGTTGCGCTAGTACGGTTGACATTCCCCAATCAATGCCATCAAACATGGAAGGCGTAGTCCGGCGCGCCGCAATCAATACGTAACCGCCATCGTCCGCCGGGATCAGAGCGACGTCGCTGTTAGTGAGGCGCACTGCGGCTTGTTTGATATGTTTGCTGGTTATCGCTGGGCAGTCCGCACCGATGATCAAGACCTGGCTAAACTCAACCAGTAGTTCGTCAAAAGTGCGCCGCATACGTTCACCAAGACTGCCTTCCCCTTGGTTGCTAAGAATGCAGTTAAATTCCTCTGCAAAGTCGGCGAATAACGGATGGTCGGCGTTTGGCGCACAACAAAGCTCGGTGACAAATCTGGTGCGCGTCGCTGCCTCGATGGCGCGCTCAACAAGTGCCGCATGCAACATGGCGGCACCTTCCGCGCCCAAAGCAGGTATTAATCGCGTCTTTACTTCCCCCGGGATTGGTGCCTTGGCAAACACCACGACACAGGTTTTAGCTGCCATAGTAGATCCCGTACAGTTCGCCTGGATTGGCACCGCGCCAATATTGGAATCGCAATTTCCACATCAAAAAAATAGTTCGCCACACGCCATTCTTTTCCCAGCGCCGACCAGACGTGGACAAGCGTGCGGATAAACAGGCTGGTGGAGTGAGTTTGCGCAGTCGTTTGCAGATTTCCACATCTTCCATCAACGGTTGTGAGGGAAAACCGCCAACACGATCAAAGGCAGGTCTGGTCACAAACAATCCTTGGTCTCCTGTCGAAATACCGCTCAAACGAGAGCGACGATTCATGAACCACGCGACAATAGACAACATGAAGTGTGTGCCTCGAATGTTGACATCGAACCGTCCCCACGTTTGACCACTCTCAATTGCGCTGGCGATTAGCAGGTCTGCATTATTCGGCAGGATCGAGTCTGCATGCAAAAAAAGTAACACGCCGCCGCGCGCGACGGTCGCACCGGCGTTCATCTGTGTTGCCCGCCCCTTGGGGCTTATAACCACCCGGTCAGCGAGTGGCTCGGACTGCGACACGGTTTGATCGTTGCTACCGCCATCAACAACTATCACTTCTGCACCGCGCGCACGAAATGATTGCAGCGGGACTAATGATTGTGCGATTTGTTCAGCCTCATTGTGGGCGGGAATGATAATCGACAAATTCATGGACACATTGTAGCCAACAGCGGTCGATTAATGGACACCTGTGCCGTTTGGTAAAAAAACCGAACTCGCTGATGACGGGCATCTTGGGGCAAATCTACCAATCCAGCCGAGCTACCCCGAAGGCTTCTTCGGGTACCGTTGAGATCGGTTGCACAACATTGCCATCACCTGAAAGTTTGTGCGGCCGGAAACCCGGGTGCGCCCTTAACAGTTCACAAAATCTTCAACGGGCACTCAACGCGAAGCGAACGGCTTCTTTCCACTTGGTACTGTCTCCTAACATAGCGCTGGAGGGCATATCAGCGGGGGTAAATGCCTTTGCCCAGATCGGTTTGGGGAACGTGGCGTCGTCTTGGAAACGCGGGATTACGTGCCAATGGAGATGCGGCGTCATGTTGCCGAGGCTGGCGATATTCATCTTGTCCGGCTCTAGCGACGACCTTAGCGCTGTTTCCACTCGGTACACGGCATCCATGAAGCGATTGCGATCATCGCGCGTGAGATCGGTGATTTCTTTGATGTGTACGTTCCAAATCACGCGGCAGAAGCCGCGATAAGCGGCCTCCGCGCCAGTGACTGCCACCACGCGTAGCTTTGCATCGCGAAACAACAACTCGCCGCCGTCGTTGTTACAGAGCTCACAGACCATGTTCAAACCATTACTGAAGCGACAGCGGCGAAGTGCTTGTCGGCGCAGTCCCTGCGTTCGTCAGGATGGTGGGCGCGGCACCGGTGGCGTTCATCAGCCAGACTACCAGGGTATTGTCAGGGCGCTTCCACACAATATCGAAAATGCCATCACCGTTATAATCGCCACTCGCCAGATAAGTCCAAGTCGGGTCGGTGGTAGAGGTGAACGTTTGGACAGTTTGTTGAAGCGACAGCGTTGAGCCGGTACACGATGCGTTTTGGTCATCCGGATCACCGGTAAAAGCCGGCAGCGAAAGTCCGCTACCATTCAGACTGATTACGCGCACTTCACCTGTGCTGGCGTTGCGACTGAGTACGTCACCGCGTCGATTGCCAGTGAAGTCGGCGAGCTTTAATGCGGTGAATCCTGTCGGAATACTGCCTGCGTTTAAGTTCGCGCACGTTCTCGCCGCTGTGGCCATCAATGCACGCATCGCATTTGCCGGGCTCACATAGATCATGTCCATGGCACCATCGAGGTTGAGGTCGGCGGCTCCAAGAAGAGTCCACGTCAGTGGCGCGCCGCCACGCTTACGGACCTGGGTGACACCGCTGCCGTTGGTAAACCAAATGTAGGAAACACCCTGGTCGTCGATGTTTGCACTCTGGCCGCGAAAGCGCCAGACGAGATCACCGAAGCCATCACCGTCAAGATCGCCAACCGCTTGCACATCCCAAGCCGGCTTCACGTCGCGCAGTACAACCGGTGACGTACCAATAAAGTCCGGCCAGAACTGTGCGGTACCTTGTCCATTCGCATTCAGCAGCGCCGGATTGTCGCGCAACATCGGCAGGTCAGATTTTCCGTTGCCGACAAAATCCAGCGCCGCGATCAAGCGGAAGTCCGGGCCGGGATCGGCCATCGTTGTCCACTGGAACTGGTTGTTTACCAAGCGGCCCGCTTGCAACTGATTATTAGTGGCCGCACGCACGACCAAAGCACTACGACCCTGCCCGTCGATATCTACGCCACCTCGGCGCGCAAGCGATGACACCGACGGTATCGTGCTGAAAGTTGCCGTGACCGACTTTGCAGCATCAACGGTAACCTGGCAAGTTGTTACCGTCACAGAGGTACAGCCCGTCCACCCGGCAAAGAAAGATCCGTTACTTGGCTGTGCGGTGAGAGTGACGACGGACGAACCGGTGAAGCCAGTCGAGCACGCCGTACCGCAACTAATCCCAGCGGGAGAGGAACTAACGCTTCCCGTACCGGTACCGCTGCGCGTGACAGTTAACGTGGCAGTCGTGCTGCCCGCAAGAGGCATAACCAGTTTGTCGATCCAAGCCGCATCGAGCCCTTCGATGGTGTTCTCGTCTTTTACGTACGACCATGTGAGGACATGCGGCCCCGCCGTTATCGCTACGCTGATGGAGCCCCAAGGGACCTCTCCTGAGGCACCGACTAAACTCGCGCCGCTACAATTGCTGCCGATGTTTTGCGCCACGCCATCAATCAAGAACTGCAAACAGTCGTAGGTGGATTCACTCGATACACGCCTGTCGAAGGTTACGTTACCGGCGACAAAGTTACCGGTGAAGGCGATTTGCGCTTTCGCGTTATCGCCGATGGGCGCGCTCTTCAGGCTACAAATTCCCTCAGAAGCGCTGTCGGTCGCCACCTGCCACCCTGCAGTCGCTCCCGGAGGAATAGACCAGCCAGTGGTAGGCAGCACGCAGTTTGGCGGGAACACCCCCTGCTCGTTGTCGGCAATCGTCACCGTGGCAACCGCAGTACCAAGATTGGTTCCTACCGGATTGCTCAGCGTCACGGTAAATGATTCCGCCCCCTCCGCAATTGAGTCGTCGATGACTGGAACCACGATGACTTTGGTCGAACCATCGCCTGCTGGCCAGCTCAAGGTGCCCGACGTCGTAGTGTAGTCCGCCCCTGCAGTTGCCGTGCCAGCAGCGGTGGTGTAGCTCACCGATGCGGGACCGCCGATGTTGCCGAGCCGTTGCACGCTGAGACTTGCCGAGCCCGCGCCTTCAGAAACAGCATAAGTCGCCGACTGAAACGAGACCACACCATTTTCAGGTAAGGCGGAGACCCTAAACATACCGCGCCCGTGTGTGACCGCGACGAGGGTGAAATTGTCGTACCAGAATAGTTCACGGACACGAACACTGTTGGGGCCATCGTTGGTTGATGTCCAGGTCACACCGCTGTTTTCTGAGGTGTACACGCCGTTGGCGGCACCGACATAGAGCCAATCGCGCTGGGTCGGGTGGCGCTTCATGTCGTGAATGGTGACGGCCGGTAGACCCGCTGAAATAGGGCGCCAGCTCGTGCCACCGTTGTCCGTCACCCACAGACGGTCTGCCGAGAAACCGGAATAAGATACCCAGACTCGATCAGGGTTATCCGGGTCAATGGTGATGCGGTTGATTGCCGCCGTGGGCATACCGCTCGCCGCGACATTGACCCATTGCGGGGTTGTCGCCAGACCGTTGCTGGTTTTAAAGATGTGTGTTGGCAGACCGGCGGTATTGGAGGCGTTATGCCCGACCCAAATCACATTGGAGTTGCCATTTTGCACAGCAATCGCATTGATATACCGCGTGCTGTTCGGGTTTGTAACCGGCGGCTTGATCGCGCGCCATGCCGGGGCCGCAACCGTCCTCACGTCATCGCTTACCCAAAGTGAATTTGCGCCGACCAGCATTCTGTCAGGGCTATTCGGGTCGAGGATAAATGGTGTAATAAAGTTGGTCTGCTCGGTGGCATTCGGCCCGCAAAAGGTGATGTTGCTTTCATCCTTCTTGCCTTCAGTGATGCCGTTACAAATGTAGCCTGAACCCGCACCACCGTAGCGCCGGATGGACGCGTAGACGTATTCACCGTATGCCGTCGCATCATTGACGGGATCAACTGCCGCGAAGCCACCGTCGCCACCACCAATGCGAGACCAGTTGGTGCCGGTATCAAAACGTAGGTCGCCGTTGTCCTGTGTGCCGCCGATAATTTTGCCGCCGGCTGCGAGTGAGCCTGCGCCACCGTAGAACTGGGTGATACCCAATTCGTTGTTTAGGTTTTGCCAGGTTGAGGTACCGTTGGCGCTCGCCGAGAAAATGTTGGTACTGCGAACCAATCCACCGTCATTGCCGATGTAGACCACTGGATTGGCACCGGAGAAATTTGGTGGTGAAACAATCTGGTGATGGTCTGCGTGAGGCTGCGGAAAGCCTGGGCCCGCCGCCTGCCAGGTGCTGATGCGGGTGAAATTCAAGCCGCCGTCTACAGAGCGGTACAAATCCAGTCCGCCGATGACTATGTTTGCCGCGTTGGTGGGGTCAACCCAAATGGTGTTGTCGTAGTCGCCCTGCTGCGCCATGTGTTTAGGCGATGACAGGAACGTCCACGTCTGGCCACCATCGTCTGATTTGTAGACTTCCCCGCGAGATCCGGATGTTTGGTCGGTGTTATCAACAGAGGCGTAGACCAAGCCAGGCGTTGATTTTGCCCACGCGAATTCAGAGCGGGCCGTGCCGCCGCGGCCACGAAGTGCATTAGTGAAGAACTTGGGTGCGTCGGTCCATGTCACGCCGGCGTCGTTGGATACATAGGCAAAACCGCCATTGCCCGAAGCAATGACGCGGTCGGCAACGTTCGGGTCAAACTGAACGTCTAGCGTTGTGCCCGTCTTTACCCGGGTCCATGTTTGGCCCGCGTTGGATGACCGGTAAACACCGCCGCCGTTACCTGCCAGCACGATGTTGGGGTTTGCGGAATGTACCGCGATACGATTGGTCGTCGTCCAATCGGCCCCGCTTGGATTGATGGCGGTGTCGGTGGATGTGGAGGGCAACAAGTTCCATGTCAACCCGCCATCCGTGCTCTTAAACACGCCCACTCCGGCGAATCCGGCAAAACTTTCGCCGGTACCTGCATAAACGACGTCCGGGTTCACAGGGTCGATGGCCATCGCGCCGATAGCAAGGTTGCCGCTGAAGTCGGCCACCGGTCGTATGGTTTGTCCTGCGTTAGTTGTGAGCCAGATACCGCCCGTTGCCGCGCCAATAAAGAAACGGTTGCTGTTTCGGGGGTCGAACACAATGGCGCGGATTCGACCGCCGACGTTTCCCGGCCCCAAGAACGTCCAATTGTTCTGGCGGATACCGGCGGCTTTTGCGAGACCACTTGCGTTCTCGATTCCCATGGCGCGGCGTTTGGTGTCAGCTAGCAACTTCTGCGTCGAGGTCGGCTGATTGCCGTTGTCGTCAGCGTCCCATGTGCGGATGTACTCCTTCGATGGTGCGCGAAGAGCCTTGCGGTTTGGGTCTTTGAGTGTGTTGCGGTGGGCGAGCATGACATTGTTGCGTTCATCCCACGACATTGCGCACACACCGGCGTTGTCGGTTTTGCCGAACTTGCGCAGCGCGGTGAGCATGAGGTCATTGATGTCGAGAACCCGCGCAACTGCGCGATCGTCGCGGGGGTCGATTGTCGCGCACTCATTCTTCGACGCGGGAATGGCACTAGCTGCGGTGCGGATAGTTGTGCTCTGGTGTGCGCAACCGGTTAATGCCGCAATGGCTATACCGGACGCAAGTTTTGCTGCAAACGTGGACGTTGGACGCGAGCGCGAAAGGAATAAAGACATGTTAACTTCCGAGGTTGGGAAAGCAGGCGTCTATTCTATCGTTGGTTTGGCAGACGTCTAGCCCGATTCAACTGGGTGCGATGGTCCCAGCAGCGACAAATCCCTAAAGCAACACGCGCTCTATTCCGCCCTGATTTGCGCGCCCCACAAACTCTGCCATCCAGTTCGGGCCGAGAACGTGTTTGGCGATTTCGACAACAATGTAGTCAGCGGTGGTTCCGCAGGCGTCGCTGCTACTGTTGCGCCCTTCGTATGCCATGGGTCAGGGCAAGGGGACAGGTGCTAGGCCCGGTGGAACTGTGTCGGCGGCATCAATAATTACTGGTGCGATGCCGCTAGGGTTCATTTGCCATACCGTCAAGGTGCCGTCCACGCGTTGCCAAACAATATCGGTAATGCCATCGCCGTTGTAGTCCCCACTGGCAATAAGCTTCCAAGTCGGATCCGCCGTGCCTATCGTTTTTGAGACTTGCGAAACCGTCAACGAACTCGCGGTACATGATGCGTTTTGATCATCGGGTGCACCTGTGTAATCAGGCAACACCAAACCGGCTGCGTCCAGCTGCAACAATCTCACTTCGCCTGATGTCGCATTGCGAATTAGGATATCGCCCTTGCGCCGACCAGCGAAATCGCCAAGCTTCACCGCGGTAAAGCCAGTTGGTATTACGCCAGCTGATAGGTTCGCGCAGGTCCTGCCGGGTGTGGCCATCAACGCGCGGATGGCGTTATCCGGACTCACGTAGATCATGTCAGCACGACCGTCGTCATTTAGATCGAATGCGCCGAGTAACGTCCAATTGAGGGGCGCTCCGCCGCGCTTCCGGACCTGAGAGACACCTTGTCCGTTGCTAAACCAGATATACGAGACCCCGGTGTCGGGCGATTCGCTGACCACATAGCGCCAGACGAGGTCACTAAAGCCATCGCCATCGAGGTCGCCTATCGCCTGCACGTCCCAGACTTTTTTCACTTGGCGCCAAAACACGCTTTTGCTTTGATCAAAGCCCGTCCAACTGCGCACGTCGCCGAAGACAGGATCCTGGCTCATGTTCTGTAACGCGATGTCGGATTTGCCGTCGCCGTTAAAGTCACCAGCGCCCAGCAGCCTCGAATCCGTCGCTGGACCGGCTGCCGGCGTGAATACAAATGTGTTATTGATCAGTCGCCCGACCTGCAGTTGACCGGAGGCATCACGGAGCAACAGCGGGCTTTTACCGACACCGTCAAGGTCAACCACGTTTCGCTTGTTGTTGGGCGGTAGTAACCCCGCGACACCTCCATTGAGCGCAAACGCAATCACACTACTCGACGTGTTTGCCGTCACCCACATATTCCCGTTCGCGTCGTTGACAATTCCAGTCGGCGAACTTCCCGCCGTCGGCATCCGGTACTCAACGATTTGACCGTTGGCCAGGTCGATACGGCCAATACGACTCGCACTCGAGCCGGTGTACCACATGCTGTTGCCGGGCCCAGCAGTGATGCCAAGCGGAGCGGTACCCGCCCTCGGCAAGGCGAACGCGGTCATGCTGCCAGTTAGGGTGACCCGACCCAAGCGGTTGCCGGTACTTTCTACAAACCACATGTTGCCGTCAGGGCCCGCCTGAATGGCGCGTGCATCTGCGGATACCCAAGGAATCGTAAAGCTGGTGAAGGTCCCGGTGGGTGTGAGCCGCCCGATGACACGCGCCCCAGAATCAGTGAACCATAAATTGCCATCCGGCCCGGCGGCAATGCCGCGCGGGGCTGCGGATGACCACGGGATCGTAAATTCTGTGAAAACGCCAGCCGGGGTGATGCGACCGATCTTGGCCCCGGCAATCTGGGTAAACCAAATGTTGCCATCCGGCCCTGCAGCAATACCACGCGGCTGACTTGCAGCAGTGGGAACCTGAAATTCGGTAATGACGCCAGATGGCGTGATGCGGCCAATGCGATTGGCATCGAATTCAGTAAACCAGATATTTCCATCAGCGCCGACGGCGATATCAAACGGACCTGCCGCCGCCGTTGGCAACGCGTATTCGGTGAGCGTACCCTCGGGCGAGATTTTGGCAATCGAATTTCCGCCGCTGTTGGTGTACCAGAGAGTATTGTCGTTGCTACGCGCAATATAAAGCGGCCCACCCACCTTGCCTGCGCTACGCTGAACCAGCGCACTTGTCGCGTACGCGGTACCCTGCAAAGCCAAAACAAAGTTGCCCGCACTGGTGGCAATAGTGAGTGTCCCGGTACGCGTGCCCGCTGCGGTTGGGTTGAATCGAACCTGAATCGTGCAATTTGCACCGCGTAATAGCGTTACGCCTGCGCATGCATTTGCGGAAATCGAAAAATCGCTACCGCCGCTCACACCCGCAGTCAGGGTGGAAGCATTTGAATTGTAATTGGTGACCTTGACCGTAACGCTCTGATTTGGCCGACCAACATCAGCGTCGGCAAAACCTAGGAAACTCGAGGTGCCGATGGTCTGATCGCGGGTCAGACGGAGTGCGGCGGCCGCATCAACAATACCCGCGCCGCAGCGAACTGTTGTGCAAGTGGTGTCAGGAAACGGCCTTGCCGTCGCCTGCAAAATGTTGACGACTGCCGCCAAGTCAAGCTCCGGCCGGATCGCCAACATGAGCGCGATGACGCCTGTAACGGTCGGTGCAGCGAAACTGGTTCCGTTGGTACCCACGTAAGTGGCTTGTGCGGGTGTGGTGGTGCCAGTGTTGCCGGTGGTGACGTATTCTCCGCTCTCTCCACCCGGTGCAGCAATTGTGATTTTGCTGCCGAAGTTTGAGTAAGACGCCTTAGATCCGGCACGGTTGGTCGCGCCGACGTTGATGATGCCTTGGCAAGTGGACAACGAGCCATCATCCTCTAAATCATCGTTACCCGCAGATACGACAACAATTTTGCCTGCATTGACGAGTTGATCAATGGCGCGCTGATAGGTCGTTCTGCATGTGCCCTTGCTACCCAAACTCAAATTGATGATTTTGGCCGGGTTCGGATTCTCTGGTATGCCGCTCACCGTCTGGCCACCCGCCCAGAGCATGCCGTCGGCAATATCAGAGGTGAACCCGCCGCATTTGCCCAGCACGCGCACCGGGAGGATGTGCGCGTTCCAGTCGATGCCGGTCACGCCCACACCGTTTTGGGCGATGGCACCAATTGCGCCTGCGACCATGGTGCCGTGCCAGCTCGAATTGCGTACGGTGCAATTGGCGAACTGTGTGATGGATTTATCCGCGCTGTTAATCCAGTCGCCGGGGTCGCTTGGATCGTCGTCGCGCGCGTCGTTGTCGTTGGCACGAGTCACATCCGTCACAAAATCATACCCCGGCAAAATGCGTGACTGTAAATCCGGGTGTGTGGTGATGCCGGTATCCAACACAGCAACAACCATATTTGTACTGCCCGTCGAGATGTCCCAAGCGATGGGCGCATTAATGCCTCCTAGCGGATCATTTAGGTGCCATTGCAGGGCGTAGCCTGGGTCGTTGGGGACAACGGTTGGAAACGCAAGCTGATCCGCCTCGGCATAATCAATCGCCGCATTTGCCGATATGCGCTTCGCAATTGCGGTGGCCTCTGACAAGGACATTTGCCGTGGCAGGCGCATCACCATCGCCCCACTTGCCATGTCACGGATGAATTCAAGTCTGACACCTGATATGTCTTCCAGCTGAACCGACAACTCCTGCCGCTGCTTGATAGGTGTTGGCTTGAGCTTCTCTGCTTTGAATTTGACGATTAGTCGGTCGGTGTAATCACTTCCGTCAAAGTCAGTAGCCGCAAGGGTTTGGATTTGCTGTCCGGTAGCCGCGTGGCAGCACACTGCCGTGATTAGGATGGTCGGCAGAAAGAGTTTTGCGAATCGCATCAATGAGCCAGATCGGGTTGAAAGTCAACGCTAGAATGATTGCGCATGTTAATGAAGTGCGAATCTATTATAGACAGTTTAGTCCGCCGCGCGTTCAATTCCGCGAACCAAAATCATCGCCACTGGGTAGAAATCGGTAATCTGCCTTCCCTCTGAATACCGGAGAGGGATTCAGGTTGGGGGAGATTGGCTGCGATGAAAACTAAAGCAGTACGCGCTCGATCCCGCCCCGGTTAGCCCGCCCCACAAACTCTGCCATCCAGTTCGGGCCGAGTACGTGTTTGGCGATCTCCACGACAATATAGTCAGCCGTAGTGCCGCTATCGTTGTCATATCGCGACAGCCCCTGCAAACACGATGGACACGAAGTGAGTACTTTCACCGGCCCGCCGAAGCCATCCGCGCGGAGTTTGTCCGCGCCCTTTTTCATTTCCTCTTCCTTGCGGAAGCGGACCTGGGTCGAGATATCGGGTCGGGTGACGGCGAGGGTGCCGGATTCGCCACAGCATCTGGTATTTTCATCGACCTTGTTCTCGCCCATCAGTTGCCCCACAACCTTCATCGGCTGGTAGGTTTTCATCGGACTGTGACAGGGATCGTGATACATGTAGCGCACACCAGTGACGGCATCAATCTTCATGCCCTTTTCGAGCAGGAACTCATGAATATCGAGCAGTCGGCACCCGGGGAAAATCTTCTCGAATTCGTACTTTTGCAATTGGTCCATACACGTGCCGCATGAGACCACGACTGTCTTGATATCCAAATAGTTGAGGGTATTGGCGACACGATGGAACAACACACGATTGTCGGTGATGATCTCCTGCCCTTTGTCGGCGTTTCCGGAAGCGGTCTGCGGATAACCGCAACACAAGTAGCCCGGCGGCAAGACGGTTTGTACCCCAACGTGATACAGCATCGCTTGTGTCGCCAACCCAACTTGGCCGAACAGTCGCTCAGAGCCGCAACCGGGGAAATAGAACACTGCCTCGGTATCGACTGTCGTGCGTGACGCGTCGCGGATAATCGGCACGACCTTGTTGTCTTCGATATCAAGCAATGCCCGCGCGGTCTTTTTTGGCAGACCACCTGGCATCGGTTTGTTGATGAAATGGATGACTTGCGCCTTGATCGTCGGCTTTCCCACGGTGGCGGGTGGGCGTTTGGTTTGAATCTGCGGCAGGAAAAACTTTCTGGCCAAGCTGTTGGCTGCGCGCTGTATCTTGTAACCCCAATCGATCATCAAGGTCTTGGTGAGCTTGATGGTGGTTGGGTCGGTCGCATTCAAATAGAACATCGAGGCAGCAGCGCCGGGGTTGAATTTTTTCTTTCCTTCTTTGCGCAACAGATTGCGCATGGCCATCGAGACATCACCAAAATCAATATCCACCGGGCAGGGGTTCTCACACTTATGGCAAACCGTGCAGTGATCAGCAACGTCGGAAAACTCGTCGAAGTGGCGCAGCGAGATGCCGCGACGCGTTTGTTCTTCATACAAGAACGCCTCAATCAACAAAGACGTACCAAGGATTTTGTTGCGCGGGCTGTATAGCAGATTTGCGCGCGGTACGTGTGTCGCACAGACCGGTTTGCATTTACCGCAGCGTAAACAGTCTTTGATCGAATCGGCGATAGCACCGATATCGGATTGCTCCATGATTAGCGACTCAGCACCAAGCAAGCCAAACGATGGCGTGTAGGCGCGTGCGAGGTTGCCCCCCGGCATTAATTTGCCAGCGTTGAAGCGCCCCTGCGGATCGACCTGTGCCTTGTAGTCAAGGAAGGGTTTGACTTCGTCGTCCGTCAGAAACTCAAACTTCGTGATGCCGATGCCGTGTTCACCTGAAATCACGCCGTTGAGATTGCGGGCGAATGCCATGATGCGGGCCACGGCTTCGTTGGCCTCTTGCAGCATGCCGTAGTCATCAGAGTTAACGGGGATGTTGGTGTGAACATTGCCATCACCGGCGTGCATATGCAGAGCGACGAATACACGCGAGTGCAAGACTTCTTTATGGATGGCGTCGAGTCGCTTGAGGACGCTAACAAACATCCGGCCACCAAAAATATCCGCTAACCGCGCGCGAATTTCGGTCTTCCATGACGCACGCAGGCTGTAGTTCTGCAGAGATTGGAAGACGGTCGTGATATTCGCCACGCTCAGGTCGGCGTCATCGACGTTGCCAAACCCGGATCCCCTCATCGGCAACCGCGATACAGGCGCGTCAAGATTGTCAAGGTAGAACTGCCAACGACCGCGAGTTTCTGCAAGCACCTGGTGCGCATCGTCGACACGTGTGCCGACGATCTCGTCGTGGGAGATGTTTTCGTCTTCCAAATCCAACGGTAGTCTGCCGGAGACAAACTCGGAGAGACGATCAATCAGGCGAATCTTGTTTTTGAGCGACAGCTCGATGTTGATACGCTCAATGCCCTCTGAATAGTCGCCGAGTTGGTCGAGCGGAATCACCACATCCTCGTTAATCTTGAAGGCGTTGGTGTGTTTGGCGATCGCGGCAGTGCGAGCACGATCGAGCCAGAATTTTTTCCGTGCATCCGCGTTGACGGCGATGAATCCCTCGCCATGTCTTGCATTGGCGAGCCGGACAACCTGACTTGCGGCTTCCATCAATGCGTTCTCATCATCCGACACGATGTCGCCGATGAGCACCATCTTCGGCCGCTGATTTCTGCGCGACTTGGTCGCGTAGCCCACCGCTTTTAAGTAACGCTCATCGAGATGTTCCAAGCCTGCCAGTACCGCGTGCGAATGGCCGTCGATGTAGTTCTTGATTTCGACAATCGACGGCACTGCTTCTTTTACCTGCCCGAAGAATTCCAAACACACCGTGCGGATATGTTTGGGCATGCGATGAAGAATGAAACGGCCCGAAGTGATGATGCCGTCGCAGCCTTCTTTCTGAATGCCGGGAAGGCCTGACAAAAATTTATCCGTTACATCTTTGCCAAGACCGGTTTTCCGAAACGACGGGCCGGGGATGACAAGTGTCTTTTGTTCTTTGATTGACTTGCCAGATTCGTCAAACGTCGTCACACGAAATGTCGCAACAGGAACATCGTGAATCTTGCCCAGATTATGGTCAAGCCGCTCGACTTCCATCCACAGCCCGTGCGGCGTGACCATCCGCCACGACGCGAGATTGTCCAGCGCGGTTCCCCACAACACGGCTTTTTTGCCGCCGGCGTTCATGGCGATGTTGCCGCCGATACAGGAGGCTTCCGCTGATGTTGGATCACAAGCCCAAACCAAGCCCGCCGCATCGGCCGCCTCCATTGCGCGTTTGGTGACGACGCCTGCCTCACAGCGGATGGTAGCGACCGCGTCGGTGACGCCGGGCAGGGCGATGCGCTCCACGGCACCCAAGGCGTCCAACTTTTCGGTGTTGATGACGGCTGAATTTTTTGTGAGCGGGATGGTGCCACCGGTGTAGCCGGTGCCACCACCGCGCGGAATGATGGTCAATTTGAGCTCGATCAAGGCACGCACAATTGGCGCGACTTCTTCTTCGCTGTCGGGATAAATCACCACAAACGGATATTCGACGCGCCAATCGGTTGCATCGGTCACATGTGACACACGCGCCAGCCCGTCGAAGGCGATGTTGTCGCGGCGCGTGACCTTGGCCAGTCGCCGCTCTACTTTCTTGCGCAGATCCCACGTATCGCGGAATTCCTTTTCGAACTGATCGACGGCAGCGTGAGCACGCTGCAGCAGGCCGATCACCTTGTTGGATTTGAGATCGCTGTCGCCGTCTGACGCACCATCCTCCGCTGTACCGCCGTCTTCGTGCAGGTCAGTCTGACGACGTTTTTCAATTTCGTGCAGGCGATGGCGCATCGCCTCGATCAACATGGCGCGGCGTTTTGGGTTGTCCAGCAAGTCGTCTTGCAAGTACGGATTACGTTCCACTACCCAGATGTCGCCCAATACCTCATACAACATCCTCGCGCTGCGTCCCGTTTTTCGCTGATCGCGGAGCTGGTTCAGCGTCTCCCAGGCGTCGGTGCCCAACAGCCGGATGACAATCTCGCGATCCGAGAAAGACGTGTAGTTGTAGGGGATTTCACGCAGTCGGGGCGTATGGTGCTCGAACAACGTCCCGTCGTTGGAAGCTGCTAACGAACGGGAGATGGGGGCGCGTGGAACAGCAACGCTGGGTACGGGTGCAGCCATAACAACGATTACCTTTGTGGATGCGAAATTGCATTCGTCGATGGATTTTATCGCAGCGCAACATGAGGGCAGTGGCTTTGGGTGGCAATCTCCCGCGTGCTAACATTTCTGACGCAATTTCGAAAATCGTTCAAACCGTAGACGCGCTGCGACTCGGGCTGTTATGCGCCAAACATTTGCAGTGTGCGTCGCTGTTGTCATATTCGAGGCTATCAAGACTAACTGATAAAACTCGCCTATTGGCGGGCAATTTCCGAAATAAATGGCCGAAACCCCCCGCCAATAGTCGATTTTTCTGAAGCTCGGTTGTGTCTGCGTTCGTCGGCGCATGTTTGCTTTCCGCTGCGGCTGCGCCGACTTTCCTCTTTTATCCCTTTTGAACAACCACCACCAATGACCACCACCGCCCTTCGAATCGCCTCTCGTGAAAGCCCGCTCGCCATGGTGCAAAGCGAATGGGCAGCCGCTCAACTGCGCATGTTTCATCCGGGGCTCGAAGTCTCAATCATTGGAATGACGACCAAGGGCGACCAAATCCTTGACAAGCCGCTGGCCCAAATTGGTGGTAAAGGACTTTTCATCAAGGAGCTCGAAGTTGCAATCGAGGAAGATCGTGCCGACATCGCCGTGCATTCGATGAAAGATGTACCGATGGTAATGCCGCCCGGTTTTTCGCTCATCACCGTTGGACTGCGCGAAGATATTCGTGACGCGTTTGTCTCCAACAAGTACGGCGGCCTGGATGAACTGCCGGCAGGCGCGATCGTTGGCACCTCGAGCTTGCGCCGCGAAAGTCAAATTCGTCATTTCTATCCGGGCCTGAAAATTGCGCCGCTGCGCGGCAATGTGAATACACGTTTGCGCAAATTAGATGACGGCGAATTCGACGCCGTGATTCTTGCCGCTGCCGGGCTGAAACGGCTGGGCTTCGGCGCACGTATTCGCAATACGCTCGATACAAATCGCTTCATTCCAGCTGTAGCGCAAGGCGCGTTGGGCATCGAATACGCGACCGACCGGGCGGATGTACCAAGACTATTGGCACCCTTCATCAACCCGGCCACAAAGGCGATGGTTGACGCTGAGCGCGCGTTTGGCCGGCGTTTATCGGCGAGTTGTGACGTGCCGCTCGGGGCGACTGCGACCGTTGAAGGGGCGCGACTCTCGCTTTCGGGTTTTGTCGCAACGCCCGATGGCAGCCGACGCATTGCCGCCATTGAAACCGGGGCGATGACTGACGCTGACGTAATCGGTACCGCGTTGGCGGAACGTCTGCTTGCGGATGGCGCAGAGGACATACTCGCAAGTTTGCTCGCCCTTGCAGGGCGCACGCTTGCGCCGCCTAGTCGCGCGGTTTAGCGCCTGAACTGCGGCACCATGTCACTCAAAGGTTTGGACGTCATTGTCACTCGCCCGCGCAAAAGCGCGGATGCGACCGTGAGGGCACTAAACGCGGCGGGAGCGACGGCAGTGGCCTTGCCGCTGCTAGAAATCAGTGCGCTTGAGGCGGCCAAGGTGCCGCTGGCATCGCCGCCGGATGCCATCATTTTTGTCAGTAGTCATGCCGCCGAATATGGCGTACCGGAATTGTCGAGGCAGCGCATGATTGCCAACGCGGCGGCACCACAGGAAGTCTATGCGGTCGGGCGCGCTACTGCCAGCCGCCTAGCAGCACTTGGTCTGGTGCACGTAAGTACCCCCGCGAGCGGAGAAGATAGTGAAGCACTTCTAGCAGAACCGACCTTCGCCTCCCCCGCTGGCCGCAGTATCTTGATCGTCAAGGGTGCGAGTGGAGGCGGCGGTCGGCAACTACTGGAAGATACGCTCGTACAGCGTGGCGCGATTGTTCACAACCTGGTGTGTTATCGGCGCGAACTCAAAACGCTGACTGCGGCGGAGCGACGGCAGCTCGCCGTCGGGGTACGTAATGGCGCTGCTGTGCTGATTGGCAGCGTCGAGACGCTCGAGAGTCTCGGCAACAATCTGGCACGGGAAGAGCTTTCGTTGGCCGACGTGGCACATTTGTTGGTGCCGCACCAGCGGGTGGCGGGCGCGGCGACGTCTGCCGGGGTACGCCGTGTCTCGGTGGTGTCTCTGGAAGACAACAAACTGGTGGAAACCCTTTCCACTCTACAGGCTTAGGTTGCATCGACTGCGCGCATACGGTTGAATAACGATATGGATAACGAGTACGAGACATCTTTGAAGGCTTCCCCGGCACCGCGATCTGAGTTGACGAACTCTTCGATTGCGTTCGCGTCGGCGATTGGCATCGCTGTTTTGGCGTTGTTGCTGGCCATTGTCGGCTGGCTGTCGGCGTCGAATGGACGGGCGGAGTTAACGCAGGCGCTGGGTAGCAAAATTGCCGAAATCGATAAAAGCAGCAAGGATGTTGCAAGTCGCAATGAGGCGTTGCTCCGTGACCTGCGCGATGCGCAGAATCGTGTGACACAGCTCGAAGGCAAACTCGGCGAATTTCAGGGCCAACGTGTCGCCATCGAGGAAATGGCGCGTGATCTCGCCCGCACTCCGGAAGACTGGTTATTGGCCGAGATTGAACAAACCCTTAACATCGCCAGCCGCGAGTTGATCCTCGCGGGGAATATTCGTGCGGCCATTGTGGCGCTACAAACCGCCGACCAGCGGCTTTCGCGTGCAGAAAAACTGCAAGCCGCGCCGCTGCGGCGCGCCATTACGCAGGACCTTGAACGACTCAAAGCCATTCCTGCAGTTGATACACAAGGCATTGCGCTCAAGTTGGACAACATATCCGCGTTGGCTTCGTCACTCCCATTGGCGGTGCCGACCAGCATAAAAGATCTGGAGGGACTACGACCGAGCGGACTGGCCGAGGCGGGGACGGATCTGCCGTGGTGGCGGCAAATCTGGCGCGACTTTGCACACGAGATGAGCGATCTGATACGTATTCGTGAAATCGAGCCCAATGAGGCTTCGCTAATTACGCCGCAGCAGGCGATATTTGTGCGTGAGAGTTTGAAGTTGCGACTGCTGTCGGCACGCACCTCGCTGTTAGCGCGCGATGAGGCAAACTTCAAAGAGGACTTAAAAACTGCGCGGGAGTTGATTGCCAAGTACTTTGACCAAAAGGCTAAAGTGAATCAAAACGTGGTGGCGAATTTGAAGCAGCTTGCAGACAATTCGGTCTCGATTGCCACGCCAGACATCGTGCAGAGCTTAAATGCTGTTCGTGCGGCGAGAGCGGCGCGCGAGCGACCCGGCCGTTAAGCGTGGTGGCATGATGACCAATAAGCCAATCCGCTGGGCAATCTGGATGTTTGCAATGGCCGCATTGGCGGTTGCGTTGGCACTTGCCGGGCGATACGGCGCCGGATACACGGTGTTTGTTATACCGCCTTGGCGCATTGAAATGTCGATGATCATGTTTTTTCTACTCATCATCGCGTTGGGTGGTTTGTCCTACTTTGTGGTGAGACTCTCGATTCGAGCTGCTGAACTACCACGGCAGCTTCGTCAGCAAAAACGAGAACGGGAGAAGGCACGCCTTCTGGCTGATTTACACAACAGCCTAGGTGCACTGTTTAGTGGCCGGTTCGACGACGCGGAAAAGCTGGCGAAACGTGCCATGTCAGCCAAAGAGGACGTTGAGGACGGCGGTGAAGATCTGCGCCATCTCGCGACCGCACTCGCCGCGTGGGCCGCACACGAGGGCGGAAACTTGCCGGCCGCATTGCCTTATCTTGAGACTATCCAGTCAAGCCGGTCGGCAGATATGCGTGATGCGTCAAAAGCCTACATGTTGCTGGCAGAAGGGCGCGCTGGCGAGGCGCTGCCGGTTCTGCAGGCGCTTGCGGAAAAGGACCCGACCAATATTGGCGTTCTAAAGATGAAGGTCGAGGCGGAGATTGCCGCCCGCGCATGGAGTGATGTCTTGCAGACGCTAGGGCCGCTTAAACGCACCGGCCTTATGCCTGCGGCTGCGGCGGACGCGATCCGACTAAACGCGGAAGTCGAATTAGTGAAGTCACGGCCCGCGCAGCGCGATAGTCTACTTGACGCCTGGCGAAAGCTTGATACGGCCATACGCTACCAACCGGTACTCGTCGACACACTCGCGGCGCGATTGATCGCGTTGGGTCTGGGCAACGATGCCGTGGCCGTTCTGGAAGAAACCATTGACCGGCTTACGGGCGAACAGTGGAGCCCGCAATTGCTGGTGCGGTATGCGCAGGCGAAGTCTGACTCTACATTGGCGCAGATTGAGCGCGCCGAAGGTTGGCTGCGCCAGCAACCACGAGACGCCGCCTTGCTTGCCGCGCTCGGCAAACTGTGCATGCGTCAGGCCTTGTGGGGCAAGGCGCAAAGCTACCTCGAAGCGAGCGTCGCGCTGGCACCGTCACTCGATGCCCATATGACGCTGGCACGCTTGATGGAACAGACCGGCAAGCCCCAGGAAGCCATGCGCCACATCCGCCGCAGCGCCGAATTGGCCAACCAAGACCAGCGCGGTCGCGCGGAAAGCGTTGCCGAGTGACCGCGCCTGACCGGGCGCGGCCGCCGTTGCCAGAGGGCTATACGCTTCGGTGGGCAGAGGATGCGAATGCGTTGGGTGATGCGCTCTTCAGCGAAATTCATCACTATCTGTCGGTCGAGTCATATTGGGCGCGGGGCATTCCGGCCGCAACCCTGCTTAGGGCCGTTTCGAACTCACTCTCGGTTGTGGTCACCAAGACTGGCGGCGAGGGCGAAAAATTGGTGGGGTTTGCCCGCATCGTAACCGACCGCGCCACCTATGCGTATTTGTGCGATGTGTTCGTCTTGCCGGCGGCGCAGGAAAAAGGATTCGCGCGCGCCATGCTGCACGCCATTGACGCGCACCCGGACCTACAAGGCCTGCGCAGATGCATGTTGATGACCCGCGACGCCCACGCCTTGTATGCCAAGTTTGGTTACGTGGGTCTGCGGGATCCAACCCGGGCAATGGAGCGGCATGATCCAGACGCCTACGTTCGACCAATAAAACCCTCGCAATAACAGGCATTATCAAGCAAAAGCGCCGCAAAACGCCCGCCAATTGGACACTTTCGATAAATGAACGACTTCCCCCAAGCTAGCGGTAGCGCCTTGGTCGGCCCAAGCGGACAACTTGGGTTGGGTCTGGCCGGCGCGACGGCGCGTGCCCGCGCGCTGGCACGCTACGAAATTTTGGGCACGCCACCAGAGGCGGTGTTTGATGAGATCGCACGGCGCGCAGCCGAAGTTTTAAAGGGCGCATATGGTGCCATTTCATTTTTTGATGATGCGCCGGAAGGCGGCGTCGAGTGGTTCAAGTCGGCAGTCGGTTTGCCCGCCCGTCAACTAGCGCGCACCGATGCATTTTTCTTGCTATACGCCGCAGGTGCGTTGCCGCCCAATGGCGGCGGGATGGAAGCCCGCACGCCATCGCGCTTCTGCATCATCAATGACACGCTTTCCGACAAGCGTACACGCGATCATCGCTGGGTCGCCAATGCGCCGCATCTGTGCTTCTACGCCGGCGTATTGATTCTGTCACGCGAGCGTCTGCCCATCGGTGTGCTGTCGGTGTTTGACGTGTTCGGACGCGAACTGAAGTCAGTTGACATCGAAGTCATGGTGAACCTCGCGGATTTGGTGTCCTCTCGACTAGAGGCACGCGCGGAAGCGCGACGCGAACGGCGCGAACGACACGGCAGCAAGTTCCCCACCGAAGCGCATCCGTCGGTGCCGCCAAAAAAAGCCGCCAGCGCAGCAGAGGAGCACGTCTCCAATCTCACGCGTGAATTCGTCCAGCTCGAAGAGTTGCTCGAAGACGAAATCGCGACGCGGCAATCCACCGAAATCAAGCTGCGCGAAGAAAAAGAATTTTCCGACGCGGTCATTAGCAGTCTCCCCGGCGCGTTCTTTATGTTTGATAGGCACGGTCGCATGGTGCGCTGGAACCGCAGCTTTCGCGAGCACACTGGCTACGCTGAACCCGAAATCGCCGGTATGCGCGCGGTTGATTTCATTGCGCAGCATGATCGCGCCTTGGTGGCTGATGCCATTCGGCGCATTCTGGAACGCGGCGACGAGCTGACGTTGGAAGTCGATATGACGACCAAAGATGGCCAAGAGTCGCCGTACCTGCTTCACGGTCGCGGCTTGGAAATCAATGGCGAACGCTACTGCATCGGCATGGGGCGGGACATCAGCGAGCGCCGCCGTGCCGAGCGAGAGATGCTCGACGCCAAAGAACGACTGGACTTGGCGCTCGAAGGCTCAAGCCTAGCACTGTGGGATTGGGACCTTGCCACCAGCGAGGTGTTTTTCAGCGAAGGCTGGGCCAAAATACTGGGGGTCACTGCCGAAGGTACCGGCAGCGCAATTCTGCGGGGCGAGCAAGTCGTTAGCTTCAATCACGTCGAGGACCAGCCACGGTTCGAAGCGGCGATGGCGAATGCGCTACGCGGCGCGAGTGACGAATTTGCCTGCGAGTACCGAGTGCCCGACGCCGTCGGCAACTGGATATGGCTGCATTCGTCTGGCAAAGTAACCGAACGCGACGCAAGTGGTCGGGTCCGTCGAATGACCGGCACAACTGCAAACATCACCGCGCGCAAAGCGGCCGAAGAGCGGGTTGAGTATCTCGCCACCCGCGATCCGCTAACTGGGCTGCCAAACCGTATGCTGCTCAACGACCGGCTCGCTTTAGGGCTGGCCAATGCCGCGCGCAAACAATCTCGCCTCGCCTTTATGTTTATTGACTTGGATCGTTTCAAGACAATCAACGATTCCCTCGGCCACGATGTCGGCGATGAGTTGCTAAAGCGCGTTGCTTCGCGCCTTTCGGCTTGTGTGCGGGCGAGCGACACGGTTGCGCGCCTCGGCGGCGACGAATTCGCCATCATCCTCGAAAATCTATCAATTGACGGCGAGGAGGCGCAAAACATCGCCGAAAAGATGATCTTCTCACTTGCGGCTCCCATCCGGGCAGGTGAGCATCAACTCAATACATCCTGCTCACTCGGCATTGCGGTTTTTCCAGACGACGGGGGTGACGCGCAGACAATCATGAAACACGCGGACCTAGCAATGTATGACGCCAAAGCCAAAGGACGCAATAACTACCAGTTTTTTTCTGATGCGATGAATGCCAAGGCGCAAGAGCGGCTGGCGATAGAAAACTTGCTCAGGCTCGCGCAACGTAAAGGGGAGCTGCTGCTTTACTATCAGCCACGTCTTGGGTTTGCGACCGGCGAAGTCACCGGTGTGGAAGCTTTGCTGAGATGGAATCACCCACAACTCGGCTTGGTTACGCCGGATTACTTTATGAGCGTGGCCGAAGACTCCGGCCTCATGGTGCCAATCGGTGAGTGGGTATTCGAAGAAGCCTTTCGACAGGTTGCGGCGTGGCAACGCAAATCGGAACGCAGCCTCGCCGTGGCGGTGAACCTGTCCGTAGCGCAGATGCTTGATCCCAAACGCTTGATGGCTGCCATTGAGGGTGCGCTCGACAAATCGGGGTTAGATCCGCACGACGTTGAGCTTGAGCTGACCGAGAGTATGTTGTTGAAAAACAGCGACGAGGCCGCAGCGGTGTTGCAGCGACTTGGTGAATTGGGGGTAGGCATCGCCGTGGATAATTTTGGCACAGGGGTATCGTCACTCTCGTACCTGCGCCAGTTGCCGATCGATTCCATCAAGGTTGATTCCAGCTTTGTGCGCGACATCGGGACTGATCCGAATGACGAAGCGATCGTCCGCGCCATCATTGCCATGACGCACTCGTTAAAGCTAAACGTTGTTGCGGAGGGCGTGGAGCGCGAAGAGCAATACCGGGTCTTGCGCGATTTGGAATGTGACGAATACCAAGGATTCTATTTTTCTAAGCCGTTGCCGCCGGAGGAGTTTGAAGCGGAATTTTTATAGCGCACCGTTGTGGCGATTGAGGATCGACGATTTTTCGGCCATACAAGCTGCGCTTGCCGAGCGAGTTTTGACATCATATTTTGATGCCGCAAACCAAATGAAAAACAATTTGACTTCGTCCCTCGCGCTGGTGACACATAGCACTAGAAAACCAAACTGCTTTCCTATGCGCCTTAACTTTTCCCGCAAGCCTAGCTTGATTTTTTGCTTGGTGGTTTGTCGTCAGCGCGTTGTTCCCGATTAGCCTGAATATTTCACCATAGTTGTAAAAAGAAATCGGCGTTGACTCTTATCTCTTCTATGATGGAGGTATCGAATCAACACACAAAAGACGAGCAACGCCGATGCCAAATTGTACTGAAGCTTTAGCGTCGAGGCGACT
>JADCIX010000091.1 GCA_020247545.1 Rhodocyclaceae bacterium | reverse complement strand
TTCTGCACGCAGCCCTGGCAAGCAAGCTTGCCCCAGAAGAACGTTGGTGCCGTGTCATGTCCATGGATGGTTTCGTTCAGTACTGTGGCTACCCTTCGGTGCCAAACCGCAGTGGGCTCATTTCACAGGCGAATCGGAAACGGGTCAGGTGGAAAGGAAGCGTGTCCATTCAGACTGGTGGTTACCGGGGGAGGTTCGCCTCGGCACCAGACTCCATTTCTGAAAAACAATTTGACTCTGAGCCCTAGTGTTGTCTCGGCCTCACCCGCGTCCAGCAGTGTTGCCGCAAGGTCACCGTGGTGGTATCCGCGCTCGGCAGTTTGCGGGGCCCGGGCAAGTTCTGTGGGATTCATGTCGTTTTGGGGGGCGCATTGGAATGAGTCATATTTTATCTTGACGGTGGATAGATTTGATGAGAATATCTATCTTGACACTGTCAGGAAAAAATGATGACACCAAACGCACCGTTCTCGCCGTTGATCGAAAATCCGTCCGCAGTGTTCGTCGCTCAGAGCGTGTCGCTCGTCTTGCTTTTTACGGGCGTCAGCATGTGGCAATGGTCGCGCGTGGCCGGCGCGCTTCGCAGGATGCGGGGCAAGTGATGACCGGCGCATCTGGCAAACGAATACGTGCTTTTGTCACGGGGGCCTCTTCTGGTCTGGGCGCAGAAATCTGCCTCGAACTCGCTCGGCGCGGGTGGGACGTGATCGGCGTGTCGCGACGCGGGATCGTGCCGCAAGGCGATTCAGCGACGCCCGGTCGAATCGAAGGCCGAACGCTCGACGTGACCGATCTCGCTGCGGTCGAGACGATGGTCGCGGACCTCGACGCGTCTGGCGGCGCAGACCTCTATGTCTTGAATGCGGGTGCCAACGTACCGGCAACAATTGAAGACCTACCCATGGCGCAGGCGCGGGCAATCATGGAGACCAATTTCTGGGGTGTGGTCAATATCGCGCGCGCCGCCTTGCCGGGGCTTCGCAAACGCGGGGGCGGGACCATTTCCGTTGTTGGCTCACTGGCCGGAAAGATAACGCCTCCTGGCGAGGCGATTTATGGCGCAAGCAAGCATGCTCTCGAAGGGTGGTGCGAAGGTCTTCTGCACGAAGTCGGCCGCTTCAACATCCGCGTCAAGCTCCTGGCACCAGAGTTCATTGCGACGCTACTAGTCCCGCAGCTTGCACCAGCGTACGAAAACTCTGCCTACGGCGATCTCAATGCGAAGTTGGTCCAGACTTGGCACGAGCATGCCAGCAAAGGTCTGAGCCCTGAAGCGGCGGCTCGCACAATGGTCAATGCGCTGGAGCGACGCGGCGGCGGATGGCGTGTGCCCGTTGGAGCCGGCGCGATCTGGCTGCCACGATTGCGCATGCTTATCGGTGACCGCCTCTTCCTAGCGGTCACCAGACGTTTGTTCGGGATGTAAGGGCCGCCGCCGCACTTCAAGGAGCAGCAGCGCCAGCGCAGAAAACTCGGGGACGTCCCCAATTCTGTTCACTTAATGATTATAGGCACCCAACAGTATTTGTTGTTCATGAGTTCATTCCCCTTTCTCGGCAAGTACTGCTTTGTTCGTCGCTTGACCACCCGCGGGTTGGATCGTCCTTTGGGGCTGGTGTGAGTCGCTCGCCCTATCTCCTCAACCACATCCGCCCACCACTGTTCAAACTGCGCTGGGGGGAATGGCGCCGTAGACGGGTAGTTTTCGGCGCACCGTGTTGACCGCTTGCTTGAAGCTTAGTCGCTCCGGCGGTTCGTCGCGCGTCAGCGCGGCTTCCCACATCAACTTACGAATCGCATAGTGCGCAAGCAATAGCCCATAGAACTCCTGCTTAACGAGGTCTGGCGTTTTGCTACGCAACACAATGTCAGCGCCCTTGAGCGTCGTCTTTAATTCAGCCAGCGTGGTCTCTATGGTCCAACGTGCGTGGTAAAGCGCCGCTAGGGCAACCGCATCGGCCTTCTCATGGTCAAGCAACGTGGTGATGAGACGGTATATCGGCTCAGCATCCGGCATGCCCGGCAATTGATAGTCAATCACGCGCACAGTAATCGGCTTGGTGCTGCCCGTCATATTTCTTTGCGTGGCCGGTGCCGACTCGATCATCGAGAGGTAAGAGCCATCGGGCAATCGTTTTATCACCGGCAGCTTGCGATTCTTCGGAATGCGCCAGAGCAGCTCCGCCCCCGTGGCTTGTGCGGCCTGCCAGAGCGGGAACCCTGAGAGCCCGCGGTCGGCGAGGCACAACATGCCCGGCTTTAGATGGCCGACGCTTTGATGAGCAAGAGACATTTCCGAGTCCTTGTAGCCGCCCAAGGCGACGCCAAACAATAATAATCGGGGAAAGACCACGATTAATTCTTCCTTGAAAATAAATGGTGGTCTTCTATCTTCAAATTAGCGTAATGTTTTGTGTACAGGCGCGGCAGCCTGATTGGTCTTGAGGTGATGTTTTAGCCTGTGGGACAGCCGACGGCGTCGCGCCTGATTCTAACCAACCCGAACAGTTGTCAGGGACATTCATTGAATGATCCCGCATCCGTAAGACTGGGAGAAAGAATCATGGATACA
>JADCIX010000090.1 GCA_020247545.1 Rhodocyclaceae bacterium | reverse complement strand
TTACCAAGGCTCGAACGGCCTCAACGATCTCATAATTTTGCTCGCTAACAAGCCGGATGTCTTCGAGCAGCGCCTGAACAGATTTCGTTGTCATTTTGTGGATCGTATTCTCAGTCGGTCGACTGTTTTGCGGCCTAACGTCCGCGTTCACCCGACGGAGGGAAGGCGCGAAGCGCCGCTCCCGATGGTCGGGTGCAACGCGTGGTTAGCCATCATGCTCTACCTTCGAGCGCCGGCCAACACGACAGTGCCCCTTCGGGCAGCGCGGCCGCCTTTATCGCAAGTTCGGGTGGAAACAGACCGCGCTCTACTACCTTCGACCAGAACTCAGATCCTCCCTTCGCCTCGATCGGGATCACAAACGACTCCGGACGTCGAGAAGTGAAGATGTAGACGCCGTCCGAAGCAAGCAGCCCCTCGGACTTGAAACAGACGCGAATCACATCCGCCCAGAGAAACGACTGCTCCCATGGTTGCTTACCGGGAGGCTGCGCAGACATCGTTACCTGTGTGTCGTCGAACGTCACCGTAAGCCACTCGGACATGGGTCGGAGAGGCGCACGTGACCGCAGCAGCCGAAAGGCCAAAAATCCCGCCAAGGCAACCAGTACCGCACCGACAACGAGATATCGTTCATTCATGGTGGCCTGCCGTTGGCGCTCCGCTTGAGCGAGGGGTTAGGCATCACTGCCGCCGACCGATGATTGCTTGTATTTGAGCATGCCTGCGCGAAACGCTTTGACGGTGCTCGGGATGAGGGGTCTGTACAGGCGGCGCAAGAGCCAACCGGGAAACCAAAGACCGCGTTCTTCAAGCGCCACTCGTGCCCGAGGATGGTCAAGGAAAGCGAGCGGGCCGTGCTTGACTACAGGAATGGTTGCCAGAAACTCAAGCTTAGACAAGTGCTTCATGGATTTGTAGCCGTAGTGCCGCGGTGCTACCAGTCGCAATGGCGCGCCATGCTCAATGCAGAGAGGCTGCGCATTGAGTTCATCTGCCAGCAAGACGTCGTCGGCCATAAGGTCCTCCAGCAAGAGGGTCGTTCGATATCCGTCCTGGGCGCGTAAGACTACGCCAACAATAGTGCCAGATGGGACCAGAGGCGCCACCCGTTGATGAAAGAAGTCGGAGAACCTGACTCCTCCCCAAACGAGGCCGAGGCTCGACCATGTAGTGACGCAGTGGAAGTCGGCCTGCAAAGTTGTGCGGGGCAGACCGCTGAGAGCGTCGCGCAGAACAAGCGGAGCGGCAGAAAGCACTTGGACAGAAAGAGCACGCTCGGTCAGTTGCGACGGAAAGCGCTCGGCATATTGTGAAAGCCCGAAGCGGGGAAAGTCAGCTCTGGCGATTTGGCCTGGAGGAAGCATGGGCGCTCCGAGAGAGTGTTTTGGTGATGCCTAACGTTCGAGGTAACCTGCCCGCGGAGGCAGGACTTGTAAGCCCGGTCCGCGACGATAGTACATGTGGCGCGGACCGGGCTTACAAGGCCTGCCGTAGCGGGTCAGGTTGACCGAGGGGTTAGGCGGCACGGTGCGCGATGTGAGGTGGGCTAGTTCAGGATGTTGCAACCACCAAGCTCAGAGCAAGCATGCAGAGGATTACAGGAAGCCATAGTTTCCGCTCGCGCCTACTTGGAGTGACAGCGTTCGCAATGCTGCCCAGGGCGCAATAGCCAACCACAACCCAGGAAAGAGATTGGGAGTGCTGTTGAACAAGGGGAACCCCGAAGCCGGAACGGGCCAAGATGACCGCGCTGAAGCAAGTGAGAAGCAATAGCGAAAGAAGTGGGACGAAGCGGACCAGCATTGGAAGGCGTCCTCTCCACCGTCCTCCAAGGGTGAACTCGCCCCAAGGAGCACCGAGTGCGAGTGCAATCTGAAAGGCACCAACTCCTGCCGATGCCAACGTGAAGAGCAGAGCCGCGGTCTTCTCCATCGATGGGAATGCCACGAGTGTTGTACTGTGACGCCTAACTTAATGTAGAGACGCGAAATGCCGCATATCGTGGCAGGCTGCGCCCTACCGTGGCGCAAAAAGTTCCCGAAAAACTTTTGCAATCAACCGGTTGTTGAGGGTTGTTGGAGCGAAGTGTCTTCATAACAGAATCGAGGTTTACGTCAGTTTCGATACGCCACAATACCGCTGAAATCGGCATGTGTCGAGACGCACTTCAGGTTTCAACGCCCAGCCAGCCACGCAGTGCGGCATCCACAGCGGCAAGCTCGCTTTGACTCGCCGACCCGATCACGTCTTTGATGCGATCCCGCCGCGCTGATTGGATTTTATCGACCATCACTTGCGAAGTTACGCTTAGGCCATTGCGTTTGAGTGGCTTTATAGGGATCCGAAACAACGGCGCGTCGACAAGTGTGCTGGTGACAAGGCAGATCGTTACGCTGTGGTCGGTGCCGTTGCACAAATCCGACTGCACCACGAGCGCGGGCCGGGGTTTGCGGTAGTCGCCGACGCTCACGACCAACACAAAATCACCACGAAACATTTCGGGCGCTGGTTTGTTCTGTTGCCGCGCACCACCTTTTCCTGCAGTCATCGGCTATTTCGTCCAGCCGCGCGTGTCGCTCTCAAAATCTTCGTCCTCAGCGGTACTGACGAGCAGGGATTGGCGTTTTGCTTCGTCCTCATTGGTTAGAAGATAGCGACAAATCGCCTCTCGAGCATGGTAGCTCTTCGGTTTACCCGAGCGTTCGGCCAGCGCTTCGAGTCGCGCTTCCAGTTGACGTTCCAGTCGAATGCCGAGCATGATCCCACCGCTTGTTGAACAAATGTTCAACAACGTTAGCGCCTATTTCTCCGCGACGCAAGCGCGGAAGACGATCAAACGCTATCTCCAGCTCAACAGACAACTTCCAAGCGGCGTTGATTTCGGGCATGTATTTTGATGACCTTAAAGCGTAAATTCTGCTGATTGACAACCAACCATCATTAGGGACGCGATGAAATCTTTAACCAAAACTGTCTTCCAACTTGTTGCTGCGTTGATTGTGTTGAGTACTCAAACGCTGCCAGTGTTTGCGCAGGCTTGGCCGAACAAACCGGTGAAACTTGTTGCGGTTTTCCCACCCGGTGGCTCGGTGGATCAGGTCGCACGGATTTTGTCTGTACCGTTACAAAAGGTATTGGGCCAGCCGGTAATCGTGGACAACAAAGGTGGCGCGTCCGGTTCAATCGGCACCGCGGCAGTGGCAAAGTCGGACCCCGATGGCTACACCTTCGCGGTGGTGTTTGATACCCACGGCGTCAATCCAAGTCTGATCCCGAATCTTTCGTATGACACCAAGAAAGATTTAGCCCCCGTCATGTTGATCTCGCGCTCGGCGATGATGCTGGCGGCACATCCCAGCAGCGGATTTAAGTCGTTCACAGAAGTGGTTGCGGCGGCGAAAAAGGAACCGGGCAAGTTTGGTTTTGCGAGTATCGGTTCAGGAAGTCTTGCTCACTTGGCACTGACGCAGTTGCAAAATCAAGGTAGCTTTCAACTCACACACGTACCGTACAAGGGTGGCGGACCGGCATTACAGGATGCGGTTGCGGGACATGTTCCGCTCATCGCGGGAACGGTGTTCTTGATTAGCCCACAAGTCGACGGTAAGAATCTCGTCCCACTCGCGGTGACCTCAGCAAAACGGATCGCTAAGTACCCGGACGTTAAGACTATTGCTGAACAAGGTTTTCCCGGCTACGAATCAGTGGCGTGGTGGGGCGTGTTTGCGCCAGCCAAAACGCCGCCAGAGATTGTGAAAGCGATGAACGACGCGTTGGCGACGGTACTTGCAGATCCTGCCGTCCGTGAGAAATTGACATTGCAGGGCATGGAGATCATCGCATCGAAGCCGGATGAGTTGGCGAAGTTTGTTGATGTCGAAATTGACCGCTGGGCGAAAGTGATTCGCGATAACAAGATCAAGGCCGGTGAATGACAACAGCGATTCAGCCGGCGTTTGACGGAGCCGAGCGCCTGCCGCTGCCGCCGCGTGATACGTGGACCGCCGCCCAAGCAGAGGCGGCGAAGGAGCTTGTTGCCGGGCCGCGCGGCGGGGTGATCGGGCCATTCAAGCCGTTGATGTACAGCCCGGACTTGATGGCGCGTGTACAAAAGACGGGTGAGTATTTACGTTACAACACCGGACTGGACAAACGATTAACCGAACTCGCCATCCTCATCGTTGCGCGCCATTGGGGGCAGCCAGTTGAGTGGAAGATTCATTACCCGATCGCGTTACAAGCAGGTGTTAACCAAGCCGACGCGGATGCCATTGCCGCTGACACACCGCCGCGCACGTTGGATGCTGAGCAAGCTATGGTTTACGAGTTCTGCCGGCAGGTTCTAACCAACAAGGCAGTTGATGATAATTGTTATGCCGCTGTGCGTGCTGCGTTCGGCGAGAAGGGTATTGTTGACCTTACGTCTTTGTGCGGTTATTACTCGTTGTTGGCAATGGTGATGAACGTGGCACGCACACCCGAATAGGGCGTGCTGGTAGCGGGGTCGGTTTAGCCACGCAGTTCCGCGTTCGGGCGATTTGCGGGCGTCCGTGTATAGGCTCCCGCCTGGCGCAACCCCTGTGGTTGTGCGCGCGAGCAGCCGTTGCATTTTTTCTAAGCAACCGCCAGATTGGGCCAGGTCGGAGAAATCAAATGAATTGAATCACGGCGTCTTTAAGTATTTGCCGAGTTCCATTTTGGCGAGCGATTGCCGATGTACTTCATCTGGCCCGTCGGCCAGACGCAGCAGCCGCGCCTGTGCGTAGGCAAAGGCGAGTGGAAAGTCATCCGATACCCCCGCGCCACCATACGCCTGTATCGCCCAATCGATGACTTGCTGCGCAACGTTGGGTGCGACCACCTTGATCATCGCAATCTCGGTCTTGGCGACTTTGTTGCCAACCGTATCCATCATGTACGCCGCCTTTAGCGTCAGCAGCCGCGCTTGGTCAATCATGCAGCGCGATTCGGCAATACGTTCGTGCCACACGCCTTGGGTAGAGAGTGGTTTGCCAAAGGCTACGCGTGAAGTCAGGCGTTCACACATCAGTCTTAGGGCGCGTTCGGATAAGCCGATCAAGCGCATGCAGTGATGAATGCGGCCGGGTCCCAATCGCCCCTGGGCAATCTCAAAGCCGCGACCCTCACCGAGCAGAATGTTTTCGGCGGGCACACGAACGTTGTCAAAGGTAATCTCGCAGTGGCCGTGTGGCGCGTCGTCATAACCAAACACCGGCAGTGGGCGTACCACCGTCACACCGGGTGTGTTGGCGGGAACAATAATCATCGATTGCTGGCTATGGGCGGGCGCATCTGGGTTGGCGTGTTGGCCACTACGGCCCATGACGATGTACACCGCACAACGTGGGTCGCCCGCGCCGGAAATCCACCACTTGCGGCCGTTGATTACATACTCATCACCGCTGCGCTCAATCCGTGTTTCGATGTTGGTGGCGTCGCTTGAAGCGACGCCCGGCTCGGTCATGGCAAAGGCAGAACGAATTTCGCCCGCCAGTAGCGGGGTGAGCCACTGTGCCTTTTGTTGCGGAGTACCATATTGCGCGAACACTTCCATGTTGCCGGTGTCCGGCGCGCTACAGTTAAACACTTCGGGCGACCACGGCACACGACCGGTGATCTCGGCGAGCGGGGCATATTCCAGATTGGTGAGATCGGCTCCCGACTTACCCGGCATAAACAGGTTCCACAATCCTGCCGCCTGCGCTTTGGGCTTTAGCTCTTCGATGATCGCGGTGGGTGTCCAGCGCTTTCCTGCACGGGTATTGGCCTCGATATCCTGCTGGTAGCGGTGTTCGTTCGGCATGATGTGTTCGGCAAAAAATGCCTCCATGCGCTGCTGCAGTTCCATCGATTTTGCGGAATAGGAAAAGTCCATCGTGTGTTCCTTATTGTTTGCCGACCGAGGCACCCATAGATTTAGCAACCTTCCAACCCAGCTCTGCCAGCGGTCTGGCGGCTTTGCCCATGGCCTCAGCTTGCGCAGAGGCGGCCGTGCCGTTGACCACGCGCCGCATGATGCCCTGCAAGATGCCGGCCATACGGAACATGTTGTAGGCTAAGTAATAGTCAAAGTTCTCGATGCCGTCGGGTCGTCCGGTGCGCGCGCAGTAACTCGTCACGTAATTCTTCAATGCTGGTATGCCGAGCGCGGCGAGATCAACGCCGGCCAATCCACGAAATGCGGCGGGGGGAACGTGCCATGTCATGGCGTGATACGCGAAGTCCGCGAGTGGATGGCCGAGCGTGGATAGCTCCCAGTCAAGCACGGCCAAGATGCGTGGCTCAGTGGGATGGAAGATAAGGTTATCGAGCCGATAGTCGCCGTGCACGATCGACGTTTCATCACCAGCTGGAATATGCTGCGGCAACCATTCGATCAGGTTGTTCATCGCCTCAATTTTTTCCGTGCCGGAGTCTTGATATTGTTTGGTCCAGCGGCTGATTTGACGTGCGAAATAGTTTCCAGGTTTGCCGTAGTCGCCCAGCCCAATCGCCTCGAACTTCACTGAGTGCAGGGCGGCGATGACACGATTCATTTCATCAAACACGGCGGCGCGTTCGGCATTGGCCATGCCCGGTAGCTGTGGGTCCCACATGATGCGGCCTTCCACCATCTCCATGATAAAAAACGCACGGCCGATGATCGACTCGTCTTCGCAAAGCGCGTAAGTCTTTGGCACCGGGATGTCGGTGTGCCGTAGTGCTGTAAGCACTTGGTACTCACGCTCGATCGCATGTGCCGACGACAGCAGCTTGGACGACGGCCCCGGTTTGGCGCGCATCACGTAATTTCGTTTGGGGGTAATGAGTTTGAAGGTGGGATTCGATTGCCCGCCTTTGAATTGCTCAACCTTGAGTCCATCGAATTCGCTGCCGAGCATTTCCGACAACCACACTTCGAGCGCGCCAACGTTGAACTGGTGTTGGTTGGATACGGGCTTGGTGCCGGCAAAGTGTTGAAACGGATCGGTCATTGGATTTTCGTTTTTGTGTTGTGTTCGTTATGGATTGCGCGAGCCTTGCGCTGAATATTGCCCAAACAATACTTCCATTGTCGAAGAGCGTGTGTCGTGCTGTAACCAATCCGTTGGCGAAAGATTGGTGGCACGCAGAATGACATCGCGTGGTGCCGCGCCGATATCAATCACATTGATACATGCAGGACTTTGCTCGAAACCGCCCATCATTGTCCGTTGGCCAGACAACAGATAACTCAATATCGCGCGGTTTACCCCGCCGTGTAGTACCAGCAACAGGGTGGACCAGTCAGGGTCCTGGCGCAGTCCGTCAATCTCCGGCAGCACCCGGTCGAGCAACTCACCCGCACTCTCGCCACCCATGAATTTTGTATCGAGTGAGGCGGTGCCGTAGAGAACACTCATAAAACTCTCGCGTAACTCGTGCTTCGGAATATCGCGAAGTTTGCCGGCGCGAATTTCCTGTAGCGATGGACGATGCTCAATCTGGTTGGTGGACTCTAACTTTGCCAGTAACCGCTCTGCGGTTTGAATGGTGCGCGGCAGGCCGCTGACGATGACACGATCGAAGTTAACGCCGTGTTGCGAAAACAGTCTTCCGGCGGCCTCGGCCTGGGTGATACCAGCGGTATTCAACGGCACACCGTCCGGCGGAATGGGGACACCTTCCGGGGTGAAGTAGGTGACGGCACCGTGCCGCATCAAGTAGATGCGCCGCCGTGATGGATTGGCAGTACCCGAAGCCGAACGTGCAGCCTCCACTAGCCGGCCAATTCGTCAGCGCGAGGTGTGAGCCCAATCTTGCCGGTCAATAGCTGCGAGTACATCACCCAGTCACCGGCGAAACTATAGAAAGGGTAAGTGAACGTTGCGGGGCGGTTATGCTCGAAGAAAAAATGACCTACCCACGCAAAGCCATAACCGGCGAGCGGGATTAACCAGCCCATCCACCACTGCTGCGTAATGAACATGGTTGCGACAATGCCCAGCACGATGGTCGAGCCGATGAAATGGAGCGTGCGGCAGGTGGCGTTGCGATGCTCGGACAGGTAGTACGGATAGAACGAAGCAAAGGTGGTGTACTTTTTTTCCATGTGCGGAGACTCGAGCGTTAGTTTTTGTAGGAGGTATCAATCCGGTCAAGTTTGCGCAGCAGCGCCGGCCAAGCGAGGTTTGCACCCAAGCCCGCAGTGGCGTTTTTCATCTGTGCTTTTGCGCCATCCAAAATCGGTTGTGGAATCGGAATCAGATCGTCGCCAAATCGGCCGCCAGCTTGCGCGCGGATCTGCACGGCGCAACAGGTTTCAAAGAAGTACATGGCCAGGAACGCATCGGCGATGGTATTACCGACAGTAAGTAGGCCGTGATTACGCAGAATGAGGAAGTTCTTGTCGCCGAGGTCGCGCACCAGTCGCGGCTTCTCGTCGTCGTTAAGTGCGATGCCTTCGTAGTCGTGATACGCGAGGCTCGAAAGAACGATGATGGATTGCTGCGAGATCGGCAGTAGCCCGCCTCGTTGTGCCGCCACCGCGACGCCATTGGCGGTGTGAGTGTGCAAGACACATTTGGCGTCTTCACGCGCGGCGTGGACGGCGCTGTGAATGACAAAACCAGCCGGATTGACCGGAAACGGATTGGACGCGTCGAGTTTGTTGCCGGCGGCATCAATCTTCACCAACGTCGAGGCGGACATCTCATCGAACAACAGACCATACGGATTGATCAGGAACTGACCGTCTGTGCCGGGGATCTTGGCGGTGATGTGGGTGAACACCAAATCAGACCAGCCGTAGAGCGCGATTAACCGGTAACAGGCGGCGAGATCAACGCGGGTTTGCCACTCATCAGCGGAAACCTGATCCTTGATGGAGGGGAAATTCGCGGGGTTTAGGCTGTGGTTCACGCTTTGGTTCACATCTCCTCCGGCGTTAGCATTTTCACAGCTCAGAGTTTACGCCGATAGACGGTGCTTCGGTCGCAGCGCTACCGTTTGCTACGCGCTCCGAAAGCGCCTTGCCAATTGGATAAAACGTCGTTGGGATGAGGCTTCGCTTGCAGTAGGTGCGTAACGAGCCGCAACGTACGCATCGATGACTTTTTTGGCCTCTGCATAGTCTTGCGGGCGTTCGCGTTCGATGCGTTTCAAGAAATCGACCGGGCCTTCCGTTTTGGCGCGGATCAAGCCCTGGCGGGCGAGTTGGGCACAAAAGCGCTCAAACGCCGCATCCACAGGGGACTTTCGATTTCGGTATGCCAGCGCTAGCAGGACGAGTCCGACACCGCCGCCCGCAACAAATACGCCTCCGATCAGCCACATCGCCATCGTGCGCCAATCCACGTCGGGAATACCAAAGCCTTCAAACATGCCGCGCTGACGGTCTTGGTTAAAGCCAACCACCCAGCGATTCCATTCGGAGTTCACGGCGTCCCATGTGTAAGCGAGGCTGCGCAGGATGCCGAGTTTGTCGGCTTCGACCATGTTGTCAAAAACGCCAACTGGACCAAGCGCCGCCGACATGCCGCGATTGATCCGCAGTGGAGACACCGCGAAGGTCGGGTCAACGCGTAACCAGCCCAAGTCGGGCAGCCATACCTCTGTCCAAGCGTGCGCTTCGGCTTGTCTGACCACCAACATGCGACTGACGGGATTGACTTCGCCGCCTTGGTAGCCGGTGACCACACGTGCGGGCACACCAGCCGCGCGCATGATGAGCGCAAAACTTCCCGCGTAGTGTTCACAAAAACCGAGTTTGGTGCCGAACAAAAATTCGTCCATCGGGTTGTCGCCCAATGGTGGTGGCTCCAAGGTGTAGGTGAACTCGCGGTTGTACATCTTCATCAGTTCTTCAATTAGCACTTTCGGGTCGGGGTACTTTTCGCGCATCTCTTTGCCAAATGCGATGGTGCGCGGATTGATGCGGCTATTGAAGTTGAGATACTTTTGTAATTCGGTTGGAGAGCCGTCCGCGTCGATGCGGTAATTTACATGCGAGCCGATGCTGTACGCCTTAAGCGAATTGACTGGCTCCGAGGCGCGCATCTGGTAGTCAGTGAGCAGGAAGGAATTTGGCGGAAGGCTGCTTGGAATATCCAACGCGAACAGCCACGTCTTGTTGTGCGGCTGCATCGTCACACGGTACTTCACTTCAGGACTTAGTGCGGTGTACTTGAATTGGGAAACCGGGAGTGAATCGTACATTCGCCAACCACGCCCAGACTGCATGCCGAGTACCGGGCCGCGCCAATAGAGGTCCGTGCTGTTTGGCACCGCGCCCTCAAACTCCACGCGAAATGCCACGGCATCGGACTGCGAGAGTTTTGAGATATCACCCGGCGACATGCTATCCGACAGGCCGGTGCGTGCTTGCCCATCTTGCGGAATGCTCCACAGCGGCCCGCTAATGCGCGGGAACAGAAAGAAAAACACGATCATCATCGGGATGGATTGCAGCAGCAGCCAGCCCGCAGGTGCCAAGCGATCTCGAATAGTGGGTTCGCTATTGATGCGGTTAAAACCGATCAAGGTGGCGATCAACAGCCACACGCAAACCAGCATGTAGGCGCCCATCAGAATGGTTTGTGAGTACAAGAAATTGGTGAGCGCCAGAAAGAAGCCGAGGAAGATGACGACCATCGCGTCACGCTTCATGCGCATTTCAAGTAGCTTCAAACACAGCATCACAATCAGCAGCATGACGCCGACCTCGCGGCCAAACAATTTGCGGTATTCAACAAATGCGCCTGCGGTAATCGCAAAGGCGATGCCGCCCATGATCAACCAGCCAGGTGTGCGTAGTCCATTGCGCGCAATCCACCAGCGCCACGCGCCAGCAGCCAAACAAACTGCGGAGGCCCACCACGGCAGACGCTGTACGTGCGGCGCGATGACAAACCCCATCGCCGCCACCAGCCAGGTGACGTTTGCCAGCGTGAGTGCGCTACTGTTGATCATGCGGCGGTGCCGTCCTGAAACCCATACAGGGCCAACCGCTCAAGACACTGATCGCGGTGCTGGCGGCCCATCGACGGCTGCATGGTAACGCCGGGCAGCTTGAGGCCATAGGGAACAAGCGCGCGTTCGGCCTCCAGTACCCACCACGTAAGGCGGGCCAGGCGTTGTTCGACGCCGAAGCCTACAAGTGCCGCGTAGTCGAGCCACAGATCAGCGCTGGTGGTGGTGCCAAATTCTTTGACAAGCAGCCCTTGTTCGCGGGCAAGCGCCTTCCAAGCAATCTGCCGCAGCGTGTCGCCGGCGCGGTAGGCGCGCAACGATTGGAACTCCTCGTCACCCGCGACCAGAATATTGCCTTCGCCGCTGCCGGTGGCGGAGATTGGTAATGCGCCCGCACCGGGGTCTGGCTTGGGATACACCAAACACGTCATGCCGAAATCAACGTAAGACCAAGCATGAAACAAACCGACTGGGTACTCCGTAAAGATCTCAAGTCGGCCACACGGCATACAGCCGCGCGACTCGGCAATCATGTTCAACGACAAGTTGCTACTTCCGGTGGGCGCGATGTCGCCGAAGGTTGGCTCGGCATCGCGCAGCTTGGCGCGTTTGACTCCGACCGAGAATCGCGCGACGCCGGGGTTGTGCATCACGAGGTGAAAGTGGGCGATGTCGCCTGCAAAGGTCGGTTCGGTACGACCAGGGGAGATCGACAGGCGCGCCAGATTGCGGAAGGTGTGCAGCATCGACATGCCGCCCATGCTGGCCAACAGGAAAGTGAGCAGGAAGCCCAACGACAACGCGTAATTCACCGACGCGATGAGCAGCAACACCAATACAAATGCAAAGAAGTAGCCTGTGCGTGTCGGGATGATAAAGATGCGTTTTTGTGTCAGAACGACGGGCGGTTGCTCTGGAATTCGCGCGCGGAAGATCCAATCGGAGATTCGCTGCCGCAGGGCAAATGAGAAGTCACCCATGGTCAAGAGTGGGCGTAGCTTGCGTCAACTCACTTCGCGGCGGGCTTTGCCGCCGTGAGTGCTGCTGCTGGCGCCGTGGCAGCAGTGGGCACCGTTGATGATTGTATGACGCCACGTTGCTCACAAGTTTTGAGCCCGGCTTGAAACTTACGCAGGGCTGCCGTCTCGGCGCTGTCGTTACCCGCAGGTTTGGTGACTTTTCCTGTACGTAGCTGGAAATCGATCATGACGTCGTTGAGTTCGATGAGTTTGTCTTGTCTGATGCGCCACATGGCCGGCGCTTTTGACATTTCGCCAGAGCGGTGGGCGCGCTCAAGTTCGGCGGCGAGGGCTTCGCGCTCACACAAGCGCGGTTCGAAATCGGTGAAAAGTTTTTGCAACTGTTCCATCGGTACTGCGATGGGTTTCGATTGCACGCCCTTATTCGAATTGGGTTTGTCGAGCGTGTTTTTCGTGGTGTCACAAGGTCGGTCTGAATACTCGATCTTACCGTCGGCACCTTGACATTTGAACATCGCGTGTGCATTGCCAACCATAGATAACAACAGGACCCAAAGCAGGCTGGAGACAATACCAGTGGGAGAGGCAAGTGTTTTCATTTTTTGCGTACGGATTTCATCGAGTTGGAGTTGGCAAGCGTCTGGCTGTAGGGTGTAGCGCCACGTGGTGATCAAGGAATGGGCACCGATTGAATCAAATCTTGGGCGGGATCAATCGATTTTGAAGTGCTGCCTTTATTGGAAATGGCACGTAGTCGATGGCCGACAACCGCAGGTGCCACGGTCTGTACGTCTTCTGGCAGGACAAGTTTGCGACCAGAGAGCATTGCCCAAGCCTGTGCGGCGCGGAGTAGCGCCAAGCCGGCGCGCGGCGAAAGACCCATTTCAAAGTGTGATGAGTCGCGGGTATGGGTGACCAACGCTTGAACATAATCCACCAACGCATCCGAGACGTGGATTTCGGTAACTTCCTTTTGCAGTGCGACTAGCTGCGCGACCGACATGGCGGGTTTTACCCGAGCGACCATCTCGCGGCGGTCTTCGCCCTTGAGTAGCGCGCGTTCGGCTGATTGGTCGGGATAACCCAAGCTGATACGCATCAAGAAACGGTCAAGTTGCGACTCCGGCAACGGGAAGGTGCCGATTTGGTGCGACGGGTTTTGTGTAGCAATGACAAAAAACGGCTCAGGCAGCGACATGGTTTTGCCGTCCGCAGTTACCTGGTGTTCTTCCATCGCCTCCAGCAAGGCAGACTGCGCTTTCGGGCTGGCGCGGTTGATTTCGTCAGCGAGAATCACTTGCGAAAAAATAGGCCCAGAGTGGAATCGAAAGGTCGATGAGTCGCGGTCAAAAATCGACACACCCACAATGTCCGCGGGCAGCAGATCGCTGGTGAACTGAATGCGCTGATACTTCAGACCCAGCAGGCTGGCGATAACGTGGGAGAGGGTGGTTTTGCCGACACCGGGTACGTCTTCGATCAGCAAATGCCCTCGCGCCAAGATGCAGGCGATGGCCATCCGAATCTGCGCATCCTTGCCGAGGATGATTTCGCCGGCGCGGGAAATGACGTCACGAATAGCGGCATGAGCATCGCGCTCTCCCAAAGTCAAATTCGGGGCATCGGTTTGGGGATAGTTTTTGTTTTCTGCGAGCATGACAGCCATAAAAAAGTGGTTTCCTGAGTTTACCGCGTGCAATGCCGGCCAGTCAGCGCAATTTGGTTGAGAACTGTAACGGCCATTTGGTTGAAAACTGTAACGTTTTTTTTCGAGTAGCGGCAACGCTCAGTCCACACAGCCGTCATGGGGTCGCCATGGGGGTGCCATGGGGCCGCGCACCCGTCGCCATAGGAGCCACGATATCCCGTGATCGAGCTAAAGTAGCGGAATATGAAGGCCATCGTCCACAATTGTTTTTGCGTCTAGATACCAAACCATGTCACACAATAATGTGAAATCCGCTCTGATCACCCACGCAGTGTGCTTGCAACACGAAATGGGTCCGCACCATCCGGAGTCTCCCTCACGGCTCCATGCAGTGTTAAACGCGCTGGAGAATGCCGGCTTAGCGAAACAAATGCAACGGGTGGATGCGCCGCCAGCGTCAGAGGCGTTACTCGCAGCGGCACATGATGCGGACTACATCGCATCCATTTTTGCGGCGGCACCGACGCATGACTACGCGTACCTCGACCCGGACACGTCGATGAATATCTATTCGCTCGAAGCGGCGCGGCGCGCAGCGGGTGCGGTGGTGGAGGGGGTCGACCGCGTAATGTCAGGCGCGAATCGTAACGCGTTTTGTGCGGTGCGCCCGTGTGGACACCACGCGACCTACGACCATGCGATGGGTTTTTGTATCTTTAACAACGTGGCAGTTGGTGCAAGACACGCCATTGAAGCCTACGGGCTTGAGCGCGTGGCGATTTTGGATTTTGATGTGCACCATGGCAACGGCACGGAAGACATCTTTCACGACGATGAACGCGTAATGCTGTGTTCGTCGTTTCAACATCCGTATTACCCCGGCACCGGTGCTGATACGGGCAACAACCACATTATTCCGACGCCGCTGGCGGCGCGAACGGGCAGCGCCGCGTTTCGTCGGGCGATTGCCGCAACTTGGTTTCCCGCACTGCACGATTTCAAACCGGAACTCATCATCATTTCGGCCGGCTTTGACGCGCACAGAGATGACCCATTGGCTTATCTGGATTTGGTCGAAGACGACTACGTCTGGATCACCCAGGAAATTCTAAAGATCGCCGATCTCTACGCCGAGGGGAGGGTGGTGTCGGCACTTGAAGGTGGCTACAACTTAACGGCATTGGGCGCGAGTGCCGCGGCGCATGTGGGCGTGTTAATCAGCGCGCATTCGTGACGGCTAGAAGCTGGCGCTACTTCGTGCCGAATATCTTGTCGCCCGCGTCGCCCAACCCAGGGATGATGTATCCCACTTCATTTAGGTGAGAGTCGATGGCCGCGGTGTAAACCTCGACTTCGGGATGCGTGTCCTGTAAGCGTTTGATGCCTTCTGGTGCCGCGATCAGCACCAGCGCTTTGATTTGCCTGGCGCCGGCTTGTTTCAGCATCTCAATGGTGGCGATCATGGAGCCCGCCGTGGCTAACATCGGGTCGAGAATGATGGCGGTACGTTCGTCGAGTTTGCCGACAAAACGTTCCAGATACGGCTCGGGCTGCAGCGTTTCGTGATTACGCGCAATTCCCACCACGCTAACTTTGGCCGAGGGGATGACATCCAATACGCCGTCGAGCATGCCGAGACCCGCGCGCAGGATCGGCACCAGAGTGACTTTTTTGCCCTCGATGCGCTGCACGTCGATCGGGCCGCACCAACCTTCGACGGTATGTGATTCCAACGGAAAATCGCGGCACGCTTCATAAGCGAGCAGGCGACCCAGCTCCTGCGTGATCTCGCGGAAACTCTTGGTCGAAATGTCTTTTGCGCGCAGTAACCCGATCTTGTGTTTGACCAGCGGGTGTTTGATGTCGATTGCAGGCATGAAAGTCGTTTATAGGCGGGCGTTTTCAGGCATAAATGCTTGGAAAGTGCGGTGGATAAAGGAGTTTAGTTGTGCAAAATCTTGGAAAGGAAGTCTTGGGGGCGATGTTTTGAGTGTCGGACGCGTAAGCAGGGGCCCCGAGTTCGGGGATGCGTAGCGAAGACACGAAGCGCGGAAGCAAGCGAGGCGCTCGTCAGAATTAGTTATGCAAAATCTTGGATAGGAAGTCTTGGGTGCGATGCGTTGAGTGTCGGACGCGTAAGCAGGGGCCCCGAGTTCGGGGATGCGTAGCGAAGACACGAAGCGCGGAAGCAAGTGGGGTACTTATCAGAATCAATTGTGCAAGATCTTGGAAAGGAAGTCTTG
>JADCIX010000009.1 GCA_020247545.1 Rhodocyclaceae bacterium | reverse complement strand
TGCGGGAGATCTGCAAGTCCGGTTCGATGAGAGGGATGTGGAAACGGGGTTATGGTTGGCTATTGAGGCACCGTCAGACGAAAGGGACGGCAACCGCTATGCAAAACCTACTGCTACCGCGCCACATCCCGACTCTACCAGCTCCGGTGCTTTGCGATCCCGTTACCACTCCGCAAACTAAGGCGCCGGGAAATGGCGTAACACCTCGTCCAGCCCGCCGGCGTTGATCGCCATCGTCGCTTGTTCCTGTACGACTGGTTTGGCGTAGTAAGCGACAGATGTTCCGGCGACCGCCATCATCTTTAGATCGTTGGCCCCATCACCGATCACCATGATTTGCTCGCGGCTGGCACCAAGTTGTTGTGCAAAATCGCGCACGTGTTGTGCCTTGGCATCGGCATCACAAAGCGGCCCTAACACCTGTCCGGTGAGTTTGCCGTCGATGATTTCCAGTTGATTGGAAAACGCGGCATCCAATCCAAGGCGCTCTTTCAGCCGATTGGTGAAGAAGTTAAAACCACCCGAAACAAGCAGGGTAAATATTCCCCCGGCCTTTGCAGCCGCCACCAATGTTTCCGCGCCGGGCGAAAGTTGTAGCCGCTGGTCATAAACTTGTTGCAGAGCGGCCTCATCGAGCCCCGCAAGCAGCGCGACGCGTTGCCTGAACGAGGTAGGCCAGTCGATTTCACCGCGCATGGCGGCTTCTGTCACCGCGGCAACTTCAGCTTTTCTTCCGACGAAGTCCGCGATCTCATCGATACACTCGATGGTGATCAGGGTGGAATCCATATCGATCGCGAGCAGACGAAACTCGCCGAGTTTCCTCGGTTGCGGGGCGCTCATGCCGCCACCTTTGCCTGCGGTACGATGGGCGTGAGTTCGTACAAGACGGCCTTGATTGCGAGGACACGATCGTGCAGATTGGGCATCGGCTTCTCGATCTTCAGCTTATCAGGACCGGCCAATTTGAAGTGCCGCTTTTGCTGCACGAGTTGGATCACGCGGTGTGGATGTATTTGTGTGTCGGGCCCGAACTGAATGGTGATCGACACGGCGCTCGCATCAATTTTGATCAGGTCCAACGGCTTGCCGGTGATACGTAGCGCGTGACTGTCGAAGAGATTCGACGTGGCGTCTGGCAAGGTACCGAAGCGGTCGATCAGCTCTTCTTTGAGTTGCTCGAGCATGTCGGCCGAATCGCAGTTGGCGAGGCGTTTATAGATCACCAAACGTTCGTGCACGTCGCCGCAGTAGGTATCTGGCAACAATGCCGGCGCATGCAGATTGATCTCCGTTGCGACACTCAGCGGCTTGGAGAGATCCGGCTCCTTACCTGCTTTGAGGGACTTCACCGCGTGGTTCAACATATCCGTGTAAAGCGTAAAGCCGATGTCTTGGATCCCGCCGGACTGGGAATCACCTAGAACTTCACCGGCACCACGAATCTCCAAGTCATGCATGGCAAGGTAGAAACCCGCGCCCAGATCCTCCATGGTTTGAATTGCTTCCAAACGACGTTTGGCGTTGATGTTCAAACCCTCTTCAGGCGGCGTCAAAAGATAAGCGTAGGCTTGGTGATGTGAACGCCCAACCCGTCCGCGTAACTGATGCAACTGCGCCAGACCAAACTTATCCGCACGATGAATGAGGATGGTGTTGGCAGTGGGTACATCGATGCCGGTCTCGATGATGGTCGAGCACAACAACACGTTGGCTTTCTGGTGATAGAAGTCGCGCATGACGCGTTCGAGTTCACGCTCGGGTAGCTGGCCGTGCGCCACCGCGATACGCGCCTCGGGGATGAGACGTTGCAGGCGTTCCAGCTGGTTTTGGATGGTCTCAACTTCGTTGTACAAATAGTAAGCTTGCCCACCTCGCTTCAGTTCACGCATGATGCCTTCGCGCACCGTGCCTTCAGACAGTGTGTGGACAAACGTCTTGATTGAGAGGCGGCGTTGCGGGGCGGTGGCAATCACGGAAAAATCACGCAGGCCTTCTAGCGACATGGCGAGTGTTCGCGGAATCGGTGTCGCGGTGAGTGTGAGTACGTCGACCTCGGAGCGCAGTGCCTTGAGGACTTCTTTCTGGCGCACGCCAAAACGATGTTCCTCATCGATGATGACCAAACCAAGATTCTTGAAGACGACATCCTTCTGGATGAGTTTGTGTGTGCCAATGGCGATATCGACGGTGCCGTTGGCCAGTCCTTTGATCGCCTCGGCAGTTTCCTTGGCGGACCGAAAACGTGAGAACTCGGTGAGCTTAACCGGCCACTCGGCAAAACGATCCGAGAAGTTGTGGAAGTGCTGTTCGGCAAGCAACGTGGTCGGCACCAGTATCGCCACTTGCTTTCCCGCGTTCACGGCTAAGAAAGCCGCACGCAAGGCGACTTCGGTTTTACCAAAGCCTACATCGCCGCAGATCAGCCGATCCATCGGCCTGCCGGAGGTCATGTCGGCGGTCACGGCCTGTATCGCCGCGGTTTGGTCGACCGTTTCTTCAAACGGGAACCCGGCTGCAAATGCATCCACTTCATTGGCCTTCATGGGAAAGGCAAACCCCTGGCGTGCGGCGCGGCGTGCGTAGAGATTGAGCAACTCGGCGGCGGTGTCGCGGATTTGTTCAGCCGCTTTGCGACGCGCTTTTTCCCATTGGCCTGAGCCCAGCCGATGCAGCGGTGCCGAATCGGGATTGGCACCGGTATAGCGTGAAATCACCGACAGCTGCGAGACCGGCACAAACAGCTTGTCTTCACCATCGTAGTGAAGCTCGAGGAATTCCATGGCACCTTCGCCAAGGTCCATCGACACCAAGCCCATGTAACGGCCGATGCCGTGTAACTCGTGGACCACCGGGTCGCCCAACTTCACTTCGGCCAAATCACGCAACATGCCTTCGGCGTTGGTGCGGGATTTCTCTCGTCGCCGCGATTGTTTCACCTCGCTGGCGTAAAGCTCGTTCTCAGTGATGATGGCGAGCTTGTCATCGACGGCAGTAAAGCCGCGTTGGATCGGCGCTACCGTGACCAATAAACTAGGCAAAGTCGAATCAGGACGGGCGTTTTCAGCCAAAAGTGCCTGAAAGTCCCCGCCAGTGCTGGTGTTTAGCTTGTGGTCATTAAAGAAGGTCAGTATGGTTTCGCGTCGCCCGAGACTCTCGGCGGCGACTACGACCCGGCCATCGAAGGTAGCAACGAATTGCTTGAGACGCGCGAGTGGATCTGCCGCTTTGCGGTCAACCTCGACGGCCGGCAATGACGAGATCGGTTGCGTGATCTGCGCGGCGGTAAGTTTCTCGAAACGGCCTACGCCACGAAACAACTCCTCAACCGGTAGAAACACATCAGCCGGTGGCAAAAGTGGATGATCGCGGTCACCACGCATCAAGTCGTAACGTGATTTCACGTCGCGCCAGAATGCGTCCGCGATCGGCTCGACATCACCATGCAGGAACATCCGCGCGGTTGGCGGCAAATAATCAAACACCGTGGCGGTGGTAGCAAAGAACAGCGGCAGGAAATACTCGATGCCGTTGGGTGCCATGCCCGCCGAGACATCTTTGTACATACGCGACTTCGACGGGTCACCTTCAAAGCGGTCGCGGAACTGCTCGCGAAACTGATGCTGCCCCTGTTTGTCGAGCGGAAATTCACGCGCCGGCAACAAACGAATTTCGTTGACGGGATAAATGCTGCGCTGGGTGTCGACGTCAAAGGTGCGGATTGCTTCAATCTCATCACCGAACAGGTCGATGCGGTAGGGCACGGTTGAACCCATCGGGAACAAATCAACGAGCCCGCCGCGAATCGCGTATTCGCCCGGTGCCATTACCTGTTTGACGGACGTGTATCCGCCGAAGCTCAGGTCGTTGCGGAACACCTCAAGATCAAGCGGTGTTTTTATTCGCAACAAGAAAGCGCGACCCGCCAGATACTCGCGTGGTGCCAAGCGTGTCATGGCGGTGGTGACCGGCACGATGCCAACATCGAAATCACCCCGCGACAATCGATAGAGTGTCGAGATACGCTCTGACACCAAGTCTGGATGGGGTGAAAAATGATCGTATGGCAGAGTCTCCCAGTCGGGTAGGCGGCAAACCCGGAGTGTGGGATCGAACCAGGCAATCTCGGTGGCGAGTCGTTCAGCATCTGCCGCGTCTGCGGCAAGAATCATCACCGGTGCGGTCTGCCGTGCGGCGCGCGCCAGCAACAGGGAATCAGACGATTGAATAAAGACAGTGGGTTGGCTCATCAAGAATATTCTTTTGGCGGTCGCGCCGTTGCGGGTCTGCCGGGGAGGGTGGTGCTTATGTTGATTTAGAGGCGACAAAAGCGTCGCGCGGGCTGATTAAACTTTGAGCGACCAACATAACGATCAGGTGGTCGCTATCCTGGCGGCCATGCCGGCACCACGCATGGTTTGTGAAAACAGATCAGTATCTTCGATGGCGGCATCGGGAAAGTAGTTGCTCACCAACGCCGCGATCGTCGTCCCGAGCCCCGCCGAGCCGTCAATGAGGGTGACGCGCCCTCCAGAGTTTGATGTCCGACTCAATCGTAGATCCATGGTGCTGCGGCGTGTTTCGTGTTGGGTGCCGGTTGGTGGTGGCTGGTGGTTGTGGATGCGACTATTGCGCTCGTCAGCGCGAGATAAACAAATGGCTAGACAATGACAACCGGGATCTTGCCGATTTTTGTACGCCACTCTTGCGGACCCGTGCGATGTACCGCCGTTCCGGTCGAATCAACCGCGACGGTGACCGGCATGTCTTTGACCTCAAATTCGTAAATAGCTTCCATGCCGAGGTCTTCGAACGCAACTAGGCGTGATGACTTGATGGCTTTGGATACCAAGTAGGCCGCGCCACCGACCGCAATGAAATAAGTCGCGCCGTTCTTTTTGATGTTTTCAATCGTGGCGGTGCCGCGCTCGGATTTGCCAATCATGCCGATCAGGCCCGTTCGTTCGAGCATATCCGCCGTAAATTTATCCATGCGTGATGCGGTGGTTGGGCCCGCAGGGCCAACGACCTCGTCGCGAACCGGATTTACCGGACCGACGTAGTAGATGATGCGTCCGGTGAAATCGACAGGCAGTTTTTCACCACGGTTCATCATCTCCACCAGCCGACGGTGTGCGGCGTCGCGTCCAGTGAGAATCTTGCCGCTAAGCAGGACGCGATCACCCGAACGTAACTCACCCAACTGGGCTTTGCTAATGCCGTCGATGTTGATACGTTTGCAAGTCGATAGATCTTGCGTCAGTGAAGGCCAGTCCGCGAGCGAAGGCGGTTCAAGGACGGCGGGGCCGCTGCCATCCAATACAAAATGCGCGTGCCGCATTGCCGCACAGTTTGGTAACAACGCCACCGGCTTCGAGGCGGCATGGGTGGGATAGTCGGTCACTTTCACATCGAGTACCGTGCTCAGTCCGCCAAGACCCTGTGCACCAATACCGAGAGCGTTTACCTTTTCGTAGATTTCCAAGCGCAGTTCTTCGGCTCGGTTGGATGGCCCTCGCGCTTGAAGTTCGTGGATGTTTAGCGGCTCCATCATCGCCCACTTCGCCATGAGCATGGCTTTTTCCGGCGAGCCGCCGATACCGAGTGACAACATGCCTGGCGGGCACCAATCGGCACCCATAGTCGGCACGACGGAAAGAATCCAATCGACGATGTTGTCGTTTGGCAGCAACATGGCGAACTTGGATTTATTCTCCGAGCCGCCGCCTTTGGCAGCGACGATGACTTCCACCTTATCACCCGGTACGATTTCAATGTGTGTGACACCGGGCGTATTGTCCGTGGTGTTTTTGCGCTTGCCATCCGGGTCGGTCAACATCGAGCCGCGCAGCGGATTATTGATATCGGTGTAGGCGCGGCGCACACCCTCGCTCACCATCTGCTCCGGCGTTAGCCGTGGCCCAACGGCGGGACCTTCAAAACGCACATCCATGCCAACACGAATAAACGCGATACAAATGCCGGTGTCTTGGCAGATCGGACGATGGCCTTCTGCCGCCATTCGCGAATTGATCAGAATTTGCGCCATCGCATCTTTAGCCGCGGGTGATTGCTCCTTCTGGTAAGCCTCGTGCAATGCCTTGATGTAATCGACCGGATGGTAGTAGCTGATGTATTGGAACGCATCCGCAACCGAGCTGATGAAGTCTTCCTGCTTGATGACGGTGGGCATTTGCGGCTCCTAGTGCGGCGTGCTGTGCTTGCTAGGCTGCGGCAGGATGCGATCACAGGCGGCGATTGCCATCGCAGAGAACAGGAACGCCATGTGGATCAGCGTTTGCCAGAGCAATACTTTTTCTGAGTAATTTTCGGCATTGATAAACGTTTTGAGTAGATGAATTGATGATATGCCGATGATCGCAGTGGCGAGTTTCACCTTTAGCACCGAGGCATTGACGTGCGAAAGCCACTCCGGTTGATCCGGATGATCCTGCAGGCCGAGACGGGAGACAAAGGTCTCATAACCGCCGACGATTACCATGATCAGCAAATTTGAAATCATCACCACGTCGATCAGCGCGAGGACCACAAGCATGATCACCGTCTCGTTGAATTTTGGCTCACCCTTATATCCGACACTCGCCACTAGCGAGGCAAGTGCATCCTTGTTTCCTAGAGCAGCTTCTATCAGATGCACAAGTTCGACCCAAAAATGAAACACGTAAACGCCTTGCGCGAGGATGAGGCCGATGTAGAGCGGCATTTGCAGCCAGCGGCTCCAGAAGATAAAGCCAGAAAGTGGGTTCAGAAACTTTTGGCGGGTCGTGATCTGATCCATATCAGGGGCGCATTCAAATTTAAATGTAGAAAAAGCAAATCCCGCCAAACTTACATTTGCCGGGAAAAGTGGACGGGGTCGCTAAGTTTCAGCGTGGTGTGAGACATTCACATGACGGACAGGGGGTTAGCACCCTAGTAGGGCTAGACAGACCGGTGTGTCGCCATCGAAGGCGCGATGTCTCTGCGAAGAATTTTACCATTCTTAGTACGCGGGAAATCTCGCACCAGATAGATGCGTTTGGGTGCTTTATAGGCTGCAAGGTGTGCCTGGCCGAAGGCAAGTAGTTCTTCGCTAGAGGTCGTTTTGCCGGGCTGCAAGATCACGTAGGCGACGACGATAAGTTTGTCTTTGTCAATCGTTTCGCCGATACAGGCGCAATCCGCCACGGCATCGTTCGATTTCATCACCCGCTCGACTTCATACGGCGACACGCGGTAGCCAAAGCTTTTGATGATGTCGTCTTTGCGGCCGAGGAACCACCAGTATCCATCCTCGTCGATACGCGCGTGGTCGCCAGTAAAGAAATAGCCGTCATGGCGTAACTTTGCCGTTTCCTCCGGCAATTGCCAGTAGCGCAGGAATAGTCCGGGATCATTTTCCGGGATGACAATCATGCCTTCCTCACCAACTGGTGTGGGCGCCAACGTTTCTGGATCGATCAGCCGGACATCGTGTCCCGGCTGCGGGAAGCCTGCCGATCCCGCACGGATCGGCCGATGAACCGACTGAGAGAGATAGTATGAAAACTCGCTCATGCCGACCGCTTCAAAAATATCCATGCCAAATCGATCGCGCCACTGCGTGAGCATGTCATCAGACAAGTGCTCGCCAGCGCTCATGCAAAAGCGCAGGCTGGGCACGTCGGCTTTGCCGATCGTAGTCTTTTGTACGATCTGCCGATAGATGGTTGGCACACCAATAAAAATTGTCGCGTTGTGTTTGGCGATCAGGCGTGGCCATAACAGCGGATCATTCTTTCCCTCGTGGACGATAACCGTCTTACCACGATAGAGAGGATCCATCAGGCCCGAGCCGAGTACATAGGTCCAGTTGAATTTCCCAGAATGCACAATGCGGTCAACTTGCGTCCCGCTGAAGTTGAACCAGTATTGCGACGCGGGTTCGCGCCCAATCAACGCGCGGTGTGAATGCAAGACACCCTTGGGATAGCCGGTTGTGCCGCTCGTGTAGACGAGATAGGCCGGGTCATCAGCGCGGGTTGCGTGTGGTGCGGAGAACGCAGTGATTTCTCGCAGCGCTTGATTTAAGTCGCGCACCTCAACACCTGGCAGCGCCGCTTGTTGCCCTTCCCCGGTTGTTAATACGAGTTCAACATTTCCACTGTTTGGCAATGTCTTTGCCAATAGTGACCAACTCGCTTTGTCCATCACCAGTACCTTCGCGCCGGAGTCCTTCACCAGGTACTGCACTTCCTCCGGCGTGAGAAGTGTGGATGTTGGCACGGCGATCGCTCCGACTTTCATCGTGCCAAAAAATGCGATGGGGTATTCAAGGCTATTGGGTAGGCGAACAAGGACACGTTCGCCTGCAACGACGCCATGTTTTCGCAGTACCTGGGAGAACTGGCTGCTGCGTTCGGCGAGCTCACGATAACTTGCGGTAACTGTGCCCATCGCGTCGTCTTCAACGATCATGGCGACCCGGGACTCAACCTCCGTTTCTAAGTGCGCATCCGTGCATGCAACACCAATGTTGAACAACTGTGGCACGTGCCACGTCCAAGCGGGGTAGGGCGGGAAAGCGAATTTTCTGGCGTTCATGGCTCGATGTTTAAGCTGTGGTGATAGTGGCTATGCGGATGGCAACCGGATATTCATAAAGCTGGCGCAACAAAGACAACAGTTCAGCAATCAGAGGATGACGCCGTATGGCCAGTTCTCCCGGATGACCTGCTCCGGCAGTTTCTTCAACACTTCAACGGCAAAAGCGGTGTCTTCGACGGACAGTGCGTGTAGTGAATGTGCGCGTAGCAGTGTCTGTAATGCCTTGCCGAACATTGGCGGATCGAGCATCTCACCGTTGAACTTGATTGCGCCGCCGAGCAGGGCATCCGCCTCGATGGCCGCCTTGAGGATGGCGATTTTGGTTCTTGTATCTGTCGGCGAGGGGGTATAGGCAACTTTGCAGGGATGAATATGAAAAGGATGAATTACCTGTTTGCCGGTCATTCCCATCGCGGCCTCTTCGCATGCGTGTTGGTAGACAACACGAGACTCGTCGTCCCCGTGCAGGTCGAGCCAACGTCGCACATCATCCGGCTCCACACTGGACTCGGGCATCGCCGACTGGCCGATTAGCGTTTCCACCCCGCCGATAACCCCCTTACCGGCGATCCGGGCTTCAAAGAGCACTTGGTTCATGAAGTAGGCGAGTTCCACTGTCCACTGACGTGGCGTGATTTGGATACCCATCGCCTTCGAAAAATCGTGGATGCCAAAGACGACGTGTTTGACGGTCGCGTATTGCATCAGGTCAGGCGCAATCTTGAGCGATTTCGGGTGTTCGATGATCGGCTGAATGGTCATGCGGTGATTCAGGCCGACCAATACGGCCGAAAGATCGCGTATCTCGGCGGACCCATACGCCTCTCCCGCCTTGGCCAACATCACGACGTCAATGTAATCGGCAAGATCGCGGATGAGCGATAAATCCTTTTCATATTCTTCCGTGCGAAACGGATTGATGCGGATCGCAATCTGCACCTGTTTGCGCCTTGGCATGCTAGGGAGCTCGTGGCGCAGTAACTCACGCGACATCTCTTTTTGCCGGCAACCGTCTTCAAGATCGAACAAAAGGGTGTGTGCCGTTGTATGTACAGCGTGCTTCTTGAAGCGCTGTGAAGCCTGTTCGAGATCCTCATATATTCCTAGCGATGGCGCGTACTTTACCGGCGGATAGTAGATCTGAATGCCGGGCCAGTAGTCGCCAAGCAGCGCGGCGGAGTTGCTGGAAAGATGGATATCGTTGAGGTTGCTCATGGTCTCGACTTTGTTTGTCCTGGATCAAAAACAGCGGATATGCAGACGCTACGATACCCAAGATGTTGCAGTGCGTCAACAACTCTTATATAAGACATAAGACAGTTTGCGCTGGTGATGCTGCCCGTAGTGGTCGGAATGGTTGGGCGGTCAGACTTTGTCGCCGGTGCGAATTAGGGCAGAGGGTGTTTTGTGGGCATGTTTAATGGCCGGTGTGCTATAAATGCCACCACCAAATTGAGACAATAAGTGTACGAGGAGAAAGAAGATGTCAGGCATTGAATCAGTCATGCACGAAAACCGCTTGTTTCAGCCGCCTGAGGCGCTGATGAAAGCGGCTGCGATTTCAGGCCGTGCGGCGTATGACGCCATGTGTGCCGATGCCCGGCGCGATGAGACCGGTTTCTGGGGCGGGCTTGCTCGCGAGCATCTGTCTTGGAAAACACCGTTCACCAAGGTGTTGGATGAAACCAATGCGCCGTTTTATCGGTGGTTTCACGATGGTGAACTGAATGCGTCTTACAACTGCCTCGATCGGCAAGTTGCGGCCGGACTCGGCGATAAGGTGGCAATTAAGTTTGAGGCCGACGATGGTGCGGTAACAGAAATTACCTATCGGGCCCTGCTGGCGCGGGTGGGCCGTTTTGCCAATGTACTGAAGGCAAAGGGTATTAGACAAGGCGACCGGGTCATTATTTATATTCCGATGACCATCGAGGGTGTCATCGCGATGCAAGCGTGTGCACGAATCGGCGCTACGCACTCGGTAGTCTTCGGCGGGTTTTCGGCAAAGTCATTGCAGGAACGGATTATTGACGCCGGTGCAATTGCGGTCATCACCTCGGACGAACAGATGCGTGGTGGCAAGGCACTGCCGATCAAGGCGATTGTCGATGAGGCGATTGCGATGGGTGGCTGCGAACATATGAAGAACTGCATCGTCTATAAGCGCACTGGCAACGCCGTCAACATGGTGGCGGGTCGCGATAGTTGGTGGCATGACCTCGAGCCTGCGCAATCGGATGAGTGCGAGCCGACGTGGGTGAACGCGGAGCACCCATTGTTCATCCTCTACACCTCGGGTTCGACAGGCAAGCCTAAAGGTATTCAGCACTCAACGGGTGGTTATCTATTGTGGGCCGCGCTAACGATGAAGTGGACCTTCGACGTGAAGCCCACCGACCTATTTTGGTGTACCGCGGATATCGGTTGGGTGACCGGCCACTCTTACGTCGCATACGGACCGCTGGCAGCCGGTGCATCGCAGCTCATTTTTGAGGGCGTTCCCACCTATCCTAATGCCGGCCGCTTCTGGGACATGATTCAGCGCCACAAAGTGACGATCTTCTACACCGCACCGACGGCGATTCGCTCGCTCATTAAGGCGGGTGAAGTCGACCCGACCGTACACCCGCGTAACTACAACCTCAACTCGCTACGAATTCTTGGCTCTGTTGGTGAGCCGATCAATCCGGAAGCGTGGATGTGGTACTACCAGAACATCGGCGGATCACGCTGCCCGATTGTGGATACATTCTGGCAAACCGAAACCGGTGGCCACATGATTACGCCGTTGCCCGGCGTCACGCCGCTCAAGCCCGGCTCTTGCACCTTGCCGCTTCCCGGAATTCAGGCGGCAATTGTGGATGAAACCGGCCACGATGTAGCGAACGGGCAGGGCGGAATCTTGGTCGTCAAACGCCCCTGGCCATCGATGGTGCGCACCATCTGGGGTGACCCTGAGCGCTTCAAGAAGACCTACTTCCCCGAAGAGTTGGGCGGCAAGCTTTACTTGGCTGGCGACGGCGCGGTACGTGACAAAGATGACGGCTACTTCACCATCATGGGGCGCATCGACGACGTGCTCAATGTCTCCGGCCATCGACTTGGCACGATGGAAATTGAATCGGCACTGGTGTCGAATTCGAAATTGGTTGCGGAAGCGGCAGTGGTTGGTCGCCCGGATGATCTGACCGGTGAAGCGATTTGCGCCTTTGTGGTGCTGAAGGGCAAACGGCCTGAGGGCGAAGAAGCACTGCGCATTGCGAAAGAGTTGAGGGATTGGGTGGGCAAAGAGATCGGCCCCATCGCCAAGCCGAAAGACATTCGTTTTGGCGATAACCTGCCAAAGACGCGCAGTGGCAAGATCATGCGGCGTCTGCTGCGCTCCATTGCAAAAGGGGAAAACATCACGCAGGATGTTTCGACCTTGGAGAATCCGGCGATTCTGGAACAGCTGAAGAAGCCAATTTAGAAAGTCTAGCATCGGCGGGTGTTTCCAGTATGTTTTGCTCGGAAATGCCCGTCGATACTGGGGTTAGCCAGTCGACGTTGGCCCTTCGGGAGTCTGCATGGCCGTCCAACCATCACCCACGATCCTCGCCGCAACCGTCGCTGAACTGCGTATACACGCGCCTTTTGATCAAATGACTGAGTCGGCGATTAGCCGACTCGCGGCGAATCTGACGTTGCGTTACTTCGCCGAGGGTAGTGTCATCAGGTCTCCGGAGGACGGTGTTGTGAGTACGCTCTCCATTTTGCAGCGCGGCCAGGTGCTGGGCGTCAATCTTTCGCCCTCCTCAAGCGAACGACCGCTTACGCTGGTCGAGGGCGAGATGTTTCCAATCGGTGCCTTGATTTCCAAGCGTGCCACGGTGCTGACGTTTTCCGCCGCAACGGATGTGTTCTGTTATGAGTTGAGTGAATCTGGCTTCGCTGAATTGATGGAGGCTTCACCTGAGTTTCGGAATTTCGCGACCGCGCGCCTCGCACATATGCTTGACTTGTCGCGGCAACATATACAAAGCGTATTCAGCCGAAACGTCTCGGGTGCACAAACGATGGCGAGCCCGTTGCGGTCACTAATCAAGCGTTCGCCGGTAACGGTCACCGCGGCTACCCCGATTTGCCAAGTGCTGGCGATGATGCAGGGCCTCAAAATTGGTTCGGTGATAGTGGTCGGAGACTCATCAACGATCCCCTGCGGTATTTTTACCGAGCGCGATGTGCTGGCGCGTGTTGCGCTTCCACAAGTGGACCAATCTGCGCCAATTTCTAAGGTGATGACCGTTGACCCGGTTGCATTACCCTCGACCGCAACAGTGTTTGAGGCGGCAAAGTTAATGGCGGAACGACGCTTCCGACACGTGCTTGTGACAGATGAGGGACAGCTAGTCGGGCTTGTCTCCGAGCGCGATCTCTTTAAGATGCAGCGCCTGTCGCTTGGTGAGATTGCGAAATCCATTGACCGTTGCGCTGATGGAGTGTCGCTGGCCAAGGCGGCTGATGATGTTCGCCAAATGGCAGAGGCGCTGGTCGGTCAGGGCGTTGCCGCCGAGCAGCTTACTCAGTTTGTAACGACCATGAATGACGCCATTGTCGGCAAAGCAATTGAACTTGCAGCCATCGAGTCCCCGCCGCCAGATATTAACTGGTGTTGGATCGGCTTGGGCTCTGAAGGGCGGATGGAGCAAACGCTGGTCACTGATCAGGACAACGCTCTTGTTTTTGCGCCAGCCGTGTCGGCCGGCAGCACAGAGATTGAGGCGCTTCGTGCTGGATTTTTGGCCTTTGCCACCGTTGCAAATCGCCTGCTTGATCAAGCTGGTTTCCCATTCTGCCGGGGCGACATCATGGCCAAGAATCCGCGTTGGTGTCTGACGCAATCCGAGTGGCGCAACTTGTTTGAAGCGTGGATGCGTTCCCCCAGCTCGCCGGCGTTGCTCAATGCCGCAATTTTTTTTGATTTTCGTGCCTTGCATGGGAAATCCGAGTTGGTGACGGAGCTGCGAGATTGGCTGCGGTCGGTTGCACCGACACAAAAATTGTTCCTGTATCAGATGGCGGCAAATGCCCTGCAGGTTCGTCCGCCCTTGGGGCTTGTCCGGGATTTTGTCGATGCAGATGATGCATATCCCGGAACTATCGACCTCAAGAAATTTGGGACGCGCCCATTTATTGATGCCGCGCGAATCTTCGCGCTGGCGAACGAAGTTTCGGCAACCAACACCGCCGATCGGCTTCGCCAAGCCATGCGAAAAATGCGGGTTGGGGACGACGAGATCAGCGCCTATATAGACTCATTCCACTTTGTGCAGTTGCTGCGACTCAGAAGTAATCAGCGTACGGCGGATACGGATATTGCGGGTCGGAGCGCCTTGGTCGCCGCGCAGACAGAACCGGACACCGAACCAAACGTACATATGGCAAACCGCATCCGGACTGATGCGCTCAACGATCTTGACCGCCGCATACTGAAGGAGGCACTGCGACAAGCACGCAAGCTTCAGGCGCGAGTCGAGATGGACTTTCAAGCATAGCTGGCGGACATTCCAATGGCGATGGAATGGCTGCGGCACCTATTCGGAAACCCCGTTCCACTAGACGACTTGCAGCGTTCGAGGTTGCGGGCGATTGAGTCAAACATTCCCTTGCCGAGCGATCTGTCGGGGATCAGCCTTACTCAAGCACGCTGGGTTGCTGCCGACGTTGAGTCGTCCGGATTGGATGTCTGGAATGATCAGTTAATCGCCATTGGGGCGGTTGTTGTTACTGGCACTAACGTGCAACTTGGGGAAAGCCACGAGGTGGTGCTCAAGCAGACCAGGATTTCCTCACAAGACAATATTCTGATACATCGCATTTCCGGGCGCGACCAACAATCTGGGGAGGATCCGGTTGAAGCCTTGCTTACGTTTTTGGAGTTCGTTGGCAACAGCCCGTTAGTCGGCTATCACGCTAATTTTGACCGGATCATGTTGGAGCGGGCCTGCAAAAAATACCTTGGAACCCCGGTTGAGAAGGTATGGCTCGACCTTGCGGCGCTGGCACCAGCCCTCGTTGATACAGAACACGGATCAGCGAAAACCAGGGCGGTCGGGCGCGGGCACCCCTTGGACTGGTGGCTGGAGCGATACCGCATCGAGGTCTCGGCACGGCACAACGCTGCGGCCGACGCGCTCGGTACCGCGCAGTTGCTGGTGATTCTGCTATCGACTGCCGAAAAACAAGGGGTCGCCAATGTCGAGGCGGTTTTGGAGTGTGCCAAGGACTATGAGTGGCTGCGGCGACGCTAACCGGAGGCTAACCGGAGTATTTCATGGGGTGCCCGCTGATTCTAAGGACGTTGCTGCCGGGCAATGGAACGGCACCGTGGTTGCCAAAAGCGCCCGGTGAAATGTTCGGGTTAACGGCGGTTCCCCGCATCAAAGTAAAGACCGTGTGTACTTGCCTGCGAGAGGCAACAGTAATGTTGCGACGCAGCAGATAAACTTAGAGCAAATCCTCAGTTTTGCATTGCCGGACTAAGAATGTCCCCCTATACTAATGCGGCGAATGTGAGATTACTCACATGACAAGGTTTTCCTGCCCAACGATGGCAGGCGTGAAATGTTTTGGCACACGCATCATTTGACAAAAAACTAGGAGGACTCAATGCAGTTGACTGATCAACATCGCGACTACTGGCGAAAGAACCTGCGAATCACAGCGTTCCTACTCAGTATCTGGTTCATCGTGACATTTGTCATGGCGTATTTTGCACGCGAGCTTGCCACGATTAATTTCTTTGGCTGGCCGTTTTCCTTTTACATGGCCGCTCAAGGCTCCCTGATTGTCTACGTACTGATCATCGGCTTTTACGCCGTCTACATGCGTAAGCTCGACATTGAGCATGGTGTTGATGAAGGAGAAGAGGCATGAGTCAGACCTTTAATCAACAACTGAAGAAGTACTACTCCATCTACACCGGCGGATTCATCGGCTTTGTCGTGCTGTTGGGCATCGCAGAACAAATGGGTACGCCGCGGGCGTACCTTGGTTACGCCTTCTTGGTGGCGACCATCCTGCTGTACGCAACTATTGGCATCATGAGCCGTACGCTGGACGTCGCCGAGTACTACGTGGCGGGGCGAAAAGTCCCGGCGATGTTTAACGGGATGGCGACGGGTGCCGACTGGATGTCGGCAGCATCGTTTATCGGTATGGCTGGTGGCCTCTACCTACAAGGCTTCGACGGTTTGGCCTTCATCATGGGTTGGACGGGCGGCTACTGTTTGGTGGCACTGTTCCTAGCACCCTACCTGCGTAAGTTTGGCCAGTTTACGATTCCTGACTTCCTTGGCGCTCGGTACGGCGGTAACTTCGTTCGTACCATCGGTGTGATCGCCGCCATCATCTGTTCGTTTGTGTATGTCGTTGCACAAATCTACGGTGTAGGTCTAATCACCAGCCGCTTCACCGGCTTGGAATTTGCCGTTGGCGTATTTGTTGGTCTGGCGGGCATCTTGGTTTGCTCCTTCCTGGGCGGCATGAAAGCCGTGACCTGGACACAGGTGGCGCAGTACATCATCCTGATCGTTGCCTACATGATCCCAGTAGTTTGGTTGTCGGTTAAGCAGACTGGCATCCCGATTCCGCAGCTGGTCTATGGCAGCGTGCTTGAAAAGGTGACCGCTGTCGAAAAGAAGCTGACGGCTGACCCAAAGGAACTGGAAGTCCGCAAGATTTTTGCTGACCGCGCGAAGACTGCCGGTGAGAAGCTTACGGCCGGAGCCGAGACTTCTTACAATGCCGACAAAGCCGCGTTGGTGGCAAAAGTTGACGAACTGAAAGCGGCTCCAACGCCTGATGGCGCAGCCATCCAAGCGGCGGAGAAAGCGGTCGACGCGTTCCCGAAAGACGTCAAAGCTTATGAGGGACAGCTGAAGGGACAACAAGGTGCAGCCGGACGTGCCGCTCCGCCGCTGCCGCACGGAACGCCATTTGTAGGTACGGGCAAGACCGATGAGGACAAACAGAAATCCTCTGACACGAAGCGAAATAACTTCTTGGCTCTCGTCTTCTCACTGATGGTAGGTACGGCCGCATTGCCGCACATCCTGATGCGCTACTACACGACACCATCCGTGCATGAAGCTCGTGTCTCGGTGTTCTGGTCGTTGTTCTTTATCTTCTTGCTTTACTTCTCAGCACCTGCGCTCGCGGTACTCGTGAAGTTTGACATTTATACCAACGTGGTCGGAAAGGCGTTTGCCGATCTACCGCAATGGGTGAACTCGTGGCAGGCCGTGGATAAAACACTCCTGAGTATTACCGACATCAACAAAGACGGAATCGTGCAACTCGCCGAAATTGTGATTGGTCAGGACATCATCGTGTTGGCAACCCCCGAAATTGCCGGTCTGCCCTATGTGATTTCCGGCCTCGTGGCTGCCGGCGGTTTGGCTGCCGCGTTGTCCACCGCCGACGGGTTGCTGCTGACCATCGCCAACGCGCTGTCGCACGACGTCTATTACAAGATGATCAATCCCGATGCAACGACGGCTCGTCGCATCACAATATCCAAAGTGTTGCTGCTGGTGGTTGCAATCGTTGCGGCTTACGTCACAGCGCAGAAGCCCGGTGATATCTTGTTCTTGGTTGGCGCGGCTTTCTCGTTAGCGGCATCGGCATTCTTCCCAGCGCTGGTACTCGGCGTATTCTGGAAACGTGCCAACAAGATCGCGGCAATCTGCGGTATGTTGGCTGGCTTGGGCACGGTGATGTATTACATGCTGCGGACCTACCCATTCTTTACCAATTTGGGTGTGCCAAAGATGCCTCTTTGGTTCGACATCTTGCCGATCGGTTCCGGCGTGTTTGGGGTGGCGGTAGGTCTGTTGGTGATGATCGTTGTTAGCTTGATCACCAAGGCACCGGCACAAGAAGTGCAGGACCTGGTTGAGCACGTACGCTACCCATCCATCAAGGGTGACAAGATGAATACCGCTGGACAGATGGGCTAATCCTATCGCGCTAGTTGGTAAAACAACCCGCGCTGCCGAGAGGCGGCGCGGGTTTTTCTTTGTTGCGATGTGAATTTGTTGGGATTGATGAGATGGATGTCGTATTTCTACTTAAGATTCTGAAGGCGCTTGCCGAGGTGGCGGGATTCGCCCTGCTGGGGCAAGGGCTGGTTTATCTTTTTGCAGGCATCAACCGGGAAAAGAACTTTGTGTATGTCCTGCTTCGCATCATCACGAGCCCGGCGACGAAGTTGGCGAGGTTGCTGTCGCCAAGATTTGTGCGTGATCAGCACATGCCGTTGGTTGCGTTTGGCTTGGTTTTTTGGGTTTGGGTCGCGACCGTGATCGGGCTAATTTATTTTAGGATTAACGCAGGTTAGTGGGCGCTGGCGGCATGCACCCTGCCGATGGGATAATCGTTTGATGTCGATCTTGTTTCGTTATCTCGCCAAGGAAATTGCCCTCGCCACTGCATTTCTATTGCTTGCTTTGTTGGCGCTGTTTGCACTGTTCGATCTTATCCGTGAACTCGGCGCGCTCAGCAAGGGGGGATATGGCCTGATGACCGCCTTTGCCTATGTGTTGCTTTCGCAACCATCACACGTGGTAGTGGTGTTCCCGGTCGCTGCGCTACTGGGAACCCTGTTCGCTGTATCACGCCTCTCGATGCAGTCAGAACTGACGGTGATGCGGGCATCCGGGCTATCGCTGGCTAGGTTAGCGCTTCTGGCCTCGCTGATTGGTGTGCTGTTCTCAGCCATCATCTTTGTCTTCGGTGAAGTGGTTGCGCCTGCCGCGGAAGAGGCGGCAAAAAGAATGCGTGTCTCGGCAACCACCAACGTAGTGGCGAGGCAGTTTCGATCAGGGTTCTGGGTCAAAGACGACCGATCATTTGTGAATATTCAGAACGTTACGCCTGACACCGAACTTATGAACCTGCGGATTTTTGAGTTTGATGCCGCGTACCGGCTGAAGTCGATTCGTCTAGCCGACCGTGGGCAGTATGAAGAAAAGAATCGCTGGCGGTTGACCAACGTTGAGCACACCATCTTTGACGGCCCTGACTCGACTGGATTTGCGCGGATCTCGAAGCTTCCTAGCGCGACATGGGTCTCCGCGATGACGCCGGATTTACTCTCGGTTCTACGGGTAAAACCTGAAGAGATGTCGATTGTGAACCTGAACGCGTATATTCAGCATCTGCGTGAGAATAAACAAAATAGTACGCGTTATGAGGTCGCGTTGTGGCACAAGGTCTTCCAACCCATTGGCGTCATTGTGATGATGTTGCTCGCCATACCATTCGCCATCCAGTCGAATCGAGCGGGTGGGGCTGGTGCCATGCTGGTATTGGGCACCATGGTGGGTATCGGCGCATATTTCTTGAACCAGATGATCGGTCATCTCACCGTACTCAATGATTGGCCGCCTTCGTTGACTGCCTCTCTGCCGCTGGTTACATTCTTGGCCGTCGCTAGCACATTGCTTTTCCTGAAGGAGTACCCGCGACGTTTCTTGCATTAACCGATTCAGCGTTGGGGTGGTGGGACGTTATCAAGCCGCGTGCCAGCTAAACGGTCGTGTAGGAACTGACCCTGGGCATCAAAGCGCGCGTAAAGCACTGTTGCCATCAGCGGAAAAAATGCCCACATCGTGATCAAGGGACTAACGCGATCAGGGAAAAAGAGTAACAGTACGCCAGTGCAGGCGGGGCCAAAAAAGAAAAGGGTGCTGGTGAAACGCAGAATGGCCCTGGGCCAACTTAAGCGCTTGCCGTCAACCGCTACAACCCGAAAGCGCCAAGTTTTCATGGGCAGTGTTTGCCCGTTTTTCTGCCATTGCCAAGTGAAATATATCCCTGTAACCAGCAACAGATATGCTTGAAAAACAATGTGTGCCACCCCGGTTAGGGTGAGACCATTCAGTCCGGCAATCGGAAAGCTGGCGATCAACACGAGCGCGAGCAGCAGTAGACCCTCATATGGAATCGCCGCCACACGACGCACGATGCTGGGTGTTGTAGGAAGTGCGGGAATATCTTCGTCTGGCGACGAAACTGTTTCGGCTTCTGACACAGCGCGCTATTTGGTGGCGGGGGCAGGGGCAGGCGACTCCTTGGCCGCCTTTTCGGCTTGTTTTTCCTGCTGCCACCGCGAGGTGAGTGCGGCTTGCTTTTCCTTCGGCAGATTGCTCAGCAGCTGAAATTGATCTCGCGCAGCTGAACGCTGTTCTGGCGTAAGTGTCGACCAGCTCCTCAAGCGCTCTTGGAAGCGCTCCTGCTCGACAGGGGTCAAGCTTGGGTAGTGCTTGGCTGCGCCAAGTAGTTTGCGTTGTTGCGTCCCCTGGAGCGTTGGCCACTCCGCCTCAAGTGGAGCCAAGACTTTTTTCTGTGCATCCGGAACACGTTTCCACGGGACGGTCGCCACCGACTTGGGTTTGGACTGACTAGTCGACCCCGCTGCGTGTCCGGATTGCCCCTGCACTGGGCCGGGCGTACTTGCCGCCTGCGCCGCTACTCCTGTTATGGCGAGAGGGCTGGCACAAATGAGCGCGGTAAGCGCAGCGAGGCTCACAACGCGGGAAAAGCTGTTTGGCGAAAACTCGGTGAACGCTTTTACTGCGTTGCCGCCTCTTTTTCCTGCACCCATGTGGCGAAATCTTTATCTAGGAATGCGTCGATTGGCAATTCGCCCGTCAACAGTTTGGCGTCGATAACCCCAGTTTCATCATAAAGATCATCGGTCGAGGGTTGTAAAGCAAAAATGAGGGTGATGATCAGCAATATCGGTAACCAAAACAATGGGTTGCGTACAAGCAATGATGGGTCGGCCAAGCGGCCTGAAACAGTCACCAATCCGAGAACGCGTATCGGCGGACGATACGATGCAAGCGCACGCTCACGCGCGCTCCGCAACTTCCCTACAGTAAAGGTGCTGACCCGGCCCGCGCTGAGATCCAAATAGGAAGTCAATTTATGGGAAAAGTCTTTTTCATTCATCATGTTACGACGTTGTTTGGTCTCGACTTTGGCAGTTTATTTCGCAACGATTGATTCAAGAGTGATACCTTTGGCTCGCAGAAGAGCCGACAGCGCACTGACTGCCCGTGAGCAGTGGGTCTTCACACTGCCTTCCGAGCATCCCATCACTTTGGCCGTCTCGGCCACATCAAAATCTTCCCAATAACGCAACATAAACGCTTCACGTTGACGCGCCGGCAACCTTTCCAACGCTTCTTCTATCGCCCCAACGACTTGAGACTGTTCGAGTCGATCATCGGGCGATACAGGCACATTTGACGCTTGTTCAGCCGCTAAAGTTTCCAGGATATCGAATTCATCTTCTTCATCTTTGCTGCTGAACGATGAAAACAGGGTTGTCCACGTCGATCTTACCTTGCTGCGCCGGAACCAGTCACGGATCGCATTTTGGAGGATTCTTTGGAACAGCATTGGCAGCTCTTCCGGCGGCCGATCTGCGTATTTTTCGGATAGCCGGAGCATAGAGTCTTGCACCACGTCTAGCGCAGAATCATCGTCCTTAACCGCAAACACAGCCTGCTTGAACGCTCTACGCTCTACCGAAGCCAAAAAATCGGAAAGTTCTTGCCGGGAAGCCAGGATTTACCTCGTGTTGATATTCTGGTTATTGTAGGCACTAATGTTGCCAAATGCACATATGCGGCGGTGCAGCGCGCACCGGGCAAGCTCAGGGCCAATAAGGCAACGCCTTGAAGCAATAATTGGTGGACCAAAAAACAGTCTAGCAAGAATCCTGCTCTGTGACAGTTTAGAGGTCAGAAGCTTCAAGTCGGAAGGCAGTTGTGGTAAGGTATCGTTTTGCAGCGCAGCATGGGATGGGCGATCCCCGCCGGCTACGATGCAAATTGCTCAAATACTCAATTCCGGCGACGTCACGCGCCATGCCTACCCCCTAGACGTCACCTAAGAGTCACCAATTGCGATGGAAGCGAACGCTGGCCGAGACCCGCGAGCCCCGTCGTCGGTATTGATTTTCCTGCGGTGAACCTATGAAACTCTCGGACGTTCCACAATCCGCCTCACTCGAGGCCTCCGGCAATCTCTTGAGCGGCGCAGAAATTGTCTGTCACGCGATGAAAGCCGAGGGGGTCGAATTTGTATTCGGCTACCCTGGCGGCGCGGTCCTCGTGATTTATGACGAGATCCATAAACAAAACCATTTCAAACACATACTTGTGCGCCACGAACAAGCAGCCGTTCATGCTGCCGATGCGTATGCGCGTGCCACTGGCCGTCCAGGCGTCGCCCTGGTCACCTCCGGTCCCGGTGTCACCAACGCCGTTACCGGAATCGCCACCGCCTACATGGATTCAATTCCGATGGTCATCATCACCGGGCAGGTTCCAACCTACGCCATTGGGCAAGATGCGTTTCAAGAATGTGACACCGTCGGCATTACGCGACCATGTGTGAAACATAACTTCTTGGTCAAAGATGTCGGCGAGCTGGCAGAGACCATCAAGAAAGCATTCTTCATTGCAAAGACGGGTCGGCCGGGCCCGGTAGTAGTCGATATTCCCAAAGACGTTTCGATGGCAAGGGCACCATTTCTGTATCCGGGGACGGTGGAAATGCGTTCCTATCGCCCGACCAACAAGGGACATAGCGGGCAGATCAAGAAAGCCATGCAAATGTTGCTGTCCGCAGACCGCCCGATGATCTACGTCGGTGGCGGCGCGATTCTTGGTAACGCCTCGGCGGAAGTGACGGCCCTGGTTCGAATGTTAGGCTACCCCTGTACCAACACCTTAATGGGGCTTGGCGCTTATCCGTCAACTGACAAACAATTCGTCGGCATGCTCGGTATGCACGGTACCGTGGAAGCCAATATGGCGATGCAAAACTGTGATGTGTTGATCGCGATTGGGGCGCGGTTTGACGATCGCGTGATCGGCAACCCGACACACTTTAATGCCGGCAATCCGACGCGCAAAATCATTCATATCGATATCGACCCTTCTTCGATCTCCAAACGAGTGAAGGTTGATGTGCCGATTGTTGGCAATATCAAAGACGTGCTCGACGATTTGATTGGCCAACTGCAGAGCGCGGAACAGAAGCCAGGAAACATTGCTGCATGGTGGAAACAAATCGAAGAATGGCGCGCCAAAGACTGCCTGAAGTTCAAGCAGTCGGAGACCATCATTAAGCCGCAATACGTGGTGCAAAAGTTGTGGGAAGTGACGAAGGGAGAGGCCTATGTCACTTCAGATGTGGGCCAGCATCAGATGTGGGCCGCGCAGTACTACGGATTCGACAAGCCACGTCGCTGGATCAACTCCGGTGGACTTGGCACCATGGGTGTTGGCCTGCCGTATGCAATGGGTTGTAAGTTTGCATTTCCCGACGCGGATGTCGCCTGTATCACCGGCGAGGGGTCAATCCAGATGAATATTCAGGAACTATCGACCTGTAAGCAATATGGTTTGCCGATCAAAGTCATCCTGCTAAATAATCGTTATCTCGGAATGGTTCGCCAATGGCAGGAGTTTTTTCACGGGAATCGTCATGCGGAAAGTTATATGGAAGCGCTGCCTGATTTCGTGAAATTGGCCGAAGCGTACGGACACGTCGGGATGAAAATTGAAAAGCCGGGTGACGTTGAAGGTGCGCTCAGGGATGCGTTCGCGATGAAAGACCGTTTGGTGTTTTTGGACTTCCAAACGGACCAAACAGAAAATGTATTCCCGATGGTGCCTGGTGGCAAGGGCATCTCTGAAATGATTCTTGCAGAGGATCTATAAGCGATGCGCCACATCCTTTCTCTACTGCTGGAAAACGAAGCGGGTGCGTTATCGCGAGTAGCAGGGCTGTTTTCAGCGCGTGGTTACAACATTGAATCGTTGACGGTCGCACCTACTGAAGACGCCACCCTGTCGCGTATGACGATTGTCACGACTGGTTCTGACGATGTGATTGAACAAATCACCAAGCAGGTGAACAAGCTGGTTGACGTGGTGAAGATAGTCGATTTGAATGAAGGCAAACACGTCGAACGTGAGCTAATGTTGGTGAAATTGCGCGCGGTTGGCAAAGACCGCGACGAGCTTAAACGTACCGCAGACATTTTTCGTGCGCGGGTAATTGATCTAACTGAGAAGACATACGTTATTGAGCTGACCGGTACCGGAGATAAGCTAGACGCATTTCTTGAGGCGATCGATCGCGCGCTCGTACTTGAAGCCGTCCGGACTGGAGCGTGCGGACTGGGCCGCGGTGAATGGATCGTCAAAGCCTAAAAAATGGGATTGCATGCTCCGCTTTGGGCGTTGAGCATAGGATCCCCTAACGTGAAACGCCCAAGTAAAACTGTTCTCGTAAAAAGGAAATTGTGATGAAAGTGTATTACGACAAAGACTGTGACCTCTCCCTCATTAAAGGTAAGAAAGTCACCATCGTAGGTTACGGCTCACAAGGGCATGCACACGCACAAAATCTCAGCGACTCTGGTGTCAAGGTGACCGTCGGACTGCGTAAGGGTGGCGCGTCGTGGGACAAAGCAAAACAAGCTGGTTTGAAAGTGGCGGAAGTCGCGGAGGCGGTGAAAACCGCCGATGTGGTCATGATGCTGTTGCCAGATGAAAGTATTGGCGACGTGTACTACAGCGAAATCCATCCAAACATCAAGAAGGGCGCGGCACTGGCGTTTGCGCACGGTTTTAACGTCCATTACGGCGTCGTGGCACCACGCGCGGATCTTGACGTCATCATGATCGCCCCGAAGGGTCCTGGGCATCTGGTGCGATCAACCTATGTCGCCGGCGGCGGCGTGCCATCGTTAATCGCCGTCTATCGGGACAACTCAGGCAAGGCAAAAAATCTTGCGCTGTCCTACGCAAAAGCGAATGGCGGCTCACGCGGCGGCGTCATTGAAACCAATTTCCGTGAAGAAACCGAAACCGACTTGTTTGGCGAACAGGCTGTCTTGTGTGGCGGAATTGTCGAACTCATCAAGGCTGGCTACGAAACCCTCGTTGAAGCCGGATACTCCCCGGAGATGGCCTACTTTGAATGTTTGCATGAGACCAAGTTGATTGTTGACCTCATTTATGAGGGCGGCATTGCCAACATGAACTACTCCATCTCCAACAACGCCGAGTATGGTGAGTATGTCAGCGGTCCGCGCGTGATCACCGAAGAGACAAAGAAGGTAATGAAGGATATTCTGCGCGACATTCAAACCGGTGAATACGCAAAATCATTCATCCTAGAAAACAAGGCTGGTGCGCCAACACTGACCGCTCGTCGCCGCCTGCTGCGCGAACATCCGATCGAAGAGGTTGGCGGAAAACTACGCTCGATGATGCCATGGATCAAGAAGAACAAGCTGGTTGATCAAGCAAGGAATTAGATTCATCATGTCCCACAGAGACGGGCGCGCAGCGCCCGTTTCATTTTGTCTCGCACCGCGGCCACAATCACAAGTGGTCAATCTGTGATCTCTCATTCCTCGAGCTACCGTGTCCGACCGCCTTAAAGTTGCTCTTCAGTATTTGCTGCCAAAACAGGCTATTACGGCGCTTGCAGGTAAGTGCGCTGGAGCCAAGTTAGGATCAACTACCACTTCGCTGATCAGGTGGTTCGTACGGCGCTACGGTGTGAATATGGCCGAAGCCGCTAACCCGGACGTCGCAAGTTATCCGACATTTAACGAGTTCTTCACTCGACCGTTACGTGATGGTGCAAGACTGCTGGCAGCGGCAGACTTTATCTGTCCGGTTGACGGCGCAATCAGCCAGTTTGGGATAATTGAGAAAGATCTAATCTATCAAGCCAAGGGACACCAATACAGCACCACCGCGTTGGTCGGCGGTGACGCGGCACTCGCACAAGAGTTTCAAGATGGCAGTTTCGCGACCCTCTACCTCAGCCCCAAGGACTACCACCGCATTCACATGCCATGTGACGGGGTGCTAAAACGAATGATCTACGTGCCCGGCGATTTGTTTTCAGTCAATCCGACCACGGCGCGTGCTGTGCCGGGACTGTTTGCCCGCAATGAGCGAGTGGTATGCGTGTTTGATTCACCATTCGGGCAGTTCGTGTTGGTACTGGTCGGTGCCACCATTGTGGGCAGCATGGCCACCGTGTGGCATGGTGTGGTGAACCCGCCACGCCTGGGCGCTGTGCGCGAATGGCGTTACGATGGCGAGCGAATCGCATTGCAACGTGGTGCGGAAATGGGGCGTTTTTTACTTGGCTCTACCGTTGTTCTGTTATTTCCAAAAGATGCCCTCGCATTTAACCCCGATTGGGCGCCTGCGCGCTCAATTTTGATGGGCGAGTCGATGGGGATGTCAACCCCGGCGCGGTTTGGTCGCTCGGATTAGAATGCAGCCATGAATTCACCAATCCCACGTCTCAAGAAGGGCCTGCTGGATCCCGAGCGTCGCCGCAAGGGTATCTACGTTTTGCCGAACCTCTTTACCTCGGCGTCGTTGTTCGCCGGGTTCTACGCGATCGTACAGGGGATGGACGGAAAGTTTGAGGTTGCCTGTATTGCCATTTTTGTCGCGATGGTGCTCGACGGCCTTGATGGTCGCGTGGCGCGTATGACGCGCACCACCAGCGAGTTCGGCGCGCAACTTGACTCGTTATCTGACATGGTCTCCTTTGGCGCTGCTCCGGCACTCGTGATGTATGCGTGGGCGCTGCAACCACTCGGCAAGTGGGGGTGGATTGGTGCATTCATCTACTGTGTTTGTGCAGCACTGCGGCTCGCGCGCTTCAATACCAACCTAGGCGTTGTTGACAAACGCTTTTTCCAAGGGCTGCCGAGTCCTGCCGCTGCCTGCCTCATGGCAGGTCTGATTTGGGTGCTCAACGAATGGCAAGTCAGTGGCGGTGATGTTCGCTGGGTTGCTTGGGTGATGGCGGTGTTTGCCGGTGTCACCATGATCTCTACTGTCCCATACTATAGCGGCAAGGATTTCAACCTGCGGCGTAGTGTACCGTTTTGGGTGATTCCGGCCATTGTGGTGGGATATTTGTTGATATCGATTCAGCCTTCGCACGTTTTGTTTGGACTATTTCTTTGTTACGCATTGTCTGGCTATCTCGTCTGGATAATGCGCGCGATTCGTTCGCCCAAAAATCCGGCGAATCCCGGTAAGCCCCCTGCGGCACCAAAGTAGAGGGTGCCGTTGCGCGCCATCTTTCAACGCGTTATATTGACGACATGAAATTTTCTGCAACGACTCCGCAACTTGCCGCCTCCTCCTATGGGCGGGTATTGTTGCGTGTATTGCCGTTGTTATGCGCATCGCTGCTGCCGCTCGGTCTACTGCTTGCGCTCCCCGCGCAAAAATAACCCAACCCCCTCCTGCCAAGTAGATCCCCGTCCGCCACAGTCTGGCGAGCGAGAACATGTTGTCTATTGACGTCAATTTAGCGCCCCTGCGGCGCGGAGCAAAACCATGGAACACTTGATTATTTTTGACACCACCATGCGCGATGGCGAGCAGAGCCCGGGTGCATCGATGACAAAGGAAGAAAAGGTACGCATCGGCAAACAACTCGAAAAGATGCGGGTCGATGTAATCGAGGCAGGGTTTGCGGCTGCGAGTCAGGGTGATTTCGAGGCGATCCACGCCGTCGCCACCGCGGTTAAGGATTCGACCGTTTGCTCGCTCGCTCGGGCGCAGGTGGGGGATATTCAAAAGGCTGGCGACGCGATCAAGCCGGCGGCACGGGGACGCATTCATACCTTTATCGCGACCTCGCCGATCCATATGCAGCACAAGTTGCGTATGACACCTGACCAAGTGCTGCAAGGGGCGATTGATGCGGTGAAATTTGCTCGCACCTTTACCGATGACGTCGAATTTTCAGCTGAAGATGCGGTACGGAGCGAGATGGATTTTCTTTGTCGCGTGTTTGAGGCCGTCATCAAGGCTGGCGCAAAAACCATCAACGTGCCTGATACGGTAGGCTATAGCATTCCAGAACTGTGGGCTGAACGCTTCAAAACGTTATTGGAGCGCGTGCCAAACGCTGATCAAGTGGTATGGTCCACACATTGCCACAACGACCTCGGCATGGCGGTGGCGAATTCACTGGCGGCGGTCAAGGCGGGCGCACGTCAGGTGGAATGCACGATTAACGGTTTAGGCGAGCGCGCTGGAAACGCGGCGCTGGAAGAAATCGTCATGGCCATCCAGACGAGAAAAGACTACTTTGGTGTGGAGACGCAAATTGATGCGACACAGATTGTTCCGGCCTCAAAGCTGGTTTCGACAATTACCGGATATCCCGTTCAGCCGAATAAGGCGGTGGTTGGCGCAAATGCTTTTGCCCATGAATCGGGTATCCATCAAGACGGTGTTTTGAAACATCGTGAAACCTACGAAATCATGCGTGCCCAAGATGTCGGCTGGCACAACAACCGCCTGACATTGGGCAAACTCTCGGGGCGCTCCGCATTCCGCGAGCGATTAAAGGAGTTAGGTATCGAGCTCGAATCGGAAGTGGCGCTGAACTCGGCGTTTAAGAAGTTCAAGGAGTTGGCGGATAAGAAGACGGATATCTTTGATGAAGACCTACACGCCATCGTCTCCGATGAAGCGGTCACGCCGGAGGTTGAGCAGTACCAACTTGTTTCGCTCATCGCGCATGTTGAGACCGGTGAATCGCCTTATGCGAAGCTCATCATCACCGACCATGGACGCGAGGTGAAGTGTGAGGCCAAAGGTGCGGGACCGGTTGATGCAACCTTTAAGGCACTCGAATCCGTACTGAAGAGTGAATCAGAATTGCTTCTTTATTCGGTAAACAATGTCACAGAGGGCACGGATAGCCAGGGTGAGGTAACGGTACGCCTGACCAAAGGTGGCAGAGTGGTCAACGGCATTGGAGCGGATACCGACATTGTCATTGCTTCGGCGAAGGCATATCTAAACGCGCTAAACAAGATGACAGCAACGTTTGCACGGTTGAATCCCCAAGTGGGCTAACCTGCGGGTGTTGGGGGCTGATGTTGCGCGCGCCGCCGTTATCGACCGATTGGGTCTGCTGAATGCGGGCCCATTTGTTGCGTTTATGCTTTTACGTTGGCGGCCAGCACTGCGGCGAGTCCGGTGTAAGTCGCCGGCGAGAGCGACAGCAATAGTTCAATCTCATCAGGCGGTAGCGGTAAGGTTCGTATGAACGCCTGCATCGATTCCTGATCGATACCGCCCTTGCCTCGCGTAAGGTCCTTTAGCTGTTCGTAGGCGTTGGTGATGCCGTACTTGCGCATGACGGTTTGCACCGGTTCGGCGAGTAAGTCCCACTGGCCATCAAGTTCGGACGCCAACTTTTCAGGGTTCGCCTCCAGCTTGTGCAGGCCGCGATTTAACGATTCATAGGCGAGCAACGAGTAACCCACGGCGACACCCATATTGCGAAGAACGGTGGAGTCGGTGAGATCCCTTTGCCAACGTGAAATCGGCAACTTCTCGGACAAGTGACGCAGCAATGCATTTGCGAGTCCCAGATTTCCCTCCGAATTTTCAAAGTCAATCGGATTGACCTTATGTGGCATCGTCGAGGAGCCGATTTCGCCAGCCTTGGTGCGTTGCTTGAAGTAGCCCTTGCCGATGTATCCCCAAATATCCCGGTTAAGATCGATCAGTATCGTGTTGGCTCTGGCCATCGCGTCGAACAGTTCCGCCATATAGTCATGCGGCTCAATTTGAATCGTATATGGGTTGAAGGTCAGTCCGAGGTCGGCGACGAAGCGCTGCGCAAAAGCCGGCCAGTCTAGTCTTGGGTACGCCGCAACGTGAGCGTTGTAATTGCCAACCGCGCCGTTGATCTTGCCCAGAACCACAACAGATTCAATGGCCGCAATTGCACGGCTTAGTCGCGCGCTCACGTTTGCCATTTCTTTGCCAAGCGTGGTGGGGGAGGCAGGCTGCCCGTGCGTGTGCGAGAGCATCGGTAACGCCGCGTGTTCGTGGGCCAATGCGGTCAGTTTTGCGTTGGTGCCGCGCAGTACTGGCAACAGACATCCACTTCTCGCTTTGCTGAGCATCAGCGCATGTGACAGATTGTTGATGTCTTCCGACGTACAGGCAAAGTGAATGAATGACTTGGCCGCAGCGACTTCAGTGAGTGATTGAAACGTTTCACCCAGCCAATACTCAACCGCCTTTACGTCGTGGTTGGTGATGGCTTCAATTGCTTTGACTCTCTCTGCGTCAGCGGGCGTAAATGCGGTGACACGTTCACGCATCGCACGGATCGTATCCGCGCTAAACGGCTTTAGCTCATTGATTGCGGGCTCAATCGAGAGGGCGATCAGCCATTCGACTTCGACGTGGAGCCGATACTTAATCAGCGCATATTCAGAAAAGAATTCACGCAGGTGTTCAACCTTGGTGGCATAGCGGCCATCCAACGGCGACAACGCGGTAATGGGAGAGTGGGGGAGCGACATACAGACCAATCAATCTAACTGACGGAAAAGACTTTAGCATGTGCTCAGCATACCGAGAGCTTCACATTAAGCCGCCGAGTCAAGCCCATTTGAGGGGTGTTTCTGTCTCTCAGATGACTACGGCGCGGCGGCGCACATAGGTGCGCTGTTATAATTTTGATCGGTACATTCCGATGTTTTTACGAGTCTTCATGAAGCTAATTTCATCCCTCACCACCCCTTACGGCCGCAAGGTCAGAGTTGTTATTGCCGAAAAACATCTTGATGTTGAGTGGCTGGAAGAAAACGTTTGGGCTGCCGATACTAAAGTGGGTTTATACAACCCGTTGACAAAGATTCCGGTGCTTGTGTTGGACGATGGCACAACCTTGTATGACTCGAGAGTCATCGTCGAATACCTTGACGGCGTCGTACCGGTATCACGCTTGATTCCGGAGGGCGGCCGAGAGCGCGCAATGGTGAAACGTTGGGAGGCGCTCGGAGACGGTATCGCCGATGCTGGCATCGCGATTTTCTTGGAGCGCAAACGACCTGCTGAATTGCAGAGCCAGGATTGGATCACACGGCAACTCGGCAAAGTGGAAAACGGCATTGCAGGTGCCGCACGCGAGATGGGCGACCGCAAGTTCTGTCAGGGTGAGACGTATACGCTTGGGGATATTGCGTTGGCGTGCTCACTGCTCTGGGTCGAATTCCGCTTGCCAGAAATTGGCTGGCGCCAAACGTATCCCAATCTGCGCGCATGGATCGAGCGTATTGAGGCCCGCCAAGAATTTATCGATACTAAGCCGCCGGGGAGTTAGTCCGGTAGGGCTTGACGCGCTAGCTGACTGGAAAGCGCGTGCGGCGGTGAACGCGGCGATTGGCCAGGAGGCGGCCTGAACAATTTTCGAGTTTACTCTCCACTTCCACAGGACGTTGAGCATGTCGCCGACTCGCTCCTGATCAAGGTTGCTGTGTATTCGAGGGTGCCTCCCCGCAGCCCGAAAGGGTCGAACGGTGTTTCATGCCGCAGAATCAGGCATCCATCGGGGCTTCGCAGGTACTAATCGTGAATCGTAAGTACGTGTGCGCTGAGTGTTTATAATCGCACACGGTAACAATTGGTTAAGGCGACGTCATGAAGAAACTGGAATTTGCCTGGCAGCTCCTTCTCAACCCAGCCACCGCGTTTCAGGCTCTAAAGGAAAAGCCGAACTTTTGGTTTCCGTTGATTGTGATATCCGTACTGACGGCCGCGACTTTTGTTTGGTTTTATTCAATCGTCGATTTTCCGTGGCTGCGCGATCAGATTCTTTCAAACGGATCCCAGTACGAAAAAATGACAGCCGCCCAGCGTGAGCAAGCATCGGGCATGCTTTCGAAGAATATGATGATGTGGTCTACCGTCATCGGCGCGGTCGTCGTACTGCCAATCGTCCGTCTGCTCGAAGCTCTCTACTATTTGTTCATCGGCAAGTTGACGCGGCTGGAGGTCAACTTCAAACAATGGTTTGCTCTCACGTGTTGGTCGGGCTTCCCCGCAATCTTGGCGGTGGCGTTGATGTGGGTGGTGATTTTGTTGCGAAGCGATGGCCGGATAACGCCAGATGCGTTATCGATATTGTCCCTAAACGAACTCATCTTCCACGTACCGCTAGGCCACAAGTGGCATGGCCTGCTGACATCCGTCACCATCTTGAATCCCTATGTTTGGTGGTTGACCGTCGTTGGTGTGAAAGTATTCTCCCAAAGATCGACGACCTACAGCGCAGTGGTCGTGATCGTGCCGCTGGCGCTGATCTACGCTGGATGGGCGACGTTCACGCACTTGTTCGCGGGATAGGAAAGATGCGGATGAGGAAAAAATGGATCGTCCTTAGCGTCATCGCGCTGCTCGTCGTCGTGCCGGTCACGCTGAAGATTCTGCGAAGCGATGACGTAAAAAAAGTTGACGTCGAAAAAATCTCGTCGCGCAGCCTTACGCCCTCTATCCTGGCATCGGGCACGCTAATTTATGAGAGTCAAATTACCTTGGCGTCCGAGGTTGTCGGGCGGGTAAAGGAGGTTCTGGTCAAAGAAGGCGATGTTGTCAAGGAAGGTCAGCTACTGTTAAGGCTAGATCCCGAAACCTATCGGGCAGAAATTGCGCAAATCCAAGCTGGTTTTCGCCAAGCTGAGCTGAATATTAACCGTCAGCAAGTCAACAGCAATGCGCAAGAAGCCAAATACAAGCGTTATGAAGCATTGCGTGCGCAGGGCATGATCGAGGCGGTGAAGTTCGATGATTTCGCGACACAGCGCGATCTTGCCGTGGTTGAACTACGCTCCAGTCGAGAAGCGCTCAAACAAACAGAAGCACAATTGAAGCAGGCTCAGGAACGCTTGGCAAAAACCGAAATCCGCGCACCGGTCAGTGGCAAAGTGACGGCAGTCAACATCAAAGTCGGTGAAACCGCAGTACCGAGCGCGACCAGCATTGCCGGTTCCAGCCTAATGGTGATCGCCGATACGGGAAGCCTATACGCAGAGGTCAACATCGACGAAACGGATATTGCCCGCATCAGCAAAGGACAGGAAGCCAAGATTGTTCCTGCGGCGTTCCCCGACAAATCGCTGACGGGTCAAGTTGAACAAGTTGCCATCACGCCTCGGCAACAGCCTGGGCAGAGCAAGACTTACCCAATAAAAATTCGTTTGCAGCCCAGTGACGGTGTTGAGTTTCGACCCGGCATGAGTTGTCGCGCAGAAGTTTTCACAAACAGGAGCGGAGGGCCCAAAAGCCTTGCGGTTCCGGTGCAAGCGGTGCGTTATGAGGATGCAAAAGAAAAGAGTGAAAAAGGTGATAGGGGAGATGGCGCCGCGAAATCAGAAACGTCTGACGCCGCCAAAAAATCCGGCGACAGCAAAGCCAGTATTCTCATCGCCGTTGACGGCAAGGCTATCAAACGCGAAGTTGAGGTAGGAATTGCCGATGATGCGTACATCGAAATATTGAAAGGCGCCAATGAAAACGAACTGGTCATCATCGGACCGCCAAAAATCGTGCGCTTCCTGCGTGACGGCGAAAAAATCGCGGTAAACACACCTGCAAACCCTGCGGCCAAGACGGAAAAATCGAGTACCGATGGTGCGCCGTCTGCCCGCAGCACACCATGATCAAGCTTGAAGGCATCGGCAAGACCTACCGTCTTGGCGAAAACGACTTCCCCGCACTGGTCGATATCGACTTGACGATCGAGCGCAACGAATATGTCGCGCTCACTGGCGCGTCTGGCTCGGGCAAATCGACCATCATGAACGTACTCGGCTGCCTCGATTTGCCGACCGTTGGGCGTTATACGCTCGACGGCGAAGCCGTGGCAGGTTTGGATGAGGACGCATTAGCGCGCGTGCGAAATCGCAAGATTGGCTTTGTGTTCCAGAACTTCTACTTGCGCGCACGTGCATCGGCGCTCGACAACGTTGCGCAGCCTCTGATTTATCGCGGCGTCGCGCCAGCACAACGACAGGCACGTGCGCAAGAAGCGCTGACCCGCGTCGGTCTTGAACATCGTCTGCACCACAAGCCAAATGAATTGTCTGGAGGACAGCGGCAACGTGTTGCCATCGCGCGCGCACTCGTTGGCCGCCCCGAGTTGCTGCTCGCCGATGAACCCACCGGCAACCTTGATAGCAAAACCGCCATGGAGATCATGGAACTCTTCGGCGAGTTACACCTTGATGGTTTAACGCTGGTCGTGGTGACACACGAACCTGATGTGGCCGCGTACTGTCATCGCATCGTCAGACTGCATGATGGTCGCATCGCAGAGGACCGATTACAAACACCCGTGGTATCGGGTGTTCAGTCTGTCGTGCGCGCGGATGAAGCTGCGACACTCACTGCATCTAGTCCGGCGGCGTGAAAATGGCCGACGTATTGACCACCGATAACGACGGCGAAATCAACCGCGTCTTATCGAATTTTTACGCGGTTCAGGAATGTTTGCACTCTGCGGTTGCGAGCATTCAAGCCCATGGTCTGCGCAGCTTCTTGACTATGCTCGGCATCATCATCGGTGTCGGATCGGTGATTTGTGTGGTGGCGTTGGTGCAAGGGTTGTCCCAATCGATTAGTCAACAATTTCAAGACTTGGGCAGCAATACGCTAACGCTGCGTTCAGAAACGCCGCTTGAAGACCAACTGCGGGGCAAGCGCAATCGATTGCGACCGACCGATCTAGATCAGCTCAAATACCGCATTGACGGAATTAGCAACGTGACGCCGATCGTCTTCGCGGGAAATGGTGGGGCGAGTGGCGTTCGCAATGGAGCGAATAGTGCGATAGGGCAGCTCTTCGGCACCACGGAAAGCTACCAGGAAGTTCAAAAGGCCTTTCCGAAGTACGGCCGCTTTCTCACCCAAAGTGACGATGTGACGCGTCGACGGGTGGTCGTGCTCGGTGAGCAAATGCGTAAGGATTTAAAGCTGCCGCAGAATCCGGTAGGGCGATTCATTCAGATCGGCGATGAATGGTTCAAGGTAGTCGGCACCATGGAGCCGCGGGGCGAAGTCTTTGGCTTCAGCCAAGACAGCTACTTGCTCATGCCCTACCAAACTGCTCTCGCCGTCACTGGGGTGGTTACAAAGCCCGATCTATGGGTGACCTTTTCCGTGACGAACTTGGATTCCATCGAATCCACCAAAGATCGCGTGCGGACGCTGATGCGCCAACTTCACCAGCTCAAACCCAACCAGCCCGATGATTTCAAAATCGAAGCATCCGATTCGTTGGCTAAATCATTCAATCAAATCTCCACCACCATCACACTGGTGGTGGCAGGCATCGTCAGCATTTCGCTTTTGGTCGGCGGCGTGGGGATCATGAACATCATGCTTGTATCTGTCACTGAACGCACGCGGGAAATTGGCATTGCCAAGGCGCTTGGCGCGCCCCGCCAATTCATTCTGATGCAATTCTTGATCGAGGCGATCGTGCTTGCCATTATCGGCGGGCTGATCGGTATCGTGCTGGGTTTTGCCCTTGGGTTTGGAATTGCCAAAATGATTCCCAATTTTCCTAATCCGGCAGTACCTTGGGTGGCGGTTGTCGGCGCTTGTGCGTTTTCCGCACTCATCGGCATGATCTTTGGCATTTTGCCCGCAAGCAAAGCGGCGAACCTCGCACCGATTGACGCATTGCGTTACGAATAACCTGCATTCCCAGCCCACGGCGCGTCGAATAACGGCAACCAGTCTTAACGTAGTCAAACCCGCCATTCAGCGGACATCTTCAAGCAAAAATGCCGGAAACTGCCCGCCAACGCTAGCCTTTAATGAGTTGATCCGCGTCGAGCACAGTCGCCGCCGCCAAGTTTGGCCGCCGATGCAACTCCTGATAGTAAGGTGTGAAATCAGGCGAGGTCGCGTCGAATAATTCGCGGAAATTTTCGACCACAAAATAAGTTTCCTGGAAGGTGTCGATTTTGTAATTCGACTGCATCACCCGCAGCAAATCAAATCGAATCCGATTTGGCTTGGCGCTCTGTATGCAATAAGGTAGCTCGCCCGCTGATGAAAGAATTCCCGCGCCGTAGGCGCGTAAACCCTTCGGCGTGTTGATGAGCCCAAACTCGACCGTGTACCAGTAAAGCCGCGCCAGATAATCAAGTGCGTTCAGCCCCTTCGCCTTTACGCCGCCCTTGCCATATGCCTCAAGATAGTCGGCGAAAGTTGGGTCAAAGAGCAACGGCACGTGCCCGAAAAAGTCGTGAAAAATATCAGGCTCAACGATGTACTCGAATTCCTCCGGCTTGCGCAGCCAAACGGACACCGGAAACCGTCGATTTGCCAGATGCGTAAAAAAAACATCGTCTGGCAACAAGCCCGGTACTGCAACCAATGTCCAACGTGTTGCTGGAAAGAGTTTTGCGTTGATGGCACCGAAGTGTGGAATGCCAAGACCGAAGTCGAGTGAGTTCAGGACGTCAATAAATTCGTCACAAGCGAACTGTGGTACCAACGCCGACTGCCGTGCGTACAAGCGCTTCCACAAATCTTGTTCAGCCGCCGTGTATCGACGGTAGTCTTGATCGACGGTGTAGTCGGGACGGATATTGGTGTAATCCCCACGCAGCGCGTGATTGGTTTGGCCTGCCACTATGTCACTCCATTTGTGCCGCCAGCACACACGACTTTGTTTTTGATGGCACCAAAAATTGTCTCGCCGTGGTGATCAAACATATCAATTTCAATCGTGTCACCAAAACGCAGGAAGTCTTCTTGGGCCGCGCCGAGTTCAACTTGTTCAACCAGTCGCTTTTCCATAATGCACGCATACCCGGTGGACATGTCATGGTTAGACACGGTACCGGAACCAATCAAGGTGCCGGCCATCAGCGGGCGCGTCTTTGCTGCGTGTGCGACTAAATCGAACAGCGAAAACGTCATGTCGTCAGCCGCGTTGGGATTGCCAAACCACTTTTCGCGTACGTGGCACACGAGGCGATAGTCGAGCTTGCCCGCACCCTTGGGGCCACACCATGCGCTGCCGAGTTCGTCCGGTGTGACGGCGACCGGTGAAAGGGCGTTGAGTCCCTTGCCATTGACGAAGCCAAACCCTTTTGCGAGCTCACCTGGAATGAGCTTGCGGTAAGACACATCATTGATCAACACGACTAGCCTAACGGCCGCAGCCGCCTCTGCTGCGGAAGCGCCCATCTTGACGTCGCCAATGATGACGCCAACCTCACCTTCGAGATCGATGCCCCAGTCCTCGGAAAGACACTCCAAATTGTCGCGTGGGCCCATCATGGCGTCGCCGCCTCCCTGATACATCAGGGGGTCACGGAAAAAACTTTCTGGCACCTTGTCGCCGCGCGCGCGACGGACCCGCTCTACGTGTGACAAATAGGCAGACCCGTCGAGCCACTGATACGTGCGGGGCAGCGGTGCGGCAACCTGGCCCGTCTCAAGGGCGGCGGCAAAATCGATAATCGGCCGGTCCGTGCCGCATTCGAGTGACTCGGATTCGTCGAGTAACTTCCCCTCGAGGCTTGTCCAGTGTTCGAGTGCGTATTGCAGTGTCGGCGCAATATCGGAGACGTCAATGGCGCGTCTTAGTTTTTGCTCGACAAGGTGCAGAACGCCGTCGCGTTTGGTCGGATGCTTTAGCGTGGCAAATTTCATGGGTTTACCTTTGCAGAGTCAAATCCGTTCCACGCGTCATCATAGTCTGCTTGGAGCGCGGGAGTGGACATCGCAAACGCGGTGGGTTCAAACAGGTAACGGCTCTCAAACATGAACGCGAGGGTGTTAGCTTGATATACGGGGTGAAGCTCCTCAATGCTGGCGCGTTGATAGGTTGCCAGGTCCGGGCCGTGCGCCGAGAAGCAATTGTGCAGTGAGCCTCCACCGGGCAAGAAGCCGGCGGCCTTGGCGTCGTATTTGCCGTGGATGAGTCCCATGTATTCACTCATCACGTTGCGGTGGAACCAGGGTGGTCGAAACGTATTCACGGCAACGATCCAGCGCGGCGGGAACACCACAAAGTCCACGTTAGCAGTACCAGCGAATTCCGATGGCGAGGTCAGCACCGTGAAAATTGACGGGTCGCAGTGGTCGAATGAGACGCTATTGATGGCGTTGAAATTAGCCAAGTCGTATTTATAGGGTGCGTAAGTACCGTGCCACGCAACAACATTTAGCGGCGACCCCGCTGTTTTGTAAGACCAGAGATTGCCACCAAACTTGGTCACCACCTCGGTCTCGCCTGCGATATCTTCAAACCACGCGGTAGGCGTTAGAAAGTCGCGCGTGTTGGCGAGCCCGTTCGCGCCGATCGGACCGAGATCCGGCAGGCGAAACGGCTGACCATAGTTTTCGCATACATAACCACGGACGGGCACCACGCATTCGACACGAAACTTGATGCCACGCGGCACCACCGCGATTTCGCCGGGGACAAGATCAATCACGCCAAACTCCGTCTTCAGACACAGCGCGCCGTCTTGCGGCACGATTAGCAACTCGCCGTCGGCATTGCAAAGGCAGCGACGCATGCTGATGTTGGCGGCATACAGGTGCACGGCAATGCCCTGCTGGCTGCGCGCGCTACCGTTGGTGCTAATCGTCATTAGGCCGTCTACAAAATCAGTCGGCGCAGCTGGCGAAGAGATGGGATTCCAGCGCAGACGATTAGGCGATGTCGAGGCTTCATGGCAAGGTGCAGTGCGGATCATGCCGTTTGGAATCTGATGGTACGAGCCGTGTTCGGCTGATGGACGCAAACGATATTGCCAAGAGCGCAGATTGTGGTCGCGTGGCACGGTAAACGCACTTCCCGAAACCTGCTCGGGGTACAGGCCGAACGCCGGCTGCTGCGGAGAGTTACGTCCGACAGGAAGCGCGCCGGCAACCGCCTCCGTGGAGAACTCATTGCCGAAGCCAGACATGTATCGGTTTGGCGTTCCTACCGCGCCCATCACAGCACCCCGCGCGCGATTTGGTCAGCCTCGATGGCTTCAAATAGGGCTTTGAAGTTTCCCTCACCAAAACCTTCGTTGCCTTTACGCTGAATGATCTCGAAGAAAATCGGGCCAATCGCCGTCTCGGTGAAGATTTGTAGCAACTTGTCTTCATGGGACTCTCGGTCGAGTCCCTCGCCGTCGATCAGGATGCGATTTTTCTTCAAGCGTTCCAAATCTTCACCGTGATTTTTGACGCGTTTATCAACCAACGCGTAGTAGGCATCGGGGGTATCGAGAAACTTCACGCCGTGAGAACGCAGCGCTTCAACGGTGCTGTAGATGTCCTTGCACGCCAGTGCGATATGTTGAATGCCCTCGCCGTTGTACGCGTCGAGATACTCTTGAATTTGTGATTTTTGATCGGATGGCTCGTTGATCGGGATACGAATTTTGCCGCAGGGGCTGGTCAGTGCGCGCGAGGTCAACCCGGTCTTCTTGCCTTTGATATCGAAGTAACGTATTTCGCGGAAGTTGAACAGCTTTTCATAGAATTGTGCCCACGTGTCCATACGACCGACGTAGACGTTATGTGTCAGATGGTCAACATATTCGAGACCAACGCCAACCGGGTGTTGATCAACGCCTGGCAATGGTAGAAAGTCGACGTCATAAATGGTGCGCGTGCCATAACGGTCGATCAAATAGAGCAGTGAGCCGCCGATGCCCTGTAGCGCGGGAATATTCAACTCCATCGGGCCGACCGGACCCTCATAGGGCTTTGCGCCCAGCTCGACGGCGCGTTTGAATGCATAGGCGGCATCCTTTACGCGGATGCCAAATGCACATGCCGACGGCCCATGCACCCTTGCAAAAGACTGCGCAAAGCTGTCCAGCTCGGCATTCACAATAAACTGGATGTCGCCCTGTTTGTAGAGCAAGACGTTCTTTGAACGATGTTTTGCCACCGCCACAAAACCCATTTGTTCAAATAGTCGACCAAGCGCCTTGGTGTCGGGGGCTGTATATTCGACGAACTCAAAGCCGTCGGTGCCCATCGGGTTTTCAAAAAAATCCATTATGTTCTCCATCATTGACTTATCAGGGCCGCGTGGTTGCGGATGATGCCGTACAGTACTATGTCGGCCAAGAGGTGTCTGACTCAGCATGTCGTCTGGCGTAACGAGACGGAATTGGTAACAGACTGAGGCGACACTAAACCTTCTGCCGCGCTACAATTGAGCGAGCAGAATTAAGCGGAGTGTGACCCGCGTCGTTTCACCGTTACCCAGAGGGGCGACCGAAAGCGTGAGCGGATATTTGTAGATGAATTGAGGAGGTGCAACATGAAGCGTAGTTTACTCGGAATTGTTTTTTTGGTCTGTGCCGCGATGGGTTTGGCGGGGTGTGCGAGCCTAGCTGGGCCTGAACGCGAGCCCATGCAGCTCGAGCAGTTGGTTTCACTGGTGAAAGACGGCAAGGACGACCAGACCATCATCAAAGCGATCCAGGACTCCAACACGGTGTTCGATGTGACGGCGTCGCAATACGCCAAACTCTCGCGTGACGGGGTGCCTGACGCCGTGCTCGACTTTATGCAACACGGCCAGTTGAAGATGGCGGAACGGCAAGGCCGCCGCGAGGCCCTGCAAGATGCTTGGTTCTATGGGCGTGGTTATTGGGGATGGGGCTACAGCAGCTGGGTACCACGACCGTACGGCGTGTGGGTTGGTGGCCGCTACTATAAGCGCAGCTACTAAGGTGCCCGACTGGCGGGCATTTCCAAGTGAAAACGCTTGGAAACCGCCGCCGAATAACGAGTTTCTCAGCTTATCTTGAACTCGCTAAAGTTCGGGCCGCCCGAGCCCGGCTTGGAGGGAAGATCACTCATGCCAGCTTCGACCATTCCGCTATTGCCAACCAGCAACGATAGGTTGGTTGCGGAATCGGCGTTTGCCAGTCCCTCTTGGACGGTAATCTTCCCTGCCTGAATCAGGCGAAACAAATCCTGCTCAAACGTCTGGGAGCCTGGAGTCATGGATTTTTCCATGGCTTCCTTGATTTCAGAGACCCGGCCTTGGCTGATCAGGTCGACGATGTTGCCGGTGTTCATCAAGATCTCAACCGCTGGCGAGCGGGTGCCTGCGACATTCTTGACGAGTCGCTGCGAGATAATGCAACGTAGCGATACGCCGAGATCAGATAGCAATACGGCGCGTTGCTCCAGCGGGAAGAAATTGATGATCCGGTTTAGCGCGTGGTAGCTGTTGTTCGCGTGAAGCGTAGCCAGACATAGGTGACCTGACAAGGCATACATCATCGCGGATTTCATTGTCTCGACATCTCGGATCTCGCCCACCAAAATCAAATCTGGTGCCTGACGCATGGCGTTACGCATTGCTTCATGGAATGAGAGAGAGTCGTTGCCAATTTCGCGTTGATTAACGATACATTTTTTGGATTGGAAGATGAATTCCACCGGGTCTTCGAACGTCAAGATATGGCCGGGTTTCATCATGTTTCGGTAATCCATCATCGCGGCCAACGTGGTGGATTTACCCGAACCAGTCGCGCCGACAACTAGGATCAGTCCGCGTTTTTCCATGATGACTTGTTTCAATACATTCGGCACGCCGAGTGAATCGAACGCGGGAACATCAGTTGAGATGTAGCGCACGACAGCAGCCACGGAAGATTTCTGATGCATCATGTTGACGCGGAAGTTTCCAACCCCCTCAATAGGAAACGAGAGGTTTAGCTCAAGTTCTTTTTCGAATTTTTCGATTTGATGTGGCTTGAGAATTTCATAACAAATGCGTTTAGCATCTTCCGCCGACAATATTTGGGGGTTGATCGGCATCGCGGTACCGTTGACCTTCAAATTGATAGGCGCGCCAGCGGAAACAAAGATGTCCGACGCATTCTTTTCCGCCATTAGCCGAAACAGTTTTTCCAGAATCGCCATGGTTGTCCTCGCTGTACGGTGTCGATAGGTTGATGCGTACTATGCGCGTAAGAGTTCGTTGATACCAGTTTTTGCACGCGTTTTAGCGTCAACCGTCTTCACGATCACCGCGCAGTAGAGACTGTACTTGCCATCTGCGGACGGCAAGCTGCCCGAAACGACGACCGAGAATGGCGGCACCTTTCCGTACGAAACTTCGCCGCTGTCCCGGCTGTAGATTTTGGTCGATTGGCCGATGTACACGCCCATTGATATCACCGAGCCCTCGCCGACAATCACGCCTTCGACCACCTCCGAGCGTGCGCCAATGAAGCAGTTGTCTTCAATGATGGTCGGGTTTGCCTGGAGTGGCTCTAACACGCCGCCGATGCCAACGCCCCCGCTGAGGTGGACATTCTTGCCGACCTGGGCGCACGAGCCGACGGTCGCCCACGTGTCGACCATGGTACCTTCGTCGACGTACGCGCCAATGTTGACATATGATGGCATGAGCACCACATTCTTGCCGATGAATGAGCCGCGCCGTGCGACCGCAGGCGGCACCACACGTACGCCCGTTGCGCGCATTGCCGCGTCATCAAGCTTGGCAAACTTTGTATCCACCTTATCGAAGAAACCGAGGTCGCCAGCTTCAATGCGGACGTTATCCTTGAGTCGGAATGACAGCAGCACGGCTTTTTTTATCCACTGGTGTGTGACCCATTCGCCACCAAGTTTTTCCGCAACCCGCAGGCGACCGGCGTTCAAGTCGCTGATGACGTGATCGACCGCTTCCCGAACGTCTGCCGGGTGGCTGGCAGGTGAGAAACCGGCACGCAGTTCCCAGGCTCCATCGATGGTGGTTTGTAATGCAGACGGTGAGACATGGGACATATTAGATGGGCTTTCTAGAATGCGGGTTACGCCGAGTTAGGATTTAAGACGGTAGAATTTCTCAAGTTGCAAAATTACTCCAGCGCTCATTATAGAGTTTGCTGTACTTTAGAAAGGTCGTCGCGTTGTCTCAGTCGTCCATGCAGCAGCGCGTCGTCTCCCCTGCTCCTGCCGCCCATCGAGGTTCGCCACTGCCCATAGCAGGGCTGTTGATTGCGGCGACGTCATGGGGCGTTATCTGGTATCCCTACCGGGTTATGGAAACAGCCGGTTTGCCGGTACCGATCGCAACGTTTTTCTCATATATGGCAGCGGTAATGTTTGCCGTTATTGTGCTCCGCCAAACATGGCGCGAATTTCCAAGGTATCCCGTCTCGTTGCTGCTGATCGGCCTGACAGCCGGCCTTGCCAACGTAGCCTACCTTGTTGCGATCATGGAAGCAGAGGTGGTTCGAATCGTACTGTTATTCTATCTGGCACCATTGTGGACGGTGCCGTTGGCGCGAATTCTTATTGGCGAGCGCATCAGCGGACGTGGCGTGGTGACGGTCGCTGTGGCCATGACAGGTGCTGTTGTCATGTTATGGCGACCTGAACTCGGCATGCCGCTTCCTCGCAACACACACGAGTGGCTTGGCATGTTGGGTGGTTTTTTCTTTGCACTTTGCAACGTTCTGGTCCGACGGGAAAACCGCGCCACACCCGAGGCAAAGTCAGTGGCAGGTTCAATCGGTGTGGCGGTGGTCGCGCTGCCAGTTGCTCTGTTGGTCGTCGTACAACCCATGGTAAGTTGGGGGCCTGTGTTGGTGCAGTATTGGTGGCTGCTTGCCGTTGTCGGCATCGTACTGATCGCGAGTAGCGTTGGTATGCAGCACGGGCTGAGTCAGCTGTCTGCCAATCGGGCAGCGGTGATTCTCCTGTTCGAACTCATCGTTGCAGCGATTGCTGCGCACTATCTGGCCGGTGAGGTATCTCGAATTCAAGAGTGGATTGGCGGCAGCATGTTGGCCGCCGCCGGCCTGGTAGCGGCCATTGGAGAAAGCAACGGCAAAACTGCCGAGCCGTTGATGGCGAAACAGCAGTCAACGACGCACGCCTGACCACCCGCTTATTTCACCACTTTCTTCATCGCCTGCTGCGCCTCGCGCTTTTCGTCTCGCGCTTTATCCGCATCGCGCTTGTGGCTTCGGCCGCCCTCCGGGCTTAACCCCGCTTCGCGGGTTAGCCTACGCCGCTTCACGCGAGTCGT
>JADCIX010000089.1 GCA_020247545.1 Rhodocyclaceae bacterium | reverse complement strand
GGCTTGCTCAGCGTTCACTCACGTTACGGCCCGCACACTCGCGCTGTCACCAATTCGTGACACGCTTTACCCAAAGGCTTCAACCATTTCGTTACCTCCATAGTTGCTCCGGGTGCTTCCGGCTGGAGCGGGTTGCCGGGTAGGGCTTTCGCCCACTGGAAAACGCCGCCTTTGCACGGCGCACGCCAAGAGCGAACCGGCGCGCGTTCGCGCGCAGCCAGCTTCACCTAACGTGACCAGACTCACAATCGGTACTCGATTCAACAATCGTCAACATTCCGCGCGGCAAATTCACTCGCCTCATACATCCCGCCATGAAAATACTTGACGTCTTGTGATCAGTTGGTCCAGAACCGCTACCCAGTGTCGATTCGGTTTGACCAAAGGAACGCTAGATGATGCACTCATTGTTCGTCGTTGAAGACGACCCGGTAGAGCTGGAACTGACTCTTGCGAACTTGTCAGAATACGATGACGTGGAGATTCGATCGGCATCCGACGGCGTAGACGTGTTAAACAAATTGCGCCATCCGACGAACGCCGGGCACTTGATTGCAACGCCTGCCGTCATCTTGATGGACGTGCAGATGCCGCGTCTTAGCGGTATCGAGACTGCGCGCCTAGTGAGAGCGCGGCCGCATACTCAGAAGACCCACATCGTAATGCTCTCGAATTCGGACGATCCAGGAGACATTGAGGCGGCATATCTTGCAGGTGCCAACGGCTACTTGCGTAAACCATCTTCGGCCAGCGACGCCACCAAACTTTTCGACAGCATTGTCTCATTCTGGTTACGGAACACCCTCGTTGCCACCGACTAGCGGCTCCCGCACGACAGCCTTGGCAAGAACTAACTCTAACTCGCGCAAACTCGATTCTTGCCGAGACGCTTGGCGTGACTTAGCGCCTGCTCTGCCCGATCAATTACCGCCTGATGCTGCTCGTCCCCGCTAAGTCGGGTGACACCTGCGCTGAAGGTGACAAGCAACTTCTCAAGGCCGTGCAAGAAGAACTGCCGAGTGAGTTGGCGCTGCAGTTTCTCCGCCATACCGACAGCAATATCCAGCGGCGTATCCGGCATCAAAACAACAAACTCCTCCCCCGCAAGCCTTGCCAGAATATCAGTCGGTCGCAGCGCCTCGCGGATGACTTTACTCAAGTGTACCAACGCATCGTCGCCGGCGTCATGCCCGTGGCGTTCGTTTATAGACTTAAAGTTGTCGATATCGAGTAGCGCCAGGCATAACGACGACCCATCGTTCAATGCTTTGTGCGCTTCGGCGTAAAATGCCGATTCAAATCCGTTTCTGTTAAGCGCCTGAGTAAGGTTATCCGTACGCACCTCTTCGCTCACCTTCGCCAACGCACGCTCTAGTTCTGCCGAACGCGCCTCGTACTCCGCCGCCGTTTTCTGCGCGGAAGCTAGCTCTTTCTGCGCAGCCGACATTTCTTCATGTACGCTGCGAGTATCGTTTAACAGGTGCTGCACGACATCGGCAACGGAGGAAATGTCTTCCGCTGATTCGATGGCAATCGCGTAGTGGTCAATACGATTGTTGAATTCGCCGGTCGACGCGGCCATGGAATTCAGGCGCTCCATGAAGACACGAATCATGTCGCGTAACGCGAGCTTCGCTTCGTCAAGATGTTCTTTAAGATCAGCCTGTCGGCGGCCTGCATCACGAAGCGTTGACTCAATATTGCGTAACGTAGCTTCGTCAGCGTTAGACGTCAATGCCGCGTCGATGCGCGTCATCTGACCATTTAGCCAGGAGTGCTCGGCATTCAAATTGGCGACATTTTTCACAATGGCGGACAACAATGACTTCAGCTGTAAGTTTGTACGGTCTTCCTGACTTTGTAGCGCAATCACATTGCCGGAGAAGTCTTTCAGTTGCTCGTGGAGTTCGCCATGCTCCTCACACGATCTCACATGCCGAAGAGCATGCATCAGGTTTGCCGCAGTACGCTTGAGATCAGGCGTCTTCCTGTAGAGCGGGCTGCTGGATGTCAACGCCAAGACAGAGGTCTCGGCCCATGCCCCACATAACTCATCCAGCACCTCTCCTATGGCCGGTCCTACGCGCTTTGAGGGCATTGACTGTGCCTCTGCGAGGATCTGATCAATCGCATGCCAGGCACCACGCCGGATTGCCTGATCAATTGACTGACGCGCTCCGTCGCTAAATGGTAACGCAGCGCAAAGGCTGAGCGCCGCTTTGGCCGCGTGGGCGGCGTCAACGTTTGTCGTCTCCTTTTTCTCAACCAGCGCACGCCCGCCAATCTCGTAGTAAACACGCGAAAAATTTTCCGGTGTTGGCGGCAACTTGTCCCTGGCAAGGCGACGAATCGTTTCCTTCGCCAGCATTGCTGGTGGCTGCTGAATCGCCGCATGCGAGGCGCTGTCGTTAGGCTGTGTCGGTGCCGTTCTCCACCAGTCTGCTGGAGTTGCATTATCCACGGAAGGTACTGGATTCATGTTTTCCACTCACAAAAATAGCACATCGGAAATATCTCAAAACAACTTCGGACGCTTACGCCTTATCGGCTGGACTTGCTTCATTGACGATATGGTCTGCGGTAAGTCGTCCGCGATGACAAAGTCGTTAAAGGCGTTGATCTCAAGCGGCCTAGAGAACCAGTAGCCTTGCATCAGGAAACAGCCATGGACTTTAAGCAAATTCGCCTGCGCCGCCGTTTCCACACCCTCTGCAATCACCCGCAGGTTGAGGGCGCGCGCAAGTGCGGCAATGGCTGAGACAATTGCCTCGTCATCCGAACCCTCGGCCAACTCGCGGACAAACGAGCGGTCAATCTTCAGCGTATCGATCGGCAGCTTGCGTAAATATGACAGCGACGAGTAACCAGTTCCGAAATCATCCACCGATAAATGCACACCAAGGTCGCTCAACATTTCCAGTGCAGGCAGCGCTTCCTTTAGATCCTGCATCAGCAGCGTCTCGGTAATCTCCAGTTCCAATAATTCAGGTTCAACGCCAAACGCACGCGTGACGTTCTCGACTTTCTGCACGAACTTGGGTGATTGGAATGCATTCGCCGATATGTTAACGGCGATCGGAAACACCGGCTTCCCCTGCTCGCGCCACTCTGCAATCTGCCGACAGGCTTCCCGGATTGCCCAGTCACCTAACGCGAGAATCATCCCAGTCTCGCACGCGATAGGGATGAATTCATCTGGGGGAACCAGTCGATCACCACGCTGCCAGCGCATTAACGCCTCAGCGGCAATAACTCGACCCGACATGGTGTCTATCTGGGGTTGGTAATGCAGCCGCAATTCATTTCGCTCGATGGCGCGGTGCAGGGCGTTAGAAACATCCAGCCGCTGGTGTGCAGATGAGTCGAGAGTCGGCGTATACGACTTTAAGCCGTTCCGACCGTTCTCCTTGACGGCATACATCGCCATGTCTGCCGCGCGCAGGATGGCGTCGACATCATCACCGTCTCGTGGATACACCGATACCCCGATCGAGCCACTCACGTAACACTCTTGACCCGACAACACAAACGGCTTTTGCAAAGCTTCCAGGATACGATTGGCAACTGCATCCGCGTGCGAGAAGCGATCAAGATTCGCCAGCAGCACCGTAAACTCGTCCCCCCCTAGGCGAGCGACACTATCGAGAGTTTCATCAAGATACTCGGGCATGGCCTCTCTCGAAATGGTATCGCCCAAACGCAGGCAGCTCGTCAGCCGGGCCGCACACTCACCTAGCAGCGCATCACCAGCATGGTGCCCGAGGGTGTCGTTAATCCGTTTAAAGTTGTCTAGGTCAAGAAACAGCACAGCCACACTTTTTTCATTTTGTTTTGCCTGATCAACCGCAGCCGAGAGCTGCTCACGGAACAAGCGACGATTGGGTAAACCCGTTAACGAGTCGTAGTTTGCGAGGTGCCGAATCTGCGACTCTGCGGCGCATCGCTCGGTGATGTCTTGTGTAATACCGTGAATCCGAAGCGGCGTTCCGGCATGATCGAACTCAACCTCGGCGTCAACATGAATCACCCGCGTGGAGCCATTTGCCCGCAAAATTTCACAATCGAACCTTGCGGCGCGCTCGCCAGCAATCAACCGGTCAAAGTGCGTCTTGACGCGCGCCTTGTCCGTCGGGTGTACGCTGCTCCATGCGGTTGCTGCAGTCACCCCACCCGCCTCATAATTGATATCGAGAAGTGCACAACATTCAACAGATGTGTAGACCAGTGAAGCCGACACATCCCACTCCCAGATTCCGAGGCGTGCGATGCGCTGCGCTTTTGAGACCCGCGCTTCGCTTCGCACCAAATCCGCACGCAATCGCGACGCGCGCAACAAATAGCGGCAGCGTTGGACCAGCAGTGTCCACTGCGCGGATTTCACAAAAAAATCGCTAGCGCCCGCTTCATAGGCGCTCGCTACTGACTTTTCATCATCCAAGCCCGTCAACATCAAAATCGGGACGTGGCACCCAGCCGATGTTGCACGAATCGCCTTGCAGGTCTCGAACCCATCTACTCCAGGCATCAGCGCGTCCAGCAACACAATGTCGGGTACCTGCCGAGAAAACTGCTCAAGTGCTGTAACACCGTCGGCCGCCTCATAGACCGCCATGCCGTTATCCTCAAGAGCGACGCGTGTCATGAGCCTTGAAAGCGGCTCATCGTCGACCAACAACACAATCACGTTACGATTGCTACTAGAAGAGCTCCCGTCGACCGCGTCCGAGTCAAGCGCAACAGGAAGGGTTAAAAGGCTATTAGGCATGGTAGATCTTCTGGCGAATCAGGGGGCGGTGGTGATCGACGCTCGACGCGAGAGGGTCGGTCAGGTACGTGAAGCGGTCCATAAGTTTTCGGCATCGTTGTTAATTTCTTCAGTAATTCCTTTCGGTTTTCTTTTGCATTCCTTGCCGCTGGTGTGCAATAGCTCCCCTCACACCGGACCGTTTTATCGCCAATACCGCTCGGCAGCGAAGTGTCCATATATGCGTTCAGCTGCGCTGTCACGTCGTGTGGAGGCACTCAATTTTTTCCTCGGAAGAGATTCGATGCCGGCTCTCAACGTTGAAGGCTGGACTAGGTGTCCCTAGGTTTCAGCCAAACGTTGGAAATACAAACTGTTTCCCGGCTTGAAACCTCCCCGCCTGTATTCAAGAAACTTGAGACTGCGCCGATATCAATGCACGTCCCCACCGTCAAAGAAGCCATGGAATTCATCGCCAAACCGCTTGACAACCTCTCAGCATGGACTCGTGAATACAGTAGCCAGCCAATCCCTGTGCTGGGCCGGACGGTTACGGCCATTAGCGCGCTGGCGCTTGACCAAGAACATGTCGCGGCGCGGGATATTGCTGCGGAAGTCCGCCGCGACCCGCTGATGACATTAAAGACTCTGATCTGGGCCGGTAAGGCAATGCGCCGCCGCAATCATGCGAGTTTGAGCGGCGAAATCGAAACGGTTGAAGCGGCGGTAGTAATGATGGGAATCACGTCATTTTTTCGCGACTTCGCCGATCTCGAATCTTTTGAAGCACGCTTGCACGACTATCCCGAGGCGCAGGTGCAGCTGCTGCGTGTAATTGGGCGCGCAGTCAATGCATCGAACTACGCAACCGACTGGGCAGCGTACCGGCATGACTTGGACGCGGCAGTCATCCAAGAAGCGGCGCTACTTCACGACCTCGCCGAAATGCTCACATGGTGTTTTGCTCCTAGCCTGTCAATAAGTATGTGGAAGCTGCGCACCGCGCATCCGTCGATGCGTAGTCTCGATATCCAGCGGGCTGTCCTCGGCATCGCTTTGGATGACCTCAACCTAGAACTGTTGAAGGAGTGGTGCCTTCCGAGCCTGCTGTTGCGACTCGCCGATCACCATCACGCCAATCACGCCGCCGTCAAGAATGTGTTGCTAGCGGCCAACCTCGCGCGCCATGCAGCGAACGGTTGGACTGATCCAGCGCTGCACGATGACTTTGAAAACATCGCCAAATTACTCAACCAAACTGCGGCTTGGGTGGAGCATCGGGTTCGTGGCGACGAGGATACAAACCGAATTTCGCAGACCTAGTCCAGTACAACCTGCTGTGCGACCGGGCTGCCTTACTGATTAAGCTTCCCCCTTCGGAATCCGCATCTCCTATGCGGTAAATCGCGGGTCACGAAAGGAAGAGTCTTGCACGGACGATACCATCCCCAGTTGATAAGCAGAGTGAGCGCCCATGCAAGGCACCAATGCGCGGATCAGCCCAAGCCCGGTCGCGCGATTTTGGTTGGGCTGCCGTCGACCGAATTAGGTAGATTCGGAAGCGCAGTGGCTGCAACAGGATGTTTGTAAGCCGTCTACTATGTTCAGCCAATCAGTTGACATTTGTTTACGTGCATTGACAAACTTTAACAAAGTCCACTCCGTTGCTACGGTGGGTAGTTCTATATTTCTTCAGTTTTCCCTGCTTTGCGCTATGCTGCTAAGACAGCGTAGACGTATCAAGCATGCAGGTTAGAACCCGCCACGGCGGCAAACTCGATCGCCTCTAGCCGCCTTTACAGAATCCAGTTAAGCTACACTTGGCCATCCCCAATCTTCAGCTGTCCTTTGATAAATCCTGACCAAATCCGTCTCACGTGGGTGTTTGTGCTCCTCTCTGTAGCGGTGGCCGCCATTCCGATCACCATCTTCACGGGGATCTATGTTTGGCTAACTGCACCCGCCGTTACGACGATGAGCGTAATTATTTCCGCCGTCGTTTCCTCGGTTATCAGCGCCGCACTTGCGGGATTGTGGCTATCGCGCCGCGTGATATTGCTAGTTGATCAAGTCATTCGGTTTGCTGGCCAGTTAGCACAAAACGACGCAGCTGAGTGGCTGCCTTCTCGAATCCGCGAGATCAACCAACTAGGCGACTCTATGAAGGCACTCGGCTATCAATCAAGGCGGCGCACGGAAGCACAGCTCGAAGCAACTGCCATTTTCTCCAGCACGTTTAGCCACTTGCCGGTTGCCACTGCGTTACACCGATATCCCTCTCTCGAACTAATCGACGTCAACGACGCTTGGGAACGAGTATTTGAGACCTCTCGCGACGCGGCGTTGGCAGGCAAGGACTCACAATTACAAATTCTGGCACCGGGTGATGCCTACACCCACATGAATACCGAAATGGCAGCAAACCGCGCAGTGCTCGACTATTCCATTACCGCTCGTACACCCTCAGGCAAAGTGTTGTCACTCCTCGTTTCATGCGTTCGTTTAGTTGCCGCCCAAAGCGACTACCAACTTACCACCGCCATCGATCTCACTGAAAGGGTTCAAACCGAGTCGGCGCTGCGCGACAGCGAGGCCTGCTTTAGCGCGATCGTTGCGACCTTGGTTGAAGGCATCGTACTCGTACAAAACGTTGACGGCAGAGCCATGTTTTGTAATCCAGCGGCTCTGCGTATCCTTGGAATTAGCCTGCCTGAACTACGTGGCGACGCACCGCGTAATCCAAACTGGCAAATTCGCGATGGCGATGGAACGGCACTCACCCCTGCGGGGTGGCCTTCATCAATGGTGGTGGAAAGCGGCAATCCTGTGCTTGGGCGACATCTTATTGTGATTCGACCAGACGGTAGCAAGTGCGACATCACGGTGAATGCGATGCCGTTTGAGGCTGCGTCTCTTGGTGCCCACGGCACCTTGTTGACCATTACAGACCGCACTGCCGAATACAAGTCCTTAACCGACGTGCAATCACTAGCAGCCAACCTTGGGGACAAGGTCACTCACCGCACCGCAGAATTAGAAGAGGCCAACGCCGAGTTAAGGACGTTCTCGTACAGCGTTTCGCACGACCTTCGATCGCCGTTGCGCGCCATTGATGGCTTTGCGCAATTGCTTAATGATCGCCATGGCCACGAACTGTCGCCGGAGGCCAAACGACATCTTGATCGTGTACTGCAAAGCACTAAGCGTATGAACGGCATCATCGACGACCTACTGATGCTGGCAAGAGTTACCCAGGCCGATATCAGCTACGTCACACTGAATGTCAGCGAACTGGCGACAACCGTTGCTGAACAACTGGCAACCGACAAAGCACGGCAAGTCGAGTGGCAGATCGAAAGTGGCATTGAGATAAATGCAGACCCAGGATTGTTCCGTATCGTGTTGGAGAACCTGCTTGGCAACGCATGGAAGTATTCGGCACGAACAGCAGTGGCCAAGATTTCACTGCGCGCAAATGCTGAGTTACCGGAAGGTTACGTCGGGTTTGTGGTGGAAGACAATGGTGTCGGCTTCGATCAGAAATACGTCGAACGTCTGTTCTCTCCGTTCCGGAGACTGCACGCGGAAACCGAATTCTCCGGTAGCGGGGTTGGGCTAGCCACTGTCAAGCGGGCAATCGCAAGGCACGGCGGAAATGTGCGCGCCGAGGGCGTGACCGGAAGCGGCGCTAGGTTCTGGGTGACGCTCCCACGTCATCGACGTGACGAGTAGGTGTCTAATCCGCCGTTAACAACCGGCTCGTGGTTTAGTGTGTTGCTGGTCCAACCGGCGACGCTGCCACCGTTTGTGAGTGCCACACGCGTTGCAGCAATAGAGACATCGACTCAGGGTCAACGCTGGCGTCAACCATCGCCAGTAGTGGGGCATGTTCCACCGGTGACAGGTCACAGAAATAGAGGTCCAATTCAGCTTCATTCGCGAATTCGCTATCGATGCCGTATGCTGCCGGGGTTGTGGCTAGTGTTGTTTGGGTTCTCATGATGACTCCGCTTTAGTAATGCTGTTGGGTTCGGATTTGGCTGCTAACGGTTGTATCTGCGGCAGCGTACTTAGCCGCGATTAGTTCGCTCATATGGTGGTCTGCGCTGCGTGGAGGGAGAGCTTGAAGACCCTCGCGGCCTCGTTCGCCGACACGCGCCGCCTCCACCACTGTATTGAGCACAAGACTATTGGTTTGGAGCGCGATGGCATCGATAGCGCCAATAATGTCGGCGATTTTCTTCGACAGCTCCTGAGTTTCACTCATGGTGCCCACAGCCTGATTTACCGTATCTCTACCCTTCACCGCGACGCCTGATGCGGAATTTGCGAGTACGGAGGCTTGCCCAGCATTTTCCGCGCTTTGAAGTACGGCACCGCCTAGTTGATCAGCTAACGATGCGGTCTCTTGCGACGAACTCACCCGGCCCTTAGTTCTTGAGCAAAAACCGCTATCACCATGCAAGAGCCCGGAGGACGTGGTGGAAACGTTTTTACTGGCCCAATGCCTATTTGAGATGATCGACAACATCTCTATCCGCATCCGCTCCAGCACATTGGCCACCTGAGAAACCTCGTCTTTACCCTCATCGGGAATTCTTACGCTAACGTCGTTGTTGGCCAATCGGTTCAACGCACCGATAACCGCGCTGATGCGCTGGCTAAATCGGCGACAGATTATCCAGGCAAGAATAAAAGCAGCAAGCACCGCGATTGCGCCTGACGCCAGCATGATCATTTTCGAGCGCGCTGCTGATTGCCTCCCGCCATCCAGACTGTCTGCCGTCGCCTTCGACACCGCCGTGGTTGCGACCTCGACGCTGGCAATTGTCGCCTTGTACTGATCATCGGTCGACATCATCGCCGCGATCCCGGCATTGATATCAACAGGTGCGATGTTAATGGCTCTTTCCACCTTCTTAGAGTAGTCGTTGATCGATTTGTTTGCTGCCTTGAAGATGGCGTAGTCGAGTTCGGTGGCACGCCTTTGTGCATCGTCTACCATCTTTGCGGTAGTCGCCAGCGAGGTGACCACCTTGGACCGCTCAATCTTTGCTTTGGCGTCGTCCAAATTCGATTGGACGGAAAATAGTGAATAGGCATCGGCTCGTGCAGTTGCCAAGCGGAAGCGCAACTCATCGACAATTCGACGCGTTTCCAGATATTCCTTGGAAAGCTGCTCGAGTGCTGCCTCTTGTTGGCCAATTACCCACCAACCGCTAACTGCACTTGCTGTCGCAAACAAGATTGCCATCAACGGTGCCAGCATCATTTTTTGGAACATCGTCATTTCAATCTCCAAGCAGACTCGGTAGACAGCGTGCTACGCTGCGCGTTGAACGGAACCACAAGCACCCACCTTATGTATGCCGCCTGAGACAAACGGCTCGTCCAGCTGGTCGAAAAACATCTGTTTTGGATAAATCTTGCGGTTAAATCGACTGGTTAATTTGTATTCCTATTTGATGGGCCTTGCATGGCGCGCCATTCACTTGCCGTCTGGGCCACGCGATTTGCATTGGTGAAATTTTGTGTCATGTGCGGCTGCTTGATGGCGCGGATAAAGCGGGAATACACCCCCCATCTCTCGGCATCGAGCGGCCCAGTGCGGTATGGCCGCCCATTTGACGCGGTTGTACCCGCCACGCGGCAACAAGCCCGATATCGGCAAGCAGCAAGCTTGACTTAGTGGGGCTGATGTCGACGGTCGCAGTCGAGCGGACTTGCGGTCGGAGCACATCGAAACGGCCAACGATCAGAAATGGCGGGCGTTTCCACGCCTTTTTTCTCGAAAACTTCCGTCTTTGCTGGGGTTTACAGACGAGGCAATTGCTCCAAGCCCGATCACCCCGGGGAACTACCCCTATCAGGGCCGCACGAGAGTTAGCCGCACTTTCCGCAAGAAGACCACCGGCAAACGCTGCCAGCTTTTAGTTCCGACCGCAGAACGCATCGGGGCTGCTCTTCTTTAACCGAGATTTTCCAATAGGCCGTCTACTTTCGATGGTGATATATGCGGCTTTTGCGAACAGTTTGTAACGTAGTGTTTGCAGCGTGTGCTGCACCGAATTCGAAGAATGTCTCACCGCACTCGTCTTAAGCAGAACCTGACGCAATAGGCTCATCAGGTTGTAGGACAACATGACCGTAGTGAGTGCGGCTTCCGTCGCCCAGAAATTGTTCATGTTGAAACTATCCGCCGCAAAATCATACTTGAGCTCCTTGATCCGGTTCTCGCAATCGGTGCGTCCCCGATATAGCCGCCAGATCGCCTCCGCTGGCAAATCTAAATCGGTCACCAGTGCAGAAAAGCGCCACTTGCCGATCATCGGATCATTAGCAAACAAGTTCAAGGTCTTGCCCTTCGGCGCTGCTTGTTGATCGATGTGCTGGCGTATGCCCGCCACCGAACGTGGCTGACGCCATGTGCTGGCCTGATAGGTAAAGCGAGTCAGTTCGATACCCTCGACTGGTTTGCCATGCCCGTCTTGCAGCACCCACCATCCTTCGGCATTGACCAGTGCGCGCTGCAAAGGCTGATTCTGGCGTAGCGCGATGATGTGATGAAGCTGCTGCTCATCGAGATAGTCAATGAAAACGCTGTCGCTAAAGCCCCTGTCGGCACGCAATAGCGACACCTGTTTGTCGCCCAAACGGTATCGGGTATTCGCCAGGAACGCCTGTACATTGTTGGCTGAACTGCTATTGCCGGGGCGCAGCCAGCAGTTGGCAATCATGCGTGTGTCAGCCACAAAGGCCATCAAGGGATGATGGCTGGCACGGCCGCGTTTGGCCGGGTTGTAGTATCCACGTGCCGCACCTTCTTGCGCGCCGTAACGGGTCATCACAGCGGAATCCAGATCAAGCGTGAAAATCATCTAGCTGGCCTCCCGCTGCCGAGGGGCAGCGAGGATAAAGTGAGTTTGCGAACTTACCTTTATCAACGGAGGCCAAGATGAAATATAGCGCGATTGATTTGCATTCGAATAACAGTGTTGTCGTTGTCACCGACGAGCAGGATCGGGTGTTGGCACAGAAGCGACTGCCGAATGACTTGTCGGTGATTGTGGCGTTTCTCGCCCCACATCAAAGCGAACTGGTTGGTGTAGTCGTTGAATCGACCTACAACTGGTATTGGCTGGTCGATGGCCTGATGGCCGCAGGCTTTGCCGTGAAGTTAGCCAATACCGCAGCCGTCAGAACTTACGATGGCCTCAAGCACAGTGGCGACGAAGCTGACGCCCGCCACTTGGCACAGATGCTGCGATTGAACATCCTGCCCACAGGCTACATTTGCCCACCGGCGAAGCGCGCGTTACGCGACTTGGCGCGCCGTCGACTGCAACTGGTGCGCAATCGCACCCTGCACATTTTGGCCGTCGAGAACCAAGTTACACGGCAGACCGGGCGCAATATTCGCAGCAACGACGTAAAGCGACTGACGGCCGAGGCAGTCGATGGCTGGAAGCTACCGCCTGATGTGGCCACCGGCATCAAGGCCAACGTCGCCATCATTGGTGTACTCAACACCGAGATCGACAAACTCGAATCCCGCCTAGATGCCGCAATCGCCGCTACCGACGAATGGAAGCTGATCAATACCGTTCCAGGCATTGGCAAGACCTTGGCGCGCGTGATCTTGCTGGAGATTGGCGAGATTGGCCGGTTTGACGATGTCGGCTGCTTTGCCTCCTATGCGCGCTGTGTGGACAGTGCGCGCATGAGCAACGGCAAGAAGAAAGGCGAAGGCAATCGCAAGAATGGCAATAAATACTTGAGCTGGGCGTTTGTCGAAGCCGCGCACTTTGCAGCACGCTTCTACCCTGAGGCTAAGCGCTTCTACCAAAAGAAGTTTGCCAAGACCAATGGGGCTGTGGCGACCAAGGCCTTGGCGCACAAGCTGGCGAGGGCGAGTTACCACGTGCTCAAGACCGGCAAGTCATTCGAGATGCAACGCTGTTTTGCCGGCATGTAGGGCTGGCGAACAAAGTTTGGCAAGGGGGTGTTGAGCCAG
>JADCIX010000088.1 GCA_020247545.1 Rhodocyclaceae bacterium | reverse complement strand
ACATGATCCAGCAGTTCTTGTGGAACAGCGGGTGTGGCAGACGTTTTGGACTTCGGTGACTTGCTCGTAGACATAGTGGCTCCTTGACATAGTAGGGAGCCTAGCAAAAATTTAATCTACACAAAATTCCTTACACCCTCGACGATTCGGCGCTATTGCAAATTTTTCAGCCCGCTGTAGCGTGGGATTTGCGTGGCAACGTGGGTGCGCCATATGTGCCAAACAACCTGCCTCACTGATACTGCTTCAAAATTCATAGAAGCATGCAAAGGAGAGACGAGAGACCGCCCCAATCCGCAGGGCGACCGCTCGCCGTTACTCGATACGTAGCCGTTGCATGCCAACACCGGCTTTCTTTTTTGGCAGCGTCAACGTCAGCACGCCGTTGTCGTATTTGGCTTTTGCCTGCGATTCATCCACATCCTGCGGGAGTTGGAACGCCCGCGAGACCGAGCCAAAATAACGCTCACTGCGGAGGAGCTTGTCATCTTGGTTTTGGGTGTCTTCTTGTTTGACTTCAGCGCGAACCGTGACGATGCTGCCGTCAACCGAGACGTGAATGTCGTCCTTCGCCACACCGGGCACCTCGGCCTGCACCGTGTAATTGGCACCGTTTTCTTTGACGTCAATTTTGATCTGCGCGGGGCTCGGTAGCGCATCGCCGTGTAGTGGTTTTACATAGAAAGCGGGCGCGACATCCCGGAAGAAGTCATCAAACAAACTGCCGCGAGTCATCAATGAATTCATATCCATCCTCCTAGGTTTCGATTGCTGTGGAAACTTCCACAACCAAAGAATAGGACCAGACTGGAAAATTACAAGTGCAATAACACTTCCGTTTGATGTAAATCAAACGTGAGTTTGTGGACACTTTCAGTCATCAAGATGCAGATTGCAGCGTCAAGAAGCAGGCTTATCGACTTGATGACTTGCGAGCTAGGGGGTGATGCTCATTTCACCAACGGACCGCTCAAGTTCACTAAATGCCTCCTCCACATACTTTGCAAGTCTCGGCAGATTAGGCAACACGTCAGAGGCGATCAAGCCAAAGAAGAGATCACCCGCGTAACTGAACAAGGTGACGTTGAGCAGGTTTGACGGTGGAAGTGTGCTGATCGGGTGCATCTCTTCCATCTTGGCACCTCGCATATACAGATGCTGCTTCGGTCCCGCGACATTGGAGACGAGCGTGTTGCCCATCGGCGGCATGCTGTCACTGAGCTGTAATAGTTCGGCAACCTGCGCGATCAGCCCGGCGATGATGGTGTAAGACTCGATAGCTTCGGGCGCAACGTTGTCAATCATGGTGCGAACGTTACGCAATGAAAAACCGATATTGCGTAACCGGATGTAGGGATCATCCGTTGGTGGTGAGAGTTCAACCAAGATGATGCCGATTTTATTTCCCGCTGTTTTTTCGCCTTCGCGGCGTAAATTCACCGGCATTTGGATGATGATCGGCTGGCGCAATTCGACGCCTTGGTCGCTCAGATATCGGCGCAGCGCGCCGTCCACACAGGTGAGTGCGATGTGGTTCAATGTCGAGCGGGTGCGTTTACGAATCGCATCCATCCGCGCCATCGAAATGCCTGCGGATGCAAATTGGCGACCGGACGAGACTTGACCGGTCAGCGGCGTTTTGGCGGTGGTGATAAACGGTAACGCAATTGCGTTCTTGGTAAGCTTAATGCTTTCCAGCGCCAGCATGGCGGCGAGCCGACTGATACCGAGTACACGCCGTGTGGTGCCGCCGAGGCTGCTCCAACCAGATGCCATCAGGGCTTCGGTGCGTTTCTTCCGTGAACTTGCATACGCACTTTGTTTAACCGTCCAGATCGGCGTGATGTTTTTGCTACGGGCGGTCTTTGCCAAGCCTTCTTCGGTCCAGCGTACCATGGTGACGCCATCAGCATAGGCGTGGTGCATCTTTTGGTAGAGGGCAAAACGCCCGTCGGGAAGGCCGTCAATGACGTGGACTTCCCAAAGTGGCCGGGATCGGTCGAGCATCGGTTCGTGCAGCTTCGCGACAAAATCGAATAACACTTGTTGATCGCTCTTGGTGTGTTTCGATTGTTTTGTCCGCTTTGGCATGCGGTGATAAAACAAATGTTGGGTCAGATCGACTTTATCGGCGGTGCGCCAGGCAGGCATCGCTGTCATAGAGAAATTGATGACCAAATTGAATGGTGCGACCACGTCGGTGAAGGTCAGCAGATCGGCATACAAGTCGTGCGCGAAGGTGTCGCTGCTATTGATGGGGCGCTTGAACACCAACAGTCCGCCAACGTGTTTCGGGCTGGCTTCGGTTTCTGCGATAAAAAAGCCGATATCAAGTAGTGACAGTTTGCGCATGAGAGTGGAGGAGCTGGTGGCAGAAGTTACATTTTGCGCCAACTGCCTGTCGCGAGGGAAATCCGCTTGGTGCGGTATCGCCTGCTGGCGCGAGTATCATGCGCCATACATCGGGAGGTCCATTTGAATTGGTCGGTCGTCTTTGAAGCGGTGAAAAATGTTGCGAGAGGCTCTTCCGAATCGGCACATGCAATGGTTACGTTGCGCAAAGAAATCATTGCCACCAGTTTGCTGACGGCATCCGAAAAACTTGAAATGCATCAAGTCATTGATGGAATGCAAGACGCAAATCTCTATGGACGGATTGCCTTGGTCGGTCGGCTTAAAGAGGTGCTTTCACGGCATCCGGAGTTCAAGTCACAATCCGCAGAATTTACGATGCGTCGTGACTCGGAGTAGGCGGGGATTCGGCTAGACTGAGCGTGATGTCTCAACACAACGCGCGAAGGCAACTCAATTGCAAAAAATCCTGATCACCATTGCCGCGCTAGCGCTCGGTTTCGTCGGCAGCGTGACAAGTTTCGCTAGCCTCGCCAACCCCATTGAGGTCAAAGCGGACAAAGACCGCATCCGCGCCCACATTCACTTTCTAGCGGACGATTTATTGGAAGGCCGCGAAGCTGGAACGCGCGGCTTTGATATTGCGGCACGTTATGTTGCCGGTCAGTTTGCGCAGATCGGTGTTGCGCCGCGCGGAAACACGTCGGGGCCTGCGAGTTATCTGCAACCCGTGCCGCTGGCGTCCTCAAAGCTGGATCAAGATTCACCGGTGTTTGAAATTCTCCGCAAGTCAGGCGTCGAGAAACTCACCTACCTTGGCGACTTCACGCTAAGCAGTGGATTCAGCGAAGACACCACCGACCTGACGGCACCACTGGTCTATGTGGGTTATGGCATTGTTGCGCCGCGTTTTGGTTTGGATGACTACGCCGGGCTCGACGTCAGGGGAAAGATTGTGGTGCAGTTGTCTGGGGCACCAACCAGCTTGCCATCGGAAGAGGGCGCACATTACTCTGGCGAACACAAACGCGCCGTTGCAGCGGAGCGTGGGGCGGTGGGGATCATCTCGCTGCAAACACCACTGTCGGAAAAGTCATTCGCGTTTGCGCTCGCACGACGTTACGTCCATTGGGTATCGATGACTTGGCTGGATGCCGAAGGCAAACCCGGACGTGAGTTTCCAAGCATCCGCCAACGTGCAGGACTCAGTTTGCCTGCCTCGGAAAAGTTTGTGGCTGCCGCGGGCGCGAAGCTCGACGACTTGATTGCCGCTGCCAACGCCAAGCAGCCACCGGCGCGTTTGGATTTTGGTGTGACGGTTCGGATGGTAAAGAAAAACCAGCTGGCACAACTCGCCAGCAGCAATGTGGTGGGCGTGATTGAAGGCAGCGACCCGGTGCTGAAGAATGAGTACGTAGCTTTTAGCGCGCATCTTGATGGCCTTGGCATGGTTCCCGGCAAGCCGGGTGACAATATCTTTAACGGCGCAATGGATAACGCCTCCGGTGTGGCCGTGTTGCTCGAAGCCGCTCGTATGATTGCCTTGCAGCCGAAGAAACCCAGACGTTCAATGTTATTTATCGCCGTGACCGGTGAGGAGAAGGGGCTGCTTGGCGCGGATTACTTTGCGCGCAACCCAACCGTGCCGAAAGGTTCCATGGTCGCCAATGTGAATCTCGATATGCCGGTGCTGACGTACGACTTTGCCGACGTTATCGCGTTTGGTTCAGAACATTCCACGATGGGTCCGATCGTTAAACGTGCGGTCGAAAAACTCGGAGTGCAGCTAACCCCTGATCCGTGGCCGGAAAAACGACTCTTCACGAGATCCGACCATTACATGTTTGTGCGGCAGGGCGTGCCCTCGGTATTCCTGGTGACGGGTGTGAAGTCGATGAACAAAGACGAAGACGCGTCAAAAGCGTTTGATAATTTCCTGCTGACCCATTACCACCAGTTCAATGACGATACTTCATTGCCGATCAACTACAACGCGGCGGCGCGATTCGCCCAGGTTAACTTCAACATCGGTTTGGAAATTGCCAATGCCCCGGCGAAACCAAAGTGGAACGCCGGGAATTTTTTTGGTGATACGTTTGGTAAACCGACGCCGTAAACCGCGCCAGGCTAAAAAGCCAAACACGAGAAAATACGGGCGTTTCCAAGCAAAAAATGCTGAAGGTGCGCGCCAATAGTCATTTGTTGGTGTTGGGTGGTTGGGCGAAGGGGGCGATCAATCTTCCAGCAGGGTGAACGTGAGGCCCGCGTGTTTGGTCAACCGATCAACTAACTTCGCACCCATCGCGACTGAAGGTGTCCAGAATCCACCGGCTACGTCCGCCTTTGAAACATCGTGTGCCAAACACGCCGCCGCTTCGCCCAACATCTTGCCGGTCGAGCCGTAACCCGGGTCGCGGTCGCCGGTAACTTTGACGCGTAGCTCGCGTCCGTCTTCGGTGCGGCCGACAAAACGAAAGTCGAAGAAACCTTTTTCCTGCGCAGCAGGGCTGGGGCCGTCACCCGGTGCGGGGAGGATGGTTTTTTCCAATAACCAGCGAGTCGGTGCGATTGCCGTCGCGACCAGAAATCCGCCGAGTCCCGCGGCAAAACTGGTGGCTCGCATGCGGCCGGAGAATCCCTTGCCCATCAACATCGCCTCGTCATAACGAAACTTGGCGCCGTAGGCGAGTCCCGAAATGGCGTTGCTTCGATGCACCACACGGGTGTTCACTGCCGCCATCACAAACGGTGCCGCCCACGCATTGAAGTCTTTATCAAAAGTCGCCGCGCTGACGTTGGTTTGACGAACGCTAGTCGCTGGCGCAGGCATGACCAAGGAATACGGATTAGAGAGTTCTTTGCGCAGCGCCGGATCTTTGGCCGCTTCGCGCACGATGTTGACCATACTCGCCACGGTGCCACCTGACGCGGCACCACGCATTGCCTTCACGCGCATTTTGACGGTGGTGCATGGCTCACCAAAATGCGTCATTGCCTGTTGCTGCAAGAACCACACACCGAGATCAGAGGGGATCGAATCAAAGCCGCAGCAGTGAACAATCCGCGCGCCACTCGCAGCAGCTTGTTCGGCATAAGCGCCGATCATGCGGCGTATCCATTGCGGCTCACCGGTCAGGTCACAGTAGTCCGTGCCGGTTTGCACACAAGCGCGGATCAGCGGCTCACCATACAGCGCGTAGGGGCCGACGGTTGACACCACAACGCGTGTTTGCTTGCACATCTCCTTGAGTGCGGTGTCATCCGCGGCATCAGCGATGATTACTGGGATATCCGCTGCCGCTGGGCCGAGGCCGCCGAGCAGGTCTTGCAGCTTGGCCTTGGAGCGACCGGCAACCGCCCACGATAACTTGCGCGCGCCGGGTTTAGCTGCGGTGCCGAATTCACGCATCAAGTACGCACAGAGAATCTTGCCGACAAAACTGGTGGCACCGAAGATGACAACATCGAATTTAGTGTTCATGGCGGTTGGGCGGATAAAAAATCTGGTGGGCTTGTCATGGCGAACGAACGCTTGGCAATCAGTTTAGTCCTCTGCGGGCATCCATGGGATGCCATCCGCACCGCATCTCGGCGGTGTATAACTACATCTTGAAAGCCGTTCAGATCGACTAAGCGACGGCTTAGTGAATGGAAAACGCAGCCAATTTACGACTAAACCGGTAATCAACGCGGATAGCTTCAACATGGTAACAAACGATGTGACGAAGATAACGCTCGCTTCATACGCCGACCGTGCGGAGGCATTTTGGGAGGGAACCCGCGACCACGATGTCGCGCAGAATGTCGATGCGCTGCTGCGGTATATCGACGGTCCGCCGCCCTTCACGCTATTGGATTTCGGCTGCGGCCCGGGGCGCGATCTCAAGACGTTCAATGACCTTGGGCATACGGCGATAGGTGTGGAGGGTGTTGCCCGGTTTGTGGAGATGGCAAGAGCACATAGCGGCTGCCAGGTGTGGCACCAGAATTTTCTGGCGCTCGACCTTCCACGCGAAAGGTTTGATGGTGTGTTTGCCAATGCGAGCTTGTTTCATGTGCCGCGAAGTGACCTGCCGCGTGTACTTAACCAGCTGAATGGGTGTCTCAAATCAGGGGGCGTGTTGTTTAGTTCCAATCCGCGCGGCAATGACGAGGAGGGGTGGCGGGGACAGGCTGGCGACCGTTATGGTGTGACGCACAGTTTGGCGAGCTGGCGGCGATACATGTTGGACGCAGGTTTCGCCGAACTCACGCATTTCTATCGTCCCGAGGGGTTGCCGCGAGAGCAGCAGCCGTGGCTGGCGAGCGTGTGGCGGCGGATAGCGTAACCCTACCAGGTGAGCATAAGCTTTTTTGGCGGCTGCGATCATCATAGACTCGATTAGTTACGCGATAATTCCGTAGGTGTCTTGCATTTTTTTCAATGACTTTTGAGGAGTTACCTGTGTTGTTCAGAAATTTATTGTTCGGAGTGTTTGTGCTGGGCTGCGCGGGTAGTCGTGCGATCGCCGCAGAGAGTACCTCGTTTCCCAAGGCACCAATGACAGGCAAACAAGTCTACGAGGCCGTGTGTGCGCATTGCCATGCAACAGGTTTAGTGGGCGCACCAAAAATTGGTGACAAAGCAGTGTGGAAAGAATTGATCGCCGAGGGGCCAACCGATCTGGTGGGGAGTAGCTTGGCGGGCGTAAGGCGCATGCCACCGATGGGTGGCGAGCCGGCGCTGTATGACATTGAGGTTGCACTTGCCGTCAACTACATGGTTGCGCAAGCAGGGGGAAAGTTTGCCGACCCCACAGATGCCACTGTCAAGGCGGCTCGACTCGACGGAGAGAAGCGCGTTCGTTCCCGTGGGGCAAAGGCGCGTGCTGCAAGGAAGTGACCCGCAAAGTTTGCGGTGTCCGCTCGACGATAAACTAAAAAGCCAGACCTTGAGAGGTCTGGCTTTGTTTTTAAACCTATCGGGAGTCGAAGGCTACTTTTTCGGTGCTGCGCTCCAACCGGTGCAATGGCCGTTCGGGCTGATCTCGGTGTCACCCGGCAAAATCTTGCAACCGCCGAGGGCTTTTGCGTCTTTACCAGCGACCCAATGTACGCAGTTATCACACTTTTCGACCACACCGTTCTTGGTTACCGGTTTGTCGATGTAGTTCAGGGCTTTGCGCAGAGCGTCATTCTTAGCGGCATAGGCGTTGCCGGTGATGGCAACAACCGGAATGCTGGCCAAGCCGAGCGAAATGGTTTTGAGGGCGTTACGGCGGGAGAGGGTCACTTTATCGTTCATGTAAGGTACCTAGTGAAATAGGCAATATAGCCAGTGGGGAGAATACTCGTTTTTTGCGCTCTTTTGTAGCGGTTAGCGCACATCCAGTCAGGGCGCCAACGGCACCCGTATACTGAATCACATCATTTAGATATAAGCGCGTATGACAAATTCCACCGCAACAAATGTTTCGCCAGTCATTAACGAACCACGCCTCTGGTCGGATGACGGCTGGACCGCCAAAGTGATTAAAAATGAGGACGATGACGGCTGGGCGGTGGAAATGACCAAGGATGGCGAGCCCGAGCCCGCGCTGGTCGGGCCGTGGACGATGGGGCGCGACAAGAAAAACCCCAAGCCGCTCGACGCAACGGCTTTCCATACGCTGGTGAAAACCGCCTACGAAGTACGACGCCGGCACGAGCAGCATTTACATGCGCAGCTAACCAAGAAAGTGGTGGTACGCGCCGCCAATAGTGGAGGCGAAGGCGAGTATGTGGTGACGCTGGTGATCGTTCCTGATGAGGATTCACCTTATGCGACGCTGGCTGCACGCGCGGCACGGGATCGGGATGGCAGTGTGTTGGCGGAGGTGCGTGTTGCGGCGAGCTTCCGCTTGACCGATGCCACGGCCGTGGCGTGGATCGAAAATGATTTCCGCCGGCCAGACGCGGCCTAACCGCTACCCGGTAACTTCACAGGCGACGGTCGCGCAAAAACCGGTCAAAGGTGGAATTGAATTCCTCTACCACCTCGAAGTACGGTAACGCACCAGTTTGGAAGATGGTGATAAACCAGTTTGGTCGGTCTTTGACGATGCGCATGCCGCGGTAGTCGGTGAAGTCGCCTCTGACGCCGTGCGAAGCCCACACCGGCACCGTGATGGACTCGTATACCGTATGAATATCCGCGCTGAACATGCTGGCGGACAAAAAATGTAGCGGCGCGTGTTCGGCACCGGGCTGCCGCGTGGTAATCACGTCGTATGCCCACAAGGTCTCGTCGATGTTTTTGCCGCCCCAGGTACGTTGCAAAAAGTAGCGGATCACGCCAGGCCGCGTCAGCCCGCGAAAAATTGCCCCGCCCCAGCCAGGGCCGGTGAAGATGCGGTGCAGCCAGGGCAGCGCGCGGGTACTGCCGGCGGGTTTGCGTCGTGATGCGGTTCCCATGAAACCGGTGGGGCTGACCAACGCAATCGAGCGAAATTTGTCGGGGGCCTCAACCGCCGCTCGCGCCAAGAATTCGCAGGCCAGTGATGCTGCCAGCGCGTCGATTGGGGCAGGCCCGCAGCGTATTTGAATTTGTGCGACAAGTGCATGCAGTGCGTCGGTCATCAACCTCGGCGTGTACTCACGGTCACTGCGGTCAGAAAATCCGTAGCCGGGCAGATCGAGCGAAAACACGGTATGTGTTTGCCGGTAGTGTTCATGCAAAGGCCGAATCTCGGCCGCAGAAGCTGCGGCGTTGACCGTGTGCACCAGCATCAGCGGCGGGCCGCTGCCGTCCACATACGCGCTAATACGACCGGCCATGCAGTCGAATTCAAAGCGCTCACCGCTTAGGGCGTGGGGGAGAAGGGGTGTATGCATGGAGGGCCATAGTTTGCCCCATCCTCCGCCGCGTGTGTTGTTCATTCTGAGCGCGACCGCACAAAACACCAGCCCGTCCGGTTTTTTAGTGACGCAAAAGCCTTGGTGGCGGTTAGACTTACGGCATGACATCAAAACAATTCCGCACCTTGATTAGTTGCTATCTCGCCTGTGTCGTGTTGGCGATTCTCGGCCACGTCTTTACCGCGGAGCAGTTACCTGCACCGCTGCGCGACTTTGTAAAAGCGGCGGACCAAACCACCTGGATGGCGAGCTGGGTGGGAGTGACCTACCTCGTCGCAGCGACGGCCAGCACCATCGGCCTCATCATATTCAAGGCGTGGGCGCGACCCAGCTTTGCGTTGCTGGCAGTTGTCGGCGCGATGCCTTGGGACGGGCACACGGTGTACCCTGCATTAGAGTATCTGTTCATCAATCTGGAGTTTATGCTGGCCGGCGCAATTGTCGCGGCGGCATATTGGGCACCCGTGCGGAGCCGTTTTAACAAATCCTAGGATTGGCGGGGGCATTGAGGCACAATGCCTGAAGACGCCGGTGGATAGGATAGTTTTGATTCGCAGTTGTTTCGCTACCAACGAGGTACAAAAAGCATATTGGCTTGTGTTGCCCGCTAGAAGCGCGATTCTCTCCTCTATAATTCAAACGCTCGTTTGAATTCGTGCGCTTCCCCCGCCTTCTGCGCGGCCCCCAACAGATAACGTGAACCTGCCCGATGAAAATTCTCGTCCCCGTCAAACGTGTTGTTGACTACAACGTAAAAGTCCGTGTGAAAGCCGACCAAAGCGGCGTTGAACTCGCCAACGTCAAGATGTCGATGAATCCGTTCGACGAAATTGCCGTTGAAGAGGCCGTCAAGTTAAAGGAGGCTGGTGTTGCCACCGAGATCATCGCGGTATCCATCGGGGTGACTCAATGTCAGGAGACATTGCGCACAGCGTTGGCGATGGGGGCTGACCGGGCGATTCTGGTTGAGACCGCGCTCGAGGTGCAGCCACTTGGCGTCGCAAAAGTGCTGAAGGCGATCGTCGAAAAAGAAACGCCTCAATTAATATTGCTCGGCAAACAAGCCATCGATGACGATTCCAATCAAACCGGCCAGATGCTGGCGGCCTTGCTTGGGTGGGCTCAAGCCACGTTTGCATCAAAGGTGGTGGTGAGCGGCACGGAAGCATCCGTTACGCGAGAAATCGACGGCGGTCTTGAGACGCTGTCCATCAAGTTGCCTGCGATCATCACCACTGACCTACGCCTGAATACGCCTCGTTACGCCACGTTGCCCAACATCATGAAGGCGAAGAAAAAGCCACTCGATGTGTTTACGCCGGATGCGCTCGGCGTCGATGTTTCTCCACGACTGACCACGCTCAAAGTCGTTGAGCCGCCGAAACGCAAAGGTGGGGTGATGGTGGCAGATGTCGCCGCGTTGGTTGATAAGCTGAAGAACGAAGCCAAGGTAATTTAGTTCCCTTACGATGCTCAGCAACATCCCCCTACAAGATAACGCTTTCAGGAAAAATTGAAATGGCAATTTTGGTAATCGCAGATCACGATAACGCCGCCTTGAAATCGGGCGTCACCGCAACCATTGCCTGCGCGCAAAGAATTGGTGGCGAAATTCATGTGCTCGTCGCAGGCAGCAATTGCAGTGCCGCGGCATCAGCCGCCGCCGCAGTTTCCAGCGTCAGCAAAGTGCTCGTTGCCGACGCGCCGCATTTAGATTCTGTCGTCGCCGAGAATCTTGCGCCCCTCGTCGTGGAACTCGCGAAGAACTATTCGCACGTTTTGTTCCCCGCTACCGCATCCGGCAAGAACACGGCTCCGCGTGTGGCGGCGTTGCTTGACGTCGCGCAGCTTTCAGACGTAGTGGCAGTTGAAGCAACTGATACCTTCGTGCGGCCCATCTATGCCGGTAACGCATTCGCCACTGTGAAATCGTCTGATGCGATCAAAGTGCTCACGGTTCGTGCGACCGGCTTCGATGCGGTTGCAGCAACCGGTGGTACTGCAACAGTCGAGAATGTCGCAGCACCTGCGGATAACGGCCTGTCGAAGGTCACCGGTCAGGAACTCACCAAGTCCGACCGACCGGAGCTGGTCGCGGCCAAACGGATTGTATCGGGAGGCCGTGGTATGGGAGACGGGGAGCGTTACCGTCAGGTGTTGGAGCCGCTGGCCGACAAACTCGGTGCAGCATTGGGTGCTTCACGCGCAGCCGTTGATGCGGGCTTTGTGCCGAATGACTATCAAGTTGGCCAAACCGGAAAAGTCGTTGCGCCGGAACTCTATATCGCTGTCGGCATCTCAGGAGCGATCCAGCACCTTGCAGGGATGAAAGACAGCAAGGTGATCGTGGCGATCAACAAGGACCCCGAAGCGCCGATTTTCCAGGTGGCTGACTATGGTTTGGTCGGCGACTTGTTTACGTTGGTCCCCGAACTGACAGCCGCCCTGTAACGCGACGACAATGCCACACGCCTAACTTTAATGAGAGAACCAAGTCCCCCATGTCCCAATATACCGCTCCACTGAAAGACATTTCGTTTGTCCTGAAACACGTTGTCGGTCTGTCGGATATCGCCAAACTTCCCGGATGTGAAGACGTCACCGATGATCTGGTTGACGCAATTTTTTCCGAGGCGGGAAAATTTTCGAGCGAAGTCTTGGCACCTCTTAATCGCTCCGGCGACCAGGAAGGGGCAAAAATTTCCAATGGCAATGTGACCACGCCCAAGGGATTTAAAGATGCCTATTGGAAATACGTTGAAGGCGGTTGGAGCGGTTTAGAGGCACCCGTTGAGTTTGGCGGACAGGGTCTGCCCCACGTTGTCGCGACCCCCGTGTCGGAGATGCTCGGTAGTGCCAATATGGCATTCAAACTTTGCCCACTGCTGACGTTGGGGGCGATTGAAGCGTTGGATCAACACGCCTCCCAAGAACTCAAAGACAAGTTCTTACCGAACATGACTACCGGAAAATGGACCGGCACCATGAACCTGACCGAGCCGCAAGCGGGTTCTGATTTGGCGCTTGTGCGCACCAAGGCCGTGGCCGTCGGGGACGGCAGTTACAAGATTACCGGCCAGAAAATATTCATTACCTATGGCGACCACGATTACACCGAGAACATCATCCATCTCGTGCTTGCCAGAGTGGAAGGTGCGCCGGAAGGGGTGAAGGGTATTTCGCTGTTTCTGGTACCGAAGGTGTTGGTCAATGCGGATGGCTCACTGGGCGAGCGTAATGACGTGAAATGCGCATCCATCGAACATAAACTCGGCATTCATGCCAGTCCCACTTGCGTCATGATCTACGGCGAAGATGAAAAACGCGGCGGCGCGATTGGTTACCCGATTGGCGAAATCAATCGCGGTTTGGAATACATGTTTGTGATGATGAACGCCGCGCGGCTGGGCGTTGGTCTCGAAGGGGTCTCGATTTCTGAACGTGCCTACCAACATGCACTAGTCTGGGCGCGTGAGCGCGTTCAGGGCCGTCCAACCGTACCGGTCCCGGCAAGTTTGGGCACTGCACCAAAATCTGTGCCGATCATCTATCACCCGGATATCAAGCGCATGCTGATGACCATGCGCGCGTATGCTGAAGCGTGTCGCGCGATGATTTATTGGACCGCGAAGTGTTTAGACCTCGCCGACCGCTCGGAAGACGAGCAAACCAAGCGCTTCAACCAAGCGCTGGTCGATCTGATGATCCCGATTGTAAAAGGCTATTCGACCGAAGCTGGAATTCAAGTCACCTCGCTAGGTGTACAAATTCACGGCGGCATGGGCTTTATCGAAGAGACCGGTGCGGCGCAGTACTACCGTGATTCACGCATCTCGGCGATCTATGAAGGCACGACCGGCATTCAGGCCAATGACTTGGTCGGTCGCAAGGTCGGGCGTGAAGGCGGCCAAACTGCGCTGGCGTTGATCGCAGAAATGCAAAAAACAGTAAGCTCCTTGGAGGCATCTTCTGACGTGAATCTGAAAGCAATTGCAAAAACACTTGCGCGAGGGCTTGAAGACTTCAAACGTGCGACCGAGTGGATCGCGATTACGTTCAAAGAAAATCAGGGTGCTGTTAACGCCGGTGCAGTTCACTACCTGATGTTGGCCGGTACTGTGTGTGGCGGCTGGATCATGGCGCGTTCGGCCATCGCTGCGGCTGATCAATTATCCAAGGGGGAAGGCGACACTGACTTCTTGAAGGCCAAAGTGTTGACCGTACGTTTTTTTGCCGACCATATTCTGCCATTCGCTGATGGTTATCGTGAGGCCGTCATCAACGGTGCCAGCAGTGTGTTGGCGATGGAAGAAGCGTACTTCTAACGCTGCCAAGTTAGTTGTAGGCAAGGGCGTCGCCCGGCCACGGCGCAACACCTTCATCAATCCCCGGTGACGCCATGCCGGGAAGTGTCGATGGCTCACCTTCCAGCGCGCCATGTACCGCCCGCCAGACAAGCTCCGCGTCGATTTCATTCATCGAAATTTTGTCGCGACAGGTAGGGCCTGCCAGCGGATGATCGATTGCCGACAATGCAGGGTGGTCCAGCGGCTTGTAAAGCGCACTCGGGATGGATGGGTGATACAACACCACCATCGGTTTTTTCAGCGCGCTGTAGAGATGTGTCGGGCCTGTGTCGATGCCGACGTAGAGATCCAAGTGAGACATCAACGCCGCAGTTTCACGCAGTGTTGTCTTGCCTGCAAAACTAATGACCCGGCCGCGCAGGGCGCGTTCAAGTTCTGCGATACGTGATTGGTCGCCGGGCGCACCAAAACAAACAAAGCGTGCGTCTGGATATTGCTGGATGATGCGCAGGGCTAACGCAATAAAGCGTTGGATCGGCCAATCGCGCCACGCCTTGGTTGCAAAACTCGCGACTTGAAATCCGATGATTGGGGCGTGATTTGACGCGCCGAGAACCCCAAACATGGTTTCGCTGGCGATGCGTTTTTCTTCTTCGGTAATCGCAACATCAATGCCCAAGCCTCTCACTGAAATTCCCACGGCGGACGGCATTGCGAGAAACCACGCAACCGCGTGGATACTGTTCTGCGGAGGGGCGTCGAAAGCGAAGGCCAGTTTCCGGTTGATCTTGTCGTCCCGCTGTCGTTCGGCGACGACACAGCGAGCCTTGCGAAGCGCGTAACTCACCAATGCGCCATCTTGTCCCCACACAAACGCATAGTCGTATTCGGGCTTGGTGAAGACATCTTTCCAGCCCCGCGCCCAAGCCGATTTTTTGGTGATCATTCCCACCTTACCCAGATACGGCAAATGCCGCAGCACCTCCGCACGCTGTGGGTGGCCAAGACAGGTAACCGTGGCGTTCGGAAAATGTGCGGCGATGGCACGCATGGCCGGCGTGGCAAGCAGGGTATCGCCAATCCGGGTGACGTTGATGATGAGGATACGTTGGGCCTGAGCCGCCTCGGCTGCGGTAATGATCACGGCAACTCTCCGCGTAGTCTGTCGAGCTGCGTTAATGACATCTCCAAGACCAGCAACTGAAAGATTTGTTCAGCGTAGCGCGAGTTTCCTCGGCGGTAAAAAATCAAGAGTTGTTTGGCGGCGTTGCCGCGAATTTGGCCGTCGGTGAGCCGCTCAAGATTGGCAGGCATGTCGTCTAGCCGATCTGCCAGATCGATTTTCAACCAAGTGTCTAGCGGCGGATTAAAGCCTTTTTTCTTGGCGTTGAATAGATCGATATCGGACGCAGCAAGTTGTGGCATGGCCACACGCAACAGTTGTTTGGCCGGCTGGGTAAACCGTTGGCTGGTTGGCATGCTGTGTACCAGTGAAAACCAGGCATGGTCTAACAACGGCGCTCGCAGTTCGAGTCCGTGCGCCATGGTGCACAGGTCGCCTTTACGCAGGATGTATTCGGGCAAATAGTTCAGGCGGTCTATTTCCAGAAGCTCGCTGATAGGCCCACGTGGATTGGCCGTCTCCAGCCATTTTTGCGCCGTACGTTGCTCCATCCCCCGCCAGTAGACCGGGCTTTTGCCTGCAAGTGCGGGCTGCAATGCAGCGCGCTGTGAAGGTGTAAAGCCTGAGAAACGCAGGCTGTAGGCACGCCACCAGTCAAGGCGGACCTCGTCGAAAAACTTGGAGACACCGCCGCCGGTGATATCGCGGTTGCGCGGTACGCTGTTGTCGCCACCGAAGATGTTGCGACGCCAGCCTGTCTTGAGATGTTTGTCAAAGCGCTTGTAGCCCGCAAACAGTTCGTCGCCTCCGTCTCCACCCAAAACCACTTTCACATGTTTGGTGGTCTCGCGCGCGAGATACCAGCTCGGTATCGCCGATGGGTCGGCAAATGGTTCGTCGAGGTCATCAATAATTTGATCGATATCGTCACGAACTGAACCGGGGACGGCGATCACTTGATTAGGAAAGCCCAGTACTGCCGCTATCTTTGCCGCCGTAGGCGATTCATCCATTTCCGGCTTGTCGAAGCCTGCGGTAAATGTTTGCAGCGCCGAATGCCCGGTCAATGCAAGGCGAGATGCCACTGTTGACGAGTCAATGCCGGAGGATAGAAACACACCAAGCGGGCGGTCGGCAACGGTGCGCATGGACACCGCCGCATCGAGCGTCGCAAGCCATTGACCATCGGGTATGGGTTGTTCGGCCAGTGCATCGGGAGGTGTCCAATAACACTTGGTTTCAAGTCGGCGGGTTGCCAAATCAAGTGACAACCAATGCGCGTTGGGCAAACGCTGGATATTCTCGAAGATAGTCCGTGGTGCCGGGACATAGCGGTGCGCCAGGTACGCGTCAATCGCATAACGATCCCATTGGCGCGCATCGGCAGGCACAAAGGGAAGCACGCTACGGACGGTGGAGCCGAACGCCAAATTTCCGTCGATGAAGGAATAGACCATCGGCTTTAACCCCATACGATCACGTATCAGCCAAAGCTTTTTTATCCGCAGGTCAAGAATGGCAATCGCAAACATACCGCGCAAGCGCGCAATCATGTCGATGCCCCAGTGTTGATAAGCCTGCAAAATGAATTCGGTGTCTGACCTTGTCTTGAACTCCGCGCCTGCCGCTTTTAGTGTCTCGGCATGTTCGGCCCAATCGTAGACTTCACCGTTGTAACAAATCCAGACGGAGCCGTCGTCGTTTTGCATCGGCTGATCGGAAATCGGGCGGGGATCGATAATGGAAAGCCGTGCGTGAATTAGTGCGCTCGGTGCGCCGGCCGTATCACCTGCTATATGACGCACCGTATCAACGGCGCGGCTCCAGTCCGCGTTCCACCGAACACTGTGTTGCGCGTCTGGGCCACGGTTCTTGAGTGCCGACATCATCGCTTCCACTGTAGCGGCCGGCACGTTGTGCTTGGCGAAGAACCCGGCAATGCCGCACATCGCTACTTACCCTTCTGCGCCATGACGGCGCGAACAAATACATCTGTCATACGATCCAACATGACATCAATGCCGAAGGAGGTCGAGGCGTAGGCGCGACCAGCTTGCCCCATATTTCGCCGCAAGACTTCGTCGGCCATCAATCGTTCAAGCGCGCCGGCCAGTGCGTGGGCACTCTTTGGTGCGACTAATATTCCGGTCGTGCCATCCTGCACCGCCTCCGCGATTGCGCCGACCGGTGTCGACACCACCGGCAATCCACAAGCCATGGCTTGCATGATGCCTTGCGGAACTCCTTCGTCGCCAAAAGAGGGAAGGGTAAAGATATCTAACGTCGAAAGCCATTCTGGGACGTTGTCCACATTGCCGACGAAGCGCACAATTCCAGACAGGTTTTCGTTCTGGACACGCGACGTGAGGCGAGCACGTTGCGGGCCATCGCCGATGATAATGAGCCGCCATTCTGGGAACTTAGCGCGCAAAATTTTCAACGAGTCGAGCAAATAATCATGCCCCTTCCAATCGCGCAGTGTTGCCAGGATGCCGATGGTCGGATTAGCCGGTACACGCAGCTTTGCGCGCATGGCATCTTTATCTAGCGGCTGGAAGCGATTTAAATCAATACCTGTTCGGACCGAGGTCATACGATCTAACGCGTAACCATTGTCACGATGCAGCTGTGCCCTCAGCGCTTCTCCAGTGGTGGCAATGTGCGCCGTCGCCTTCGTGTACAACCAGCGTGTTGACCAGTGATTGTTAATCGCAGTGGAAACATGGCGTGTTCTCACGATTGGCGGCATGCCGGACAATGTCTGACATGCAATCGCGGTCAACCATGAATCCGTCGAACTGTGGGTATTGATGACGTCATAGTCTTTACCGTGTTCGGCTAGCCATGCGCGTAATGATAGTAAAGGTCCGAAGCGCTTCTTGGCGATATCGATGGCTTGAACCGGAACCCCCATTTTTTTTGCGGCGGGGAGCATCTCTGCACTCGGGGGCGTAAGCAGCATGACCTTGTGGCCGCGTTCAAGCATGCCGCAGGCTTCAGTCAGGATGCGAATCTCCTGCCCACCCCAACCGATCGACGATTCGGTATGCAGAATCGAAAGCGTTGACATGGCGCTCAAAGCGAAAACTCCGGCGCGTAACACTGGAACCACTGCTCCAAGACGGTCAGCGCCCAAATGCGACCCGCATGATTGCTTCGGCCCAACGCGTGTTCGGCTTGTAGCTTCGCCAATGCGCCTTTGCGAAACAAGCCCCGCTTTGCGAGTCCTGAGTTGCTGTTGCCATCAGCGCCGAGCGCGCCCTCCACATGGGGCTTTAAGCTCGACTGCAGCCAGCTGGACAGTGGCATGACAAAGCCCTGCTTGTTGCGATAGACAATTTCCTCCGGCAGGTAGCTGGCGGCCAACTTCTTGAGAATGTATTTGGTCGTCTTGTCACGTTGTTTCAACGCGGGATCGAGGCGCGCAACAAACTCAACAAAGCGGTGGTCAAGATACGGCACACGCGCCTCAAGTGAATAGGCCATGGTCGCGCGATCGACCTTGGTCAGCAAATCATCCGCTAGCCAGAGACGCATATCGACGTACATAATTTTCTCGATGTAATCGCTGGCGTTACATTCATCGTAGAACTTCGCCGCATAGTCGGCGATATGCGTTTTCTGTTGTGCCAGAAACCCCTCGGAAAAGAGCGTTGGCTGCAACGCACGATCAAACACGTTGGGGATGGTCGCATAGCGCTTCGCCTTGGGCTGCATGATGGCTTTGACGAGCCGATCTTTGCGTGCGGCAGCGGGCAGCATCGCAAGCAGGCTGGGGAAGGGCGACCCACTCGACCCTAAAATTGCAGAGATTTTTTCCTCGGCCACCCGCTTTTGATAATTGGCATAACCGGAGAATAGCTCGTCTGCGCCTTCACCGGTGAGCGCAACGGTCACATGTTGGCGGGTGAGCTTTGACAGCAACATCGTCGGTAGCGCGGCTTGGTCGCCAAACGGTTCGTCAAACACATTGACCCAATCACCAAATGCGTCCGTCACATCCGACGGCTTGACCATCAATGCGTGGTGGTGGCTGCCTAAATGTGCAGCAACTTTGGCCGCCTCGTCGTGTTCACTCTGGGTGGTATCCGGGCGGCCGGATTGATCGAGGAAACCGAGGTTAAAGGTCTCAATGGGCTTGCCGGTGAGGTCCGTCATCAACGCGGCGACCACACTGGAATCGACTCCGCCGCTGACAAACGCACCGAGTGGAACATCGGCAACGAGCATCGACTCAACCGACCGGCGAAGTTCGGCATCCAGCAGGTCGATCGCCTCTGCTTCGGAGACCGACAGTTTTTGCTGATAGTCAACTGACCAGTATTGCCAACGGGCGATCTCGCCAGTCTGAACATTGAGACGCAGCGCGTGGCCTGCTTCAAGTTTTGAAACATCCCGGTAAATCGTTAACGGCGCAGGGATGTACTGGCATTCCAAAAATAGCCCCAGCGCATCCAGATTGATGTTCTTTGAAACCGCAGGATGTTCGATCAGTGCCTTTAGTTCCGAGGCAAATGCAAAGGTCGTCGCACTTGCCACAAAATGCAGCGGTTTGACACCGAGATGATCGCGCGCCACGAAGAGGGTTTGGTCGGCCTTATCGAAGCAGGCAAACGCGAACATGCCTTCAATGCGCTGCAACGCGCCGTCCCCCCATTCGGCGACAGCTTGCAACATCACCTCGGTATCGCCATTGGTGGCAAATTGCCTGCCGAGCGCGCGGAGCTCGTCTCGCAAACTTCGATAGTTGTAGATTTCCCCGTTGAAGACAATGGTGTGCCTGCCATCGGCGGTGGTCATTGGCTGTGTGCTTGCGGCAATGTCGATGACGGCGAGGCGTCGATGCGCGAGATGCACATTTTCATGCGCAAAGTAGCCTTCGGCATCCGGCCCACGGTGCGAGAGCCGCCGGTTCATCTGGCGCAGTACGGCTTGTGCTTCGTATGCCGTCCGACCAAAGGTCACGAAGCCGCTTATGCCGCACATAGTTGGCTACCGTTTGGCTGAAGCAGGCAACGCCCAATCGCGGCGGGCCTTGGATTGCAGGAAGCGTGGAAGGTCTCGACAGGCAAGTGTGGTCTTCAAACGATGGGGGCAGGGAAGAGTTTACTAGACACCCGCAGGCATATTGTTTAGACGCGAACCCGTTTGGGTGGATTCGTCCGGCAAAGTGCAGCAAGGACGGCTTGTTTCAGGCGATTTGTGCTGGAAACGTCCGTCATTGCTTAGGTTTGGGCTGTGGCTATTTCGATTGCTCCGGCTAGTAAATATGGTCTATCCGGCGCAAGGCGCATCGGCTATTCGTCCGCACGCCATCACCAGCGTGACCGGCGGCACCTTCGGCACCGGCACCTACACCTATGACGCCAACGGCAACTTGGCCACCGCCCCCAATGGCCGCACCGCGACGTGGACCAGCTTTGACATGCCGCTAACCCTCACCAAAGGCAGCAACACGGCGACCTTTACCTATGGGCCGGAGCATCAGCGTACCAAACAGGTGAGAGGCGACGCCACGGTGGTGACCTATGCCGGTACACAGGAAGTGGAGACCACCAGTACCGGCCAGCGCACCATCAAAACCTATTAAATAAAAGGCAATAAAAGGGGTTAGGGTCAATATATTTCTGTGCTAACACGTCTTCATGCCCCACCGCCTCCGTAATCACCTATTAATGACATCCGGCTCGCGCTCAACCAAGCCCAACCGTTGAGCCATACGCGCTTTTAAATAATAATCGGTGACAGACCACGATTATTTTCTGCTATCCTGTCGTCTCTCACACCTTTGGAACGTCCCAGAATAATCGTGGTCTGTCCCCAATGCTGTTCGACGGTTGGAAGACAGATGGTGGCCGCAATGTCACTCGGACGATTGAAGACGCTGAGTGGAACGCCGTGCCGCGATTTGTTAAGTGGTTTCTGAAAGGCGGCATGGCGATGGAGTATGAGACGCATTTATATTCGCCTGGCGAGAGCGGTTGCGAGATGATGGGCAACCTAATTTGCAGTTCGGTGCGCTCCTTCGTTCGACAGGTGTCCAAGCCGCACGACCTTGGCAACTCTTGGAGTTATGACAGGGACGCGCTAAGTACGACATTTGGCAATCGGATTGAAGGCGGTGGTCTTAACTCGCTGTTTTCAAGGGTCTCCTATGAAGTTGGCATGCAGACTTGGAGCTTCGCAACAATGTTGCCGATGGCAGCATTTACTGGCGTATCGCTATACGGCGACTATGTGAATCCAAGCGTATTTGGGAGGCGTCGCAAATGACACGCTGGTTCGTTTTGTTGGCACAAATGCTTTCGGTCGCAGCGGCAGCAGCGGCGTGCGCATCAGCGCCGCGACAAGATTTGTGCAGTGGCGGCTTTCGAGAAAACAGCGTGAAGGTCAGAGCAGGTAATCCGAATCGCATTGATTTTGACGTTTGCGGGCAGCCGAGTCGATTGAACGAACTTAGCGCAGAGGAACAACTATTGCCAAGGCATCTCCAATTCGGGCGCGTGATGCGACCATACGCAGAAAAGCGATTGGCTGAGCTGCGGTTGTGTCCGCGTGGTTTTGTTGGTCCGGAAGTCGTGCAGCGTCCCCGATACGACTTGAGTCGGGGCTTTTTCTGGGTAGAGTGTTTGTGAAAAACGCGGAATTAAAGGGAATAAAAGGGGCCAGCAACTGTCTTGAAATCAAGCTGGTTTTGACTGGTTGTGAACATAGTTTGGCTCCCACATCTGATCACGCTTGATCATCGCATTCAGGATCAAGAGCAGCTTATGCATGACCGCGACCAACGCCACTTTCTTGGCTT
>JADCIX010000087.1 GCA_020247545.1 Rhodocyclaceae bacterium | reverse complement strand
ATCTTTCGTCTAGGGTAAGGTCCCAACGTTTCATGGCAGTGTCCTTTCGTCTTGAGAAACAAAAGGGTACCGCCGTTCGATACCTTACCCCCTAAATCAACCCCCTAAAGGTCGTCGACATTTGCTGTTGAATTCACGAAATGCGACGAAAATGCCCGTGTTTGTTCGGGGTTGGATTTTTTGCCGTTAGCCGATCCCCAGCCGCTGTCTGGTTCGTGGGAAAATGATCGCTCGTCTACCAACATCGCCATCGCCGTGACCAGCCCCGACTCCGCTCTGCTTATCCATACTGCGTTTTACAAGTTTGTCCGCATCGCGGACGCGGAGGCGCTCGCGCTGGTCTTTCGCGAAATCACAGAGCCAATCACCGGTAGCATTCTGCTCGCCGAAGAGGGGCTCAACGGCATGGTGGCGGGTTCGGTGGCGCAGATCGATGCGTTTGAGAATACGGTAAAAGCCGACCCCCGATTCGTCGGTGCGTTTAGCGACATCATCTTCAAGCGCAGCGTGTGCAAGACGGTGCCGTTTCGCAAAATGAAGGTCCACGTCAAAGCCGAGATCGTGCCGCTGGGAATTGATGGGGTGGATGGGCGGCTGACCGGAACCAACGTCTCACCGGCCGAATGGCGCAAGCTCATTACCGAGGAAGACGTGGTGTTGCTCGATAACCGCAACAGCTTTGAGTTTCGGCTCGGTCGTTTCAAGAACGCGATCGATCCGGGCGTGGTGAACTTCCGCGATTTTCCCAATTACGTCAAAGAACACATTGATGAGTGGCGACGTGACGGCAAACGCATCGCGATGTATTGCACCGGCGGTATTCGCTGCGAAAAAACCAGCGCGTGGATGCGTGACATGGATGTGCCGGTCTATCAGCTTGAAGGTGGCATTCTGAACTACTTCAAACAAATACCCGACGCCGAACGTGATTGGGAAGGTGAGTGTTTTGTTTTTGACAACCGCATCGCGCTCGACACCAAACTCGAAGAAACCAACACCACGCTCGAAGACGTTTACGATAACGAGCCCGATGGTGAATGGCGTCTGGCGCGTGCCAAACGGCTCGACGCCGCGTCTTAGCGGCGATTGAAGGCCAGTTGATGACAATGAAGCGGCCATTGCCGGTCCGCGACGGGGTCGGCCCCAGCGTGATTGTGTTGCCGGAAGTGCCAGAAGGCGCGGCGCCGTGGGCGACGATGCTCGACTTTCTCGACGAAAAATTTCCCGGGGTGGATCGGGCGGAGATTGTCGCGCGTATGCAGCGCGGTGATGTATGTGATGTCAATGGCGAGCCCGTCCCGCCCACCACACCATATCAGCCCCAACAAAAGCTCTACTACTACCGCGAAATAGACAAAGAGCCGAAGTTGCCGTTTGAAGAGGCCATCGTCTTTGAAGACGAGTTTATTGTGGTGGCCGACAAACCGCACTTTTTGCCGGTCACGCCGGGAGGTCGTTTCCTGCAAGAAACCTTACTGGTTCGCCTCAAGCGCCGACTCAGTATCGATACGTTGGCACCGATGCACCGTATCGATCGTGAGACCGCCGGATTGGTGTTGTTCACCAAACAGCCCGCTACGCGTGGTGCTTACCAGTCGTTATTTGAACAGCGTGTTGTTGAAAAATCCTATGAAGCTTGGGCACGTTGGTCGGGCCATTTAAGTTTGCCGATGGTCTATCGCAGTTACCTCGAAGAGAGTGAACACTTCATGCGCATGCGCGAGGTTCGGGGTCGGGAGCCGAACAGTGAAACCGCCATTACGCTCATTGAACAAAGCGACGGCCATGCTCATTACCAACTTTCACCCCGGACCGGGAAAAAACATCAGCTGCGGTTACACATGGCGGCCCTCGGTATGCCGATTTTGAATGATCAAATTTATCCGGTGCATACCACTGCAGACGTAGAAGACCTGACGCGGCCATTGCAGTTGCTCGCCAAATCGATCGCTTTTTCGGATCCGATCACAGGACAACCCCGCGAATATGCGAGTCGCCTTGAACTTGCTGGACCACAACCGACTGATTTCCGTCCTCCAGTGCAGCGGTAGGTTGAATCCTGCTAATCTCTGCGGCTATGTCATCGACCCTGCCGCAAGCCGCCACCGCGTCATCGCCCGTCCAGCCGATTGTATGGGCACCTCCCACCTCCGCCGCGAAGCCGCGCGGACTGTGTACCGACTGCGGAATTTCGCGCACGGCGGACGACAAGCGCTGCGGTCAGGCGTGTCAATTTATCGCGCCAGACTATCCAAACCTGGAGGCGCGGGTGCACGGGCGCGCGCGCGATGAGGAAAAACCTGACGAGCTTTTTTTTGGGCCATTCCGTCGGATGGTACGTGCCGCACTCGCCAGTCCCAGCCCCGGCGCGCAGTGGACTGGTATCACCACACGTATCGCCGAGCACCTGCTTGAGACCAATGCGGTAGAAGCCGTGCTCACCATGGCACCCGACCCCAACGACGCTTGGCGGCCGGTGCCGGTCATTGTCACCAAGGCGGAAGGTATGCAGCAATGCCGCGGTATGCGCATGGGGTATGCGCCGTTGTTAGCGTTGCTTGAGCCCGTGGCCGCGCGAGGTTACAAACGCATCGCCGTGATCGGCATTCCGTGCCAAGTCTATGCGTTGCGGGCGATCGAAGCCGAACTGGGGTTGGAGCAGCTTTATGTGATCGGCACACCGTGTTCGGATAACACCACCACCGAACGTTTTCACCAGTTTTTGGAGTTGATTTCGGAGGAGCCGCAGAACATCACCTATCTTGAATTTCGCGCGGATTACCACGTCGAAATTCGTTATACCGATGGTCGCGTGAAAGCGATTCCGTTTTTGATGTTGCCGTTATCCAAACTGCCCAATGATTTTTTCCCGATGACATGCCGGACGTGTGTGGATTACACAAATGTTTTGGCGGACATTACCGTCGGCTACATGGGTGGCGAAGGGCGGCAGTGGCTGATTGTACGTAACGAGCGTGGCGAAGAACTGCTGAAGTTACTTGGTGATGAGGTAGTCACGGAAGCGCCGGGCAGCGGCGGCAAACGATTCGGACCGGTGAAAGGATTTTTGGCGAACGTTGAGCGAGCTGCGGGTGGATTACCATTGCGATCGATGCCCGACTGGTTGCGTCCCATCGTCGGTTGGTTGATGCCGAAGGTTGGACCGCGCGGCTTGGAGTTCGCTCGAGCACGGGTGGAGATGAAAGCCATTGAGACAGTGTTGCATCTTCGTCGCGAGCATGCTGCCAAGATCAAACATATGGTGCCGGCGAATTTGTGGAGACTGGTCGCGCCTTATGGATTGACGCCAAAGCCTGAGGAACTTAAGCCAGCTGAAGTCAATACAAAACCAGATCCCCTATCATGAAGCCGACTACCTCATTTGTCGTGCTGCTGTGCGCCCTCCTGCTAAGTGGCTGCGCAGTTTCGCCGAAAGTTCAGACGCCGCCACTACGCATCATCCCGGTCTCCGAATGGGGTGGCACACCGATGCCAACAGACGCTGCCGCCACGACGAAGCGGCATGTGCCGCAATACATCACGTTACATCACGGCGGGGTTGCTTTCCTGCGTGACAAAGATCCGAAACAGTATTTACGCAATCTGCAGTCTTGGTCACGCGACACCCGCAAGTGGGCGGACATTCCATATCATTACTTGATCGACCTCGACGGGAACGTCTACGAGGGGCGTGATGTCAACTATGCAGGCGACACCAATACCGAATACGACCCCACCGGCCACGCGTTGATTGTTGTCCTCGGCAATTTTGAAGAGGTCGACCCAAACCCCGCTCAGCTCAATGCCGTGACCGCAACGATGGCGATGTTGGCGAAACGGTTCAACATCAGTCCGGACAAGATTGCGGGGCACAAGGACTACTCGGCGAACACCGCCTGTCCCGGCAAGTCTTTGTATCCCTATTTGCAAAACGGGTATTTCAAGCGGCAGGTTGCAGACCGTCTCAAGCCGTAACTCTGGCCGTCGTTTAGGCAATGATTTTGCTCGTCCGGGTGACATAATTACCTTTTCGTCACATCCCGATTGTTATGTGGTTAGTCTGCCCACGATAATTTGGGAGTTGAAATCTTTTCCTCGGAGAATTCATGGCCTATTCCGCATTTGATCCGCCTAAGTCAATCCTCGCCCGCATTTGGGGGGCCATTGACAGTACCCGACGCTTTTTCTTCAACGCGATCTTCTTGGTGATTGCGGTCGCCATCATCGTTGCGTTGTTGTCTCCATCGGGGGTCAAGGTGCAGGAAAAGACGGCGCTTGTGTTGAATCTCGACGGGCGTATCGTCGAGCAGCGCTCGGGTGGGGCGCGTGAAAAGTTGATGGGCAGCCTTGGTGGCGACGATGACGGCGGCCAAGTTCAACTGCGCGACATCGTCACGGTGCTGGATGCGGCGGCCAAAGACCCAAAGATTGAACGTATTTTGCTGCAGCTCGATCAGTTCCCCGGTGCGGGACTCTCCAGCCTGCGCGAAGTCGGCGCGGCGATTACCCGTTTCCGCGCCAGCGGCAAACAAGTTTTTGCATGGGCGGGGAATTATGACCAAGCAAGCTACTACCTCGCTGCACATGCCGATGAGGTGTACATGCACCCAATGGGCTTGTTGATGATGCAGGGTTATGGTCGGTATCGCAACTACTACAAAGAGGCGCTGGATCGTGTTGGTGTTTCGGCAAACGTGATCCGCTCGGGCAAGTACAAAAATTTTGGTGAGCCGTATTTCACTACCGCACCGTCCAAGGAAACGATGGAGTCGGATAAATACTTGTACGATGGTTTGTGGGCGACATTTACGGGTGACGTCGAGAAAGTGCGGAAGTTTGAAGCGGGTGCGGTCAACAAGAGTATTAACGAGGTCGTCGCAAATCTGAAGGCGACTGGTGGTGATGCCGCCAAGATGGCGCTGAATTCCAAACTGGTTACCGCGCTAAAGACGCGTGATGAGCTCCGCGCCATGTTGATTGAGAAAGGTGCCGAGGACAAAGAGAAAAAAACCTTCCGTCAAGTTTCGATGTCCGCCTATCTGAGCACTGTCGAAGCAAGAACATCAGGCGATGCGATTGGCGTGGTGGTGGCTGAGGGCGAGATCAGCGATGGCGTCGAGCCGCCCGGTAAAATCGGCGGTCGGTCGACGGCGGACTTGATTCGTAAAGCGCGGGAAGATGAAAAAATCAAGGCCATTTTGCTACGGGTGAATTCCCCCGGCGGCAGCGCGTATGGTTCCGAACTGATTCGCCGCGAATTGGAGCTGACCCGCAAAGCCGGCAAGCCGGTGGTGGTTTCCATGGGCAATGTGGCGGCATCGGGCGGCTACTGGATTTCGATGGCGGCTGACGAGGTGATTGCGGACGCAGCCACCATCACCGGCTCCATCGGTGTATTCGGTATGTTGCCAACCGGTGAAAAGACCATGGAGAAACTTTCTGTGTATACCGGCGGGTATCACACCACATGGCTGGGCAGCGCGATGTACGACCCGCGCCGTGCGCTTGACCCGCGCATGGCGGAACTGGTGAAGTTATCCATCGATCATATCTATACCGATTTCACGACCAAAGCCGCCGCAGCGCGCAAAACAACGCCCGACAAGATTGACGAAATTGCTCAAGGCCGCGTGTGGACCGGCGCACAAGCGAAAGATCGTGGGTTGATTGATCGCACCGGTAGCTTTGCCGATGCGGTTAAGGCGGCGACCACACGCGCCAAACTCGACGATGGTGCGCGCCTTGCCTACATCGAAGCTGAGCGCAGCAAGTTTGAAACGTTTCTTGAGCGTTTTGCCACGCAAGCCGTGACCGACTACGCAACAGGTGTCATGCGCCAATTTGATACGACCCTTGGTACCAGCATATTGCCGAAGAGTGTCGCCGCTGAGGCGCAACGTGATCTGACGTGGCTTGCCGAAATTGCCGAGCGTGGCAAGACTGGTTTCCCCTTTGCGGCGGTAGCGCACTGCTTGTGTGGTAAAGACTAACCATGCAGGGTGTGGCAGCCAGCGCGAATCACCGGGCGGCGCGTCGCTTGCGCGTCGCGCGCTTGGGTGTCGCGTTACCGCTAGCGCTGCTGTGGTTGTCGGCGTGTTCGATCATGCCCACCGAGAAGCGCCACACCCCGGCAGAAATCGCTTCCTATCAAGCTGCGGATTTTGTGGCACCCATCGCCTCCGTGGAAGGCGAAACAGCGGCGCGCGAAGAAGGCCTAAAGCTGATTCGTGACGCGCTTGCACTGCCGACCGGGTTCGACCCTAACGGCATTGTTCCCGGCGCACTCGGCAACATCGGTTTCTTGAATGTCGAAAAGGAGGCGGGGCTTAGACTGCTGCTCGATACTCTCCCGGTGCTGTCGAGTAAGGATGCAGCCTACCAGCGAGCGGTACTCACGTTCGCCTATACCTACTACGCCAAAGAGTCTGCCGCGCACCTTTCGCGGTTGCTCACATCCATTACGACACCGCGCGAATTCGCGATCACCGCCTATGCGCTGCTAAAGGCCGAAAGCTCTGATGGTCAACGATCTTTCATTCGCGCGACGATGAAAAACACCTTTGCCGATTGGTCAACCGAGCCACGTCTGCAACGCCTCGAATATGTGTTGAGCACGGACTTGACCGCAGAAATCCGTAAGCGACCGCCGCTGGTGGATTTGCTTGCGTACCCGATACGGGCAGGTAAACCAGTCATCTTTAGTTTTCAGCGCCAAGATCGTCAACGCTTTGGTCTCGCGGTGGTGCGCGGTGTTGACGGGCGATTCATTCGTAATGCGGACGGCAGTTTGTTTCAGATCGCGCACCTGGCGAATGCCATGTCGAACTTACCCGGCACGATTACTAACGGCAATACACCGCAAGGACTGTTCACCATTGTTGGCGCTGGGACGGCCACCAATAAGTGGATTGGTCCGACGCCATATCTCCACTCCAAAATTCCGGTCGAGGCGACGGTCGCAGAGTTTGAGCACGCCGAAGCAAACCAAGTACCAAACTCGTGGAGTGACGGCGTTTATCGGAGCTTTTTGCCTGAAACATGGCGTCAATACGTGCCTTTTACCGAGGCGCTGTTGGCCGGCAGGGCAGGGCGCGACGATATGTTGATTCACGGCACCACCATCAATTCGAACTACTATCGTGGCGCTTCGTTCTACCCCGGCACACCCTCAGCGGGATGTTTGGTCGCGATGGAAACCTGGCGGCCGGAGGATGGTCGGCAACAAACGAGCGACCAACTTTCACTGGCCAAGGCGTTCACGCGCGATGGCCTCGACCGGGGCTATTTGGTGGTGGTTGAGTTGGACGATCAGCTGGAGCCGGTCACGCTGCAAGAGGTAAAAGCTAGCCTTGAAGCCGCTGAGAGTCGCCTCCCGAGCCGACTAGCGAGCCGCGCCGTCGCAACACGTTAGCGCTGTCAGTCTATAAGTGGCGTTTGTTGCGCTCGATGTAGGATCCGGCAATTAGTTTCTCCAGCACCTTGATGTCAACGTCGCTTAGCGTCTTGATATAGAGGCAGGCGACCGCCATTTTGTGTTTTCCTAGTTTGGCCAACAGCTCGTCACGCCCGGGAAAGTCGGCGGTCAGATAAACGCTGATCTCGCTCTTGCGGGAGGAAAAGCCGATGATGCAGGAATCACCCTCGCGACCACTCTCATATTGGTAGTGATAGCTGCCAAAGCCTACGATAGACGGTCCCCACATCACTGGTTTTTGTTTGGTGATCTTGCTCATCAATTTGAGCAATGTTGCACAGTCGGCGCGCCGTGCCTCGTTGTCAATTGCGCCAAGATACGACTCGACGCTGACCTCGGTTGGTTTGGTTTTGTTTTCAGCTTTTGCCATGCTTCCTCGAGGGAGTGGTTATGCGGCTGAGAGGTTCTCGGGCTAACCGGACTTAGCTTCCCTGTTGGCCGCTTCCGAGGTCAGCCACAGCAATAAAAACGTGATCGCCCCGTTGAGGATGAGTAGCTCTATACCTATCTGAAACCCCTGTGGGTTGCGGGCGAGCATGGTTTGAAGCACATAACATGCAACCGGAGCCGCGACGGCGGCGAACACAATTCCTGCGGGTTTTTTCAGTACACGTCTAGTCGTCATACCGAACACGAACAGTCCCAGTAGCGGGCCATAGGTATACCCGGCGATTTTCAGAATAGTATCGATGATCGAGCGGTCATCAAGCCAGCGAAATACCATCACGATGACGAAGAACAATAACGCAAACGTCAAGTGTGTGGTCTGACGGATGCGTTTCTGTCGTGCCTCGGTCAACTCTTGTTTACGAATACCGAGGATATCGATACAAAACGAGGAGGTCAGTGCCGTCAGTGCGCCGTCTGCGCTGGGGAAAAGGGCGGAGATCAGCGCAATAAAGAAGATGATCTGCACCCAATGGGGAAAATGCTGCATCACCACGGTTGGAAAAATCTGGTCGCCAATTGCGGCGATGCCGTTGGCTGTGGCGAACAGGTACAGTAAGCCACCCAACAGCAAAAATAAAAAATTGACACCGACAAGAATGACGCTGAACAGGAACATGTTCTTCTGCGCATCGCGCAAGTTCGGCACGCTGATGTTCTTCTGCATCATTTCCTGATCCAGGCCGGTCATGGCGATGGCAATAAATGCACCACCGATGATTTGTTTCAGCCAGAAACCCGGGGCGTTGGGGTCGGTATTCAAGACCCGCGTGTAATCTGCGGCGGATAGTGTTGACCATATCGCACCCAACTCAAGATTCAGCGCGCCGCTGAGAAACCATACACAAATGACGAGACCGCCCAACATACAGGCGGTTTGCAACGTATCGGTGAAGACGATGGTCTTTACGCCGCCCTGAAACGTGTAGAGCCAGATCATCAGCAAGATGATAGTAGTGGTCAGCCAGAAGGGCATACCGACCGGATCAGCCACCAATAACTGCAGCACGTTGACAACCAGATAGAGCCGGGCGGTAGCACCGAGGGTGCGCGACAGAATGAAGAACGATGCGCCCGTCTTGTGCGCGGTGACGCCAAATCGCTGGTCGAGGTAATCATATATCGACGTCAGCTTGAGCCGATAGTAAAGCGGCAACAACACAAGGGCAATCAACATAAAGCCGATCCAATTGCCGATCACCACCTGCAAGTAACCAAAGCCATTTGGCCCCACCGTACCGGGCACGCTGATAAAGGTCACCCCACTAAGTGAGGTACCCACCATGCCGAACGCCACCAGTAACCAGTTACTTTTGCGATTGCCAATAAAAAACGTTTCATTGGTTGCGTTGCGCCCGGTATACCAAGCCAGTGCGAGCAACAATACGAAATAGGCGGCGATAATCGCCAGCAGTGTGTATGAAGCCATATCCGATTCCGCTGCGTGGTTTAGATGTGTGCGGTGAATCTGTTGGGGGGGCAGGTTGTTATGGCGCTTTGTATACGGTGCCGTCCTTCATCACAAACGCCATTTTGCTCATCACGCTAATGTCTTTGGATGGATCACCCGGTACCGCGACGATATCGGCAAGTTTCCCCGCCTCAAGACTGCCCAACTGATTTGCCATACCCATCACGGCGGCGGCGCTGAGCGTGGCGGCACGAATTGTTTCGAGCGGTGGCATACCACCTTCGACCATGTATTCAAACTCGCGGGCATTTTCGCCGTGAGGTGCCACACCTTGATCGGTGCCAAAGGCAATTTTCACGCCCGCTTTGTAAGCGCGGCCAAAAGTGCCCTGAATCAGTGGGCCGATGGTGGCGGCTTTGGGTCGCACAATTTCCGGGAAAAAGTCTGCGATCTTGGCCTTCTCCGCCACATAACGTCCGGCTGAAATGGTCGGAACGAGCCATGTCCCGTTTTGTTTCATCAGCGCGAAGGCTTCGTCGTCCATATACGTGCCGTGTTCGATGGTCTGCACACCGGCACGAATGGCACGTTTCATTCCCTCGGCACCGTGCGCATGGGTGACCACCGGCATCGAGTAGTCGCGGGCGGTTTTGACAATTGTCGCTAACTCCTCGTCGGCTAACAATGGTGCGTCACCGCTCTTGGAAAGCGATAACACGCCGCCGGTGGTGGCAATTTTGATTAAATCAAATCCTTCTTTGTAACGCTGTCGCACCATTCGGCGGGCGTCATCAGGGCCGTCAGCCAAATTGGTACTGCCAGTCGCCATTAGATCTGCGCGCAGGCCGTTGGTGGGGTCACCGTGGCCCCCCGTTGACGAAACTCCACCCGCCGCTTGGATGCGTGGACCCTTGATGAAGCCGCGGTTGATGCCGTTACGCAGTGCCACACCAACCCCGGGAGGGCTGCCCAAGTCACGTACGGACGTGAAACCCGCCATCAGTGTCTTTTCTGCGTTTGCGACGCCACGAACCGTGTAGTCAGGTGGATTTAGCGAGAAGCCCTCGGCATAACGGGCAGGGCTCAGTTCGGAGGACAAATGCACGTGTAGGTCAATCAGGCCGGGAAGACAGGTGTGATTCTTGAGATCAACGGTGCGTGCGTTGGCGATAGTGGCGTAACCAGCCGATACCCGCGTGATCTTCTTTGCATCAATGACAATCGACTGTTCTGTCGCGAGCTTTAGGGTGGTTACGTCTAGCAGGCGACCACAATGCAGCACGGTCGTTGATGGCGATGGTGGAGGCGTTTGTGCGTGGGCAAAGTTAACCGCACCAAGCCCGTTCATCAAACCTATCGCGACCAGACTCGATATGGTCAATTGCTGCACTGTCTGTAGGTGCTTCGAAGGCATAAATCTATTGGGTTTTGTTCGACACTTGCCCATACCGCTCCCTATGTCATTTTCAATTTTTGTCGGTTTGCTGACGTTGATTCTAAAGGATGTCTTACGCCCAGCCGCTTTACCCACGAAATAGGCAACAAAGACAATTGGTGGGGGGGTGATTTATACTGCTTGCTCTGGAAAGCGCGGTTATCCACGCTGCGGCACCGAGCTTGGGTGCCGCACCCGCCTGGCTCCGCGTGTGAGTCCGCAACCCTGCCAAGTTGATGGTGTCGCAGGTATATCATCCCTACGGCCAATGACAGAATGAGTTCGACCGCAACACCTGTTTCTGCTCTTGCCAATGTTTTGCTCGACCATGAGCACCCGCGTCAACTCGATCCGGGCTTGGAGCAGGATCCCCGGTTGCGGCCGAGACGCAGCCTGCGCGGGCTTGCCACCCTGCTTGTACTGTCGCTGGTGATCCATGGCTTGCTCATTCGTTTTCTGCCGAAATGGGAACACCCGATTGTCGATTCGGCATCCCCAACCCAAGGCCCGCTGCAAGTCACCATGACCCCGCCGTCAGCGGCTGACCGCGCGCCGCCACCAGTGCCGAGCCCGACTCCGACCGCGCCCGTCAAAACCCCGCCGCGCACGGTAATTGCCGTAAACAAGCCCTCGCCCTCAATGCCGCCGGTTGTTGTACCGCCCGATACGCCGCCGACGCCTTCGCGTGCGGAGGCCACGCCGCAACCACTGGATTTTTCGGCAGCACTCGAAGCGCGCCGCGCCCAGCGGCAGGCGCAGGAGAATTTCTATGCGCAACAGAATGCCGAGGCACGCAACGGCGAACGCGAAATGACCAGCGCAGAGAAAGCCGAAGCTGCATTTAAGCGAAACGCGCAGACACTAGGTCAGGCTCGCGACGGCACCAGCGGCATTTTTCAGATCAGGAGTAAAGGCTCTCGCTACGCTGCGTTCTCATTTCGCGGTTGGACGACCGATCGGGCCAATGCCAAGTCGCAGTTGATCGAAGTTGATGCAGGACTAGGGGGCGACGTGGAAGTCGCCATCGTGCGCCGGATGATCGAGCTGATCCGCGAGCACTATCAGGGCAATTTCAACTGGGAATCCCACCGCTTGGGGCGGGTGGTGACGCTGTCAGCGCGTAAAGAAGATCAGGCGGGGCTGGAAGCGTTCTTGATCAAAGAGTTTTTTGGTTAGGGCATCGAGAGTATTGTCGGGTCGCGACCATCAAGTTCGATGAGTGTTGGCTGAAACAATTTGAGCCCCTAGTGATTTGCGGGATGATGTACCAAGGGTTGCCGCGACGGGAAAGGCGGGCGCGGCAGGGCATGGAGTGGGTCTGAAGTCGGCAAGAGGACACGATAGCAGAAAATAACCGTGGTCTCCCCGATCATTCCCTCCGATTTTTTGTTGGACAATGATGGCGGTTCTTGGGGCGATGAAGAGTGCGGCTTTTTCGGCTGCTCACTCGGTTGAGCACAGGCATGGAAAGAGGGGGGTTGGATGGCCGAGATGATCGCTTTGCTACGAAGACCAACAACAAAGGGAAATTTGCCGCTCGCCGCTGTTGTTGCGCTTCTGCCTCTTCTTGGGGGTTGTGCAAGCTTCGGCATACCTGAGGTCGATATTGATTTAGGTGTGAGTATCGAAGGCGCGTCGCGAAGCAATGAGCGCTGGCAATCGACCCCTCGCGATTTTTCGCGTGAGCCCTTGTTTAAGCGCGCTCACTTTAAATTTGATGCAACGGTCTATAGCGGCGAGCTATTCGCTTGGCGATTTTTCGCAACCACAGACTCGATCGGTGCGAGCGTTCGTAGCGGTGGTCCAGAACCGATTTGCTTTCAATTCGACGAGTCGCGCCTAAAGTCAAGCATGCAGTCGCGCGAGATACCGCTCCGCATCAAGTGGTCTCAACGAGCTGGTGCCCCTATCCACTCTGATGCCAAGACTGATGGGCGCTCGTATCCGGCCGTGCAGCAGTGCTTTGGTAGCGTCTTCACTGCCTTCAGCTTTGGGCCTGAGCTCATTGAGCTATTTCCAAATGACGCGATGTTCAACATCAAGCTGAGCGATAGCGGCAATACCATGGTGTCAAATGGCAAAGGGCAGTGGCTAAAGTTGCTCGTGCCTGTAGAGTATTCAGGAAAACGCGAGGACATAACTATCACTTTTGTCGCAAACGATACAAGCATACGGATCGGTAACTTCCTGCGTTGAATTCGAGTTCGGTTGCGATTTTGAGGCTTGAAGTGGCGCGCTCGGGCGAACCCTTTCGACTGAAGATGATCCTGGCATGTTTGCTCTCCTATTTCTTAGATGGATCAGAATATCTACGGTCTACCAAATCTTGGGAAGTCAAGAGTCAAATTGTTTTCATAGCAGCAGCTCCTTCGTTGACCACATCACGATTGCACATCTAGGTGCTAAGTTAGATTCGCAGTCACAGGTTTTATTGATCCGGCAATTAAATATGGCCAACAAAAATTTAGGCGGCGTATTTGACTCGCGGATCTTGGAAGTACGACTTGATACGTTCGGGTTTGCGCTGGAGTTCGCTTAACCAGTAACCAGCAGTGTTTTTCAACTTCTCT
>JADCIX010000086.1 GCA_020247545.1 Rhodocyclaceae bacterium | reverse complement strand
GTGCTAAGAGAATTGGGCTCCCGCCTGCGCGGGAGCAGGGGAGTATTGGTTTAGTGGTCGTTAATCTAACCCCGTCCCCGCGCAGGCGGGGACCCAAGTTGATCTGCTCGCGACGGCGGGGATCCTTTAGAAAATTGGGCTCCCGCCTGCGCGGGAGCAGGGGAGTATCGGTTTAGTGGTCGTTAGTCTAACCCCGTCCCCGCGCAGGCGGGGACCCAAGTTGATCTGCCCGCGAAGGCGGGGACCCAAGTTGACCCACCCCGGCAGGCGGGGACCAAAGCTATGCCGTGAAATCCAAATACAAATCCTTCCATTCTGGGTTGGTAGATTGAATCAAATTCACCTTCCAATCGCGATTCCACTTCTTAATCTGTCGTTCGCGGGTTCTTCCCGCAATGACACTTTCGTGCAATTCAAACCAAACCAACTTATCGACCCGATGCTCGCTCGTAAATCCGGCAACGCTTTTCGTTTTGTGTTCCCAGACCCGTTTTAGCAAATCATTTGCGTAACCCACATACAGCGTTCCGTACCGATCACTTGCCATGATGTAAACCGCGCGTGGCATGTTTTCTTCGCGCCTGAAGCGCCGCCTAGCAATCGCGTGGACGGCCAAACGACATCACTCCATCCAATCAGGATCAGGCAATTCACCAAACACCCTGCGTAACCCCCCACCCCAGCGCTGCCGAACCATCGAAAAATACGGATCGCCCTCGCGAATCCGCTGCTGCACACCAACCCGCAATGAATCCCGCGGATACCACAACATGTCGATCGGCAACCCAACCGAGATGTTCGATTTAATGGTTGAGTCAAACGAGATCAACACACACTTTGCCGCTTCTTTTTGCGGGGTTGATGTTGTCAGCACACGATCAAGAATTGGCTTGCCGTATTTGGCTTCACCCAGCTGGAAGTAGGGCGTTTCATCGGAGGCTTCAATAAAATTACCCTGCGGGTAAACATGAAACAGGCGCTGACCTTCGCCGCGGATTTGTCCGCCGACAATCAGATTCGACGACGAGTCGATACCACTTGCGCTGAGTGCTGGGCCATCGCGTTTTACCATTTCGCGTAACGCGTCGCCCACCAGTGTGGCCACATCAAACATCGACGGCACGTTCCAAATCGTCTGCCTATTGTCTTTCGGCAAGACGTGAATATGCCGATCCAAAATATTGGTGACACCCTGTGTCATACCGAGATTGCCCGAAGACAGCACGACAATGACGCGGTCATCCGGGCGCTCATAGACGCGGGTCTTGCAGAAGGTGGCGATCTGATCGACACCCGCATTGGTACGTGAATCGGACGCAAAGATCATCCCGGAATCGAGACGAAGGGCAACACAGTAAGTCATGTTCTTCTCTACTCTTTATCGAATTAGGTGTCGTTAGGCAGTCGCGACGGCCGTCTGTGTCTGTACTGCGGCTGACGGCAATGTCGGCGCAAAAAACGCAGTATTGATTTCGTTACTCAGGCGGCCGGTATTGGCGAGAAACTCCGTGAGGTACTCGTGCAAACCCCGCGCAAAGATATCTTGGACCCGTCCAAACTGTAGTGACGCATACACTTCGCCCGCTAAACGTGTCGCCTCATGGGACGACATGTTCTGCACCGCGCGCAAGATTTCGTAGACGTCGTGCATACAGAAGTGCAGCGAGCGGGGAATATCGACTCGCAGAATCAGTAATTCGGCAATCCGCAACGGCGTAATGACGTCGCGATAGACCTTTCGGTACGACTCAAACGCCGACACTGAACGTAACACGGCGGACCATTGATAGTAGTCCACCGCGCCGCCAACATCATCCACCGACGGCAGTAAGATGTGGTACTTCGCGTCAATAATGCGCGCCGTGTTGTCGGCCCGTTCCATATACGTGCCGAGGCGGTGGAACTGGAACGCATCGTCGCGGCGAATCGTGCCGAAGGTCACGCCGCGGAATAAATGCGAACGCTCCTTCACCCATTCAAAAAACGCGGATACCCCCCTTGCATACAGGCGGTCCTCATCCATGTTCTGCATCTCAATCCAGGTGCTGTTCAGCACTTCCCACATCTCGGAAGTAATCGTGCCGCGTACAGCTCGCGCATTTTCACGGGCTTGTCTGGCGCAGTTGTAAATCGAGGTGGGGTTTTCCGGGTCAAGCGCCATAAAGTGCAGCACTTCTTTGGCACAGACGAGGCTGTGACGGCCACTGAACGGGAACAGTGTGCCGGTGATGTTCAACGGCGCGAACCATTCTTGATCCTGCAAATTCGGGTCTTTTGTCAGCAGCGACATCCGATACGCCACATCCAAAATGCGCGCTTGATTTTCGGCACGCTCAACATAGCGTGCCATCCAGTAGAGCATTGCAGCGGTTCTGCTTAACACGGTGCGTTCTCCCAAGTTGCTAACGGCTCGGCAAACAGGTATTCAACGTCACGACGATTCGCAGCCGCGTCCCAAATGATGGACTCAGCTTCGCCCCGGCTTGCTAATGCCTCAGCAAACGAGTATCCGGCTTCTCCGCGAAACGCGAGCCCAGGCCAAATGATGGGTCGAGCTTCGTCGCGAGCGCCGGCGAGGCGAGGCGGGGAGCAGCGAAAAACCGGAATGTATATCGGAATACATGAGGATTTTGAGCTGCTCCCCAAAACCGCATCGCCAAGCGCAGCAGAAGATCGGCCCATTATTAGTCCACCACCCAGGTATCTTTAACGCCCCCGCCTTGGGACGAGTTCACGACCAGCGATCCTTCGCGCAGTGCAACCCGTGTCAACCCGCCCGGCACAAAATTCACCGTCTTGCCTGAAAGCACATACGGCCGCAAATCAATGTGGCGCGGTGCCAAACCGTTGTCAACAAACGTCGGCACGGCTGACAGAGATAACGTGGGTTGCGCGATAAAACGCTCAGGCTGGTCAAGCACACGCTGTTTGTATTTTTCGCGTTCTTCCTTGGTCGATGTCGGGCCGACCAACATACCGTAGCCACCCGAACCCTGCGCCTCTTTGATGACGAGGTCTTTCATGTTGGCGATGACGTAATCCAGATCCTCTTTGTTGCCTAACATATAGGTGTGCACGTTCTTCAAAATCGGTTCTTCGTCAAGATAAAAACGAATCATCTCTGGCACATACGGATAAATAGATTTATCGTCGGCAATGCCGGTGCCCACTGCATTGGCCAGCGCCACACGGCCAGCGCGATAGGCCTTCATCAGCCCCGGCACACCTAACATCGAGTCAGGCCGGAAGGAGAGCGGATCGATAAAGTCATCGTCAATTCGACGGTAAATCACATCGACTTTCTGCGGGCCTTGCGTGGTCTTCATGAAAACGGTGTTGTCTTGCACAAACAAATCAATACCCTCGACCAACTCGATGCCCATCTGCTGCGCCAGAAAAGCGTGCTCGAAGTAGGCCGAATTGAAATGTCCGGGGGTCATCAAGACAATGGTGGGATTGTCGACCCCGAGCGGCGCGGCGTTGCGTAGTGTCTCAAGCAATAGATCGGGGTAGTGATCCACCGGCCGAATACGCTGCTGCGCAAACAATTCTGGGAATAGGCGCATCATCATCTTGCGGTTTTCCAGCAAATACGAGACGCCCGACGGGGTGCGTAAGTTGTCTTCCAGCACGTAGTATTCGCCATCGGCATCTTTCACCAAATCGATACCCGCCACGTGTGCGTAAATGCCGCCGGGAACGTCAATGCCGACCATCTCTTTGCGGAATTGTGAGTTCTCCAACACTTTGTCGGCCGGGATCTTGCCCGCTTTGAGGATTTCCATCTCGTGATACACGTCGTGCAAAAACGCGTTCAGCGCCGCAACACGTTGCTTGAGCCCACGCGAGACCATCTCCCATTTGTCGCCCGGGATGACGTGCGGAACGAGATCAAACGGAATGAGCCGCTCGGCACCGGTGGTCTCGCCGTAAACCGCGAAAGTGATGCCGACGCGATGAAACATCAAATCCGCCGCCTGGCGGTTCTGCGCGATTTTTTCCGGCGGGGTGTTCTCGAGCCAATCGGCAAAGGCCGCGTAATGCGGCCGGACGACACCTTCGGTATCGTACATTTCATTAAAAAACGGTTTGAGCGCCATGGATGTCTTTGTTGGCTTTAACTTGAATTTTTGCCCGAATTGATACACATGCCAAGCAACCCGCGTGCCGAAACAGTCGTGAAGAGTTATCGATAAATCGTGCTCACACCATGCTACCGTAAAATGGCAGGCATCCGAATTCCTTCCTTAAGCGGTCCACTGGCAATGTCTGACGTTCTCCTCGCGGCTACCTCCGTCAATGACGCACTCGCGTCGGAGGTGGTAGCGCGAGCCAAACGCGCTTACGCTGAAGAGCATGCGGCACGGGTGGAAAAGGCGGTCGGGTTCATTGCGGCGTCAGCCAAAGCGGCAGACCGCCTCAATTTGGTGCAAAGGGCACTTGAGGTAGCCGTCCTATTGCTTGAAATTGATGTTGACGAGGCCACCGTCGTGGCGGCGTTGTTAGCCCTCTCAATTGCCGAAAAAGATCGCGACTATGAGCTTTGGACGGGCGCATTCGGCGATGAGGTGATCGGACTGGTGCGGGGACTGGCACGGGCAGGCAAGATTGAAACCCTATCCGGCCGTGCCAACGACGCAGCCGCAACGGAATCGCTGCGCAAGATGTTGCTGGCAATGGCCGATGATGTCCGGGTGATTTTGATCAAACTCGCCGAACGCGCGGTCTATCTACGCGCCATTACCAAGGCTGACGAGGCAGTTCGTCGTGCTGCCGCCATCACCACGCGCGAGCTATTCGCGCCGCTCGCCAACCGGCTCGGCGTCTTCCAAATCAAATGGGAGCTCGAAGACTTGAGTTTTCGTTTCTTGGAGCCGGCGCTTTACAAACAAATTGCCGGCTACTTGGATGGCAAGCGCGGCGAACGTGAGGCCTACATCACAAGCGTGCTGGGTGAACTCAAAGCCGATATGACGAAGCTCGGGATCAACGCGCAGGTGGCGGGCCGACCAAAACACATTTGGTCGATTCACCGCAAGATGCAGGCGAAGAACATTCCGTTTGAGAAGCTCTATGACGTTCGCGCCGTGCGGGTGTTGGTCGACAGTGTGCCGGATTGTTACGCTGTGCTTGGCTACATCCACGACCGCTGGCAGCCGATTGCCGGCGAATTTGACGACTACATCGCCCAGCCGAAAGCCAACAACTACCAATCGCTTCACACCGCAGTAATCGGGCCTGACGGCAAGACGCTGGAAGTGCAAATCCGCACCCATGCGATGCACTTGGCATCTGAGCACGGTGTGGCGGCACACTGGCGGTATAAGGAAGGTGGCGGCGCCAAGACGGTTGCAGATAAGAAATTCGAATCCAAAATCGCGTGGCTGCGCCAAGTATTGGAATGGAACCGCGAACTGGTCAGTGACTCGGGTTTTTCCGAAGCGGTCAAAGAAGGCTTATTCAACGACACCGTGTATGTGTTTACGCCGCAGGGCAGGGTGATTGACTTACCCGCCGGCTCCACGCCGGTGGACTTTGCCTATCACGTGCATACCGATCTCGGCCACCGCTGCCGGGGGGCGAAGATAGACGGCCACATTGTGCCGCTATCGACCAAGCTGCAAAACGCGCAGATGGTGGATATTCTCGCGGCCAAAGTTGGTGGGCCATCGCGTGACTGGTTAAATCCGCAGCTTGGATTTTTACTGAGCCATCGTGCCCAATCAAAGGTGCGCGCTTGGTTCCGCCAAGAATACTTCGAAGTCGATAAGGCGCATGGCCGGCAGGCGCTGGAAAAAGAGCTCGCCCGCGCTGGTGCAACCGCGATGGCGCTGGAGAAAGTCAGCATGGCGCTCGGCCACAAAGACTTGGACGAGTGTTGTGCCGCAATTGGCCGTAACGAGATCACACCCCACCAAATTGAAGTAGTGTTGCGGGGCCTGCAAGCGCCGGTCGCCGCAATCGATCCGAATACTGCGCCGGTGTTTACGTCACCTGCCACTTCGCTCGCAAGCAAAACCTCCGGCGGCGTGCTGGTGTTGGGGGTCAATAATATTCAGACGCTAGTGGCCAAGTGCTGCAAGCCGCTGCCCTCGGACCCGATTGTTGGGTTTGTCACAAAAAACCGCGGGGTGATGGTGCATCGTATTGATTGCATCAATATCACCAGCCTGACCGCTGACCAGCGAGATCGATTGATGCCCGCGCAATGGGGCAACACCGGCGACCAGCCGTTTGCGGCGGATATTGAGGTTGCCGCCTCCGATCGACAAGGTCTGCTGCGCGATATCTCGGATGCACTCACCAAAGAGCGCATCAACGTGGTGGGGGTGAATACCCTTTCGCGTGGCAACCTGGCTTCGATGCGCTTTACGGTTGAGTTGCGGCGGGGTGAGGATTTGGCGCGGGTGATGCGGGCGGTGGGTGAGATTTCTGGGGTTGAGAGCGTGACGCGGCGGTAATCGGCGGGGCCGTTTTTAACGGAAATTTCTAGTACCGCTGTCATACCGGCGAAGGCCGGTATCCAAGTTTCTTTAGTAATAGATACTGCTAGAAAACTTAGATCCCCGCCCGGCGCAACCCTTGTGGTTGTTCGCCGGGCAGAAACTCTCGGGTTTTTATTGATCCGGCAATAAATATGAATAATTAAGAAGACCCCGCTCCCGCGAAGGCGGGAGCCTAATATCGGAATCTACCGCGTTAAATAAAATTGGGGTCCCGCCCGGCGCAACCCTTGTGGTTGTACGCGGGAACGGGGGTGGCTGAAATGGTTTTCCATATTTAATTGCCAGACCAATAGCATTTCCCCAAACTTAAACCCTAGCATCTACGCGCGTTTTGGGGCACAAATGGCTGAAGTAAGCCGTCCTATAAGGAGTTTGGAGTCTTTCTTATATCCTGCCCATTAGGATGGTTGCTGGATTAGCTAACTTCTGTAAAGTGCACCGAGCGGTAAACTAACTCATAGAACAAACGCCGTAACGCCATCCATCCTTCAGCCATGTCCCCGTCAGAGACTCCCTACAGCCAGCCCCCGCGCAAGCCGACCCCGATGGTTCGCGAGGAGACGATCGAATCCGAATTCATACGCAAGCTGCAAGACCTGAAGTACGAGTATCGCGCTGACATTCGTGACAGGTCCGCACTCGAAAAGAACTTCCGCGAAAAATTCGAAGCGCTCAACCGCGTCAACCTCACCGACAGCGAGTTCGCCCGCCTGCTTGACGAGATTGTCACGCCTGACGTCTTCGCCACTGCCAAGACGCTTCGCACGATCAATAGCTTCACGCGAGATGACGGCACGCCGCTCAACTACACGCTCGTCAACATCAAGGATTGGTGCAAAAACACCTTTGAGGTTGTCCATCAGCTTCGCATCAACACCGACTACAGCCACCACCGCTATGACGTGATGCTGCTGATCAACGGTGTGCCTGTCGTGCAGGTCGAGCTAAAGACACTCGGCGTTAACCCTCGCCGCGCCATGGAGCAGATCGTTGAATATAAAAACGATCCCGGCAACGGCTACAGCAAGACGTTGCTCTGCTTCGTGCAGCTCTTCATCGTCAGCAATCGCGACCGCACCTACTACTTTGCGAACAATAACGCGCGCCACTTCGCGTTCAATCAGGACGAACGCTTCCTGCCCATCTATGAATTTGCGGACGAGGGCAACAAGAAAATTACCCACCTTGATGATTTCGCCGATGGGTTCCTGAAAAAGTGCGATCTTGGAGAGACCATCAGCCGGTACATGGTCCTGCTGGCGGGTGAGCAGAAGCTCATGATCATGCGGCCGTACCAGATGTACGCCGTACAGCACATCGTGAAGTGCATCGATGAGGACAACGGCAACGGCTTCATCTGGCATACCACCGGCAGTGGCAAAACGCTAACCTCTTTCAAGGCCTCCACGCTCCTCAAGGAAAATCCACACATCCACAAGTGTGTCTTTGTTGTGGACCGCAAAGACTTGGATCGCCAGACGCGCGAGGAATTCAACAAATTCCAGGAAGGCTGCGTTGAAGAAAACACCAACACCGCTGCCCTTGTGCGCCGCCTGCTGTCTGAGGACTACGCCGACAAAGTGATCGTCACCACCATTCAAAAGCTTGGCCTGGCACTCGACGAAACCAGCACGCGCAACAAGCAGCGGAAAAATAATGACCAGCCCACCTACAAGGAGATGCTGGCCTCGCTCAGCGACAAGAGAATAGTCTTTATCTTCGACGAATGCCACCGCTCGCAGTTCGGCGAGAACCACAAGGCCATCAAGGCATTCTTTCCCAAGGCCCAGCTATTCGGCTTCACTGGGACGCCAATCTTCGACGCAAATGCCTCCTTACAGAAGATCGAAGACACTACCGCCTCAATGCGCACCACGGCGGATCTCTTCCAAAAACAACTCCACGCCTACACCATCACCCACGCTATTGAGGATCGCAACGTACTCCGTTTCCACGTTGACTATTTCAAACCGAAAGAGGAGCCGGGCAAAAGCCCCGCTAAACCCGGTGAGGCCATTGCCAAGCGCGCCGTCATCGAGGCTATCCTTGCAAAGCACGACGCCGCTACCGGCGGTCGCCGCTTCAATGCCATCCTCGCTACCGCGTCCATCAATGACGCCATCGAATACCACGCGCTCTTCAAGACCATGCAGGACGAGAAGCGCGCAACCGATGCTGACTTCAAGCCATTGAATATTGCCTGTGTATTCTCTCCGCCTTCACAGCTCGCGGAGAATCCAGAAGCTAAAAAAGACATCGAACAACTTTCCGAAGACCTCCCGCAAGAGCAGGAAGACAACAAGGTTGATCCCGAAGCAAAGAAGAAGGCCCTAGAGGCCATCCTCGCCGACTACAACACCCGCTACGGCACCAATCACCGCTTGAGCGAGTTCGATCTCTACTACCAAGATGTGCAAAAGCGCATTAAAGACCAGCAGTGGCCGAATGCCGACTATCCGACTGCGCAGAAGATTGACATCACCATAGTTGTGGACATGCTTCTCACCGGCTTCGATTCCAAGTTCCTGAACACGCTCTACGTGGACAAGAACCTCAAGCACCACGGATTGATCCAAGCCTTCTCCCGCACCAACCGCGTGCTCAACGCCACCAAGCCCTACGGCAACATTCTCGATTTTCGTCAGCAGCAGGACGCCGTCGATGCCGCCATCGCCCTTTTCTCCGGCGAAAAGACCGGCGAACAGGCACGGGAAATCTGGCTGGTCGATAAAGCCCCCGTGGTGATCGAAAAATTGCAGGAGGCAGTGCAAAAGCTAGATGCATTTATGAAGTCGCAAGGCCTCGACTGCACGCCATCGGCCGTGGCGAATCTGAAGGGCGATGCCGCCAAGACTGTCTTTATCGAGCGCTTCAAGGAAGTGCAGCGACTCAAAACCCAGCTCGACCAATACACCGACCTCACCGAGGACAATAAAGCCAGCATCGAGCAGGTACTGCCCGATGAAAACCTGCGCGGCTTCAAAGGCCAGTATCTTGACACCGCCAGAAAGCTCAAAGACCAACAAGGCAAGGGCAGCGGCAATGACGAAGCCAGCAACAACGTCGAGCAGCTAGATTTCGAGTTCGTACTGTTCGCGTCAGCGGTGATTGATTACGACTACATCATGGGCCTCATCGCCAAGTTCTCGGAAAAAGGACCCGGCAAGTCGAAGATGACCCGCGAGCAACTCATCGGCCTCATCAGCGCCGACGCCAAGTTCATGAACGAGCGCGACGACATCGCCGAATACATCGGCACGCTCAAGGCGGGCGAGGGGCTCAGTGAAACCGCCATTCGCGACGGCTATACCAAATTCAAAGCAGAGAAAAACGCGAAGGAACTCGCCGCTATCGCGCAAAAACACGGCCTGGCCACTGCTGTCCTTCAAGGTTTTGTGGACGCCATCTTTGAGCGCATGATCTTCGATGCAGAAAAGCTTAGCGACCTCATGGCCCCGCTGGAGCTTGGGTGGAAAGCCCGCACCGAGGCGGAACTCGCTCTCATGGCCGACCTGCACCCGCTACTTACCAAGCGCGCAGGTGGCCGGAACATCTCAGGACTCAGTGCGTATGAGCATTAAGACCAAAAGCTCCGCCACGAAGAAAGAGGTGGAACCTGTCCTCGTGCCTAAGCTACGGTTTCCCGAGTTTCGTGGGGTAGCCGCGTGGGAACCGACAACGCTTGGAGAAAAGTCATACATCTTGAAGGGCAAGGGAATATCCAAGGCTGACCTTGATCCTAATGGCTCACAGGCCTGCATTCGTTACGGCGAACTGTATACCCGATACGGCGACACGATCAGGGAAGTGGTGTCACGCACAAACGTTCCCGCTTCAGAGTTGTTTCTCAGCAAGCCCGACGACGTGGTTATTCCGTCATCGGGCGAAACCAAAATCGACATTGCTAAGGCGTCTTGTGTTTTCGCTGGCGGTATTGCGCTTGGCGGAGATTTGAACGTCATCAGGTCGAAGCTGAACGGCACGTTTTTAAGCTACTACCTCAATGGACCTAAACGGCTGGACATCGCAAAAGTCGCGCAAGGCGACACGGTAGTTCACCTTTACCCGCATCAACTTGAAGCGCTCCAAATCGCGGTCCCCCAATCTTCCGAACAACAAAAAATCGCCGAGTGCCTGAGTTCGGTGGACGAGCTGATGGCCGCGCAAGCGCGCAAAGTAGACGCGCTCAAGACCCATAAAAAAGGGCTGATGCAGCAGCTTTTCCCCCGCGAAGGCGAATCCCAACCCCGTCTCCGCTTCCCCGAATTCCAAAACGCCGGGGAGTGGGAGGAAACGCGCTTGGGGCGAATGGGTGAACTCATTTCTGGGCTGACGTATAGCCCTGAAGATGTGCGTGAGTCTGGTCTTTTGGTCTTGCGCTCGTCGAATGTTCAACAGGGCGAAATCGCGCTTGATGATTGCGTCTATGTCGACCCATCAATCAAAGGTGCGAATCGTTCTCAGCCCAACGACATTCTGATTTGCGTTAGAAACGGCTCCAAAGCGTTGATCGGGAAATGTGCGCTTATCCCTGAAGGAATGCCGTTATGCACGCATGGAGCGTTCATGACAGTTTTCCGCGCTCAAACGCCCGGTTTCGTCTTTCAACTTTTCCAATCCAGCAGATATCAGAAGCAAGTTGCTGGCGACCTCGGCGCTACGATCAATTCGATCAACGGAAGCCAACTCTTGAAGTACGAGTTCTTCGTGCCGAAGGCATCGGAACAAAAACGCATTGCCTCTTTCCTGCAGAGTGTAGACGCGCTGATGTCTGCTGAGACCCAAAAATTAGAAGCCCTCAAGACCCACAAGAAAGGTCTGATGCAGCAGCTTTTCCCGTCCGCTTTGGCGGGTGAAGCATGAGTACAGCGCGTACTTCGGCACACATCGTCACCTTTAAGACTCTTCTGCTATGACCACTTCTCCTTCCTCCTTCAAGATTGCGCCATCCCGTTGGCCACGAGGCTCTGAGTGGCGCCGCTGGGATCTCCATGTTCATACACCGGAGAGCCGCCTCGCTCCTTCGTTTGTCGGACAAAGCTGGGCCGAGTACGTGACAGCGCTTGAAGCAGCCGCCACTGCCGCAAGGATCTCAGTGATCGGCGTCACCGATTACATGACTCTGGACGGATACGAGCGGCTCCTTCGCGACAAGAAAGTGGACGGCCGCCTAAGTACTGTGGATCTTCTGATTCCAAATATTGAATTCAGGATGATGCCGAATACCGACGACGGGAAGGCGTTTAACTTACACCTCTTGGTCGACCCGTCGGATGACGACCACGTCGAAAAGATCAAAAGAGCGTTGCGGAACTTAAAGTTTGAGTACAGCGGACAGCTGTATGGTTGCTGCCGCGAAGAACTGACTGCATTTGGAAGAGCACAAGATCCGACCTTGAATAGCGATGATGCCGCCTATACGTTCGGCATCCAACAATTCAAGCCCGACCGTACCGTAATAAAAGACTGGCTTGGGCGCGAGACATGGCTCAGAGAGAACGCATTGATCGGAATCGCGAACGGGAAAGATGGAATCAGCGGGTTGCCACTAAACGGCTTTGGCGCTATTCGCGATGAAATTTTGAGATGGAGTCATGTCGTTTTTTCGGGGAATCCAAAAGACCGAGAACATTACCTTGGTCTTAAAGCAGGCACTCCTAAGGAGGAGATCATCCGGCAGTACCGGTCGCTGAAGCCCTGTGTTCATGGCTCAGACGCTCACGCGGTCGCCCTGCTTTTCGCCCCTGACAAAGATCGGTTCTGCTGGGTGAAGAGCGATCCAACATTTCATGGACTGCGCCAGATTCTTTGGGAGCCTGAGGACCGGGTATACATAGGGCCGCTGCCGCCGCAGCCCTCTGATCGGAGTCAACAAATTCAGCGGATATCGCTCTCAAACAGTTCAGGCTGGTTCGCTGTCGATTCAATTGAGCTGAACTCCGGGCTAGTTGCGGTAATCGGCGAAAAAGGGTCTGGCAAGACTGCGGTTGCCGACCTTGCTGCTTTCGCGTCGGGCTATCCGATGGAAAAGAAGTCTCTCTCGTCGTTCATCACCAAGGGTCAACTGCATCTCTCTGGAGTGAAGATCGAACTGGAGTGGGGAGGGGATGTGCGGACTAAAGGCACACTCACAGACGCGCCGTGGATTACAACGCGGCCACTTGTTCGATATTTGTCACAAGACTTCGTTGAGCGCCTATGCTCTTCCGACCATGAGGGTACAGAGCTCCAGAAAGCGATTGAGGATGTTGTTTTCGCGAGATTGGACGAAACTCAGAAGGAGGGCTATTCCTCGTTCGGTGAATTGAGGAAAGCCCGGGAGGCAGCCTCCAACATCCAGAAGGAGGCGCTTCGCGGTGAGCTTGCGACCCTTCATAAAGAAGTGGACAGACTTCAACAGGCGGTTGACCAAAGATATGCGAAGGTCCAAGCCAAGGCAGAGTTCGAAAAGCAGATCGCAGAGCTGAAGAAGCAGCTACCTGAAGCGACGCAATCGGTAGATCAGAAGATATTGCAAGAGTTGGAGAAAGCGCAGGCATTACTGAAAGATCTCGAGAGCCAAATTGCTGATAAAAGCAGGCGGAAGAGATCAATCGAGGGCGCGATGGAATCTTACGCCGCGTTGAAGAGAACTGCGGGACAGGAGGTATCCAGAATCCAGAAACAACTGCTAGATGCAGAGGTTACGGAGCTAATTGTTCAGAAGTTACTTCCAAACTGGTCGGCGGACGTTGACGCGCTCCTGCTTGGGGAAGTCGCAAAACTTGATGCTGAGATTGCTGCGTGCAGAGGATCAGATTCGGCTGCAGCGGTAGCAACTTCCGTCGCAAGCGTTCAGAAAGAGATTGCAAGGCTTAAAGAAGCGGTTGCAAAAGATGAGGTAAGCCGCAACCGACTTCTTGACCTTCAAAAGCAGATTGCGGAGCGAACTGCGACCGTCGAGAGGCTGGCTAAAGAGATTTTGAACCTTGATGAGAAGGTCAAGAAGGCTTTGGATAAGCAGAAAGCGAAGCAAGTTGCGCTATACCTTGACGTATTCGAGGCTCTATCCGTTGATGAGGTGGGCTTGAAAGAGCTCTACGCACCAATGCAGGACGCGATCGATCAACTTGGCGAGGAAATGCAATTTAGCGTTTCGGTGGGATACCAGATCGATTCAGGAGCATGGTTAGACCGAGCCGTACGTTTCTTTGATGGACGGCGGGGAGGCGCCGAAGCCAAGCGCTTGGAGATCGAAAAACTTGTGGAAGCTAAGCTAGTGCCAGCTTGGAAAAGCGGCGACTCCACCAAAATCAAGCTGGCTTTTGAAGAGTTGCTCGCGGTCATCGACGTACGGACGTTTCCGGCGACGTATGGAACGTCGAAGCTGTCTCGTGTTGAGTTGTCCGACTGGCTCTTTTCGGTCGATCACATCAACTTAACTTACAAGATTCACTATTCAGGAACCGAACTCGAATACCTCTCTCCTGGAACCCGGGGAATAGCGTTGTTGGTTCTTTATTTGCTGATGGATGAGGATGACACACGACCGCTAATAATCGACCAACCGGAGGGGAATTTGGATAACTCGTCCGTGTATAAGCAACTGGTGCCGTACATTAGAAAGGCGAAGAAGCGTCGGCAAATTGTTCTTCTTACCCACAATCCCAATCTTGTGGTGGCCACAGACGCTGAACAGATAATCATTGCAACGGCAGAGCGTCCAAACTCCCAGCAATACCCCCGCTTGCGGTATGACTCAGGAGGCTTAGAGCACTCGGTTCCAGACTATGAAATGGGTGTTCGCGAAGCGGTCTGTCTCCTCCTTGAAGGTGGGGAAGACGCGTTTAAGGCTCGCGAGAATCGATATTCGCTCGTTCCACGCTAACCCAAATGACTGAAACCAATCAAAAACAAGAGGCTGTCCCGAATTTTGTGTTTATCGATTTTGCTAGGCGTTATTGAATTGTTGCTCGAAACGGATCATCAGTTGGCTTAGCGCTTGTTTCCAATTCTGAATGGGCATTGTCCAGCGTTGACTGATGTTGCGCAAGCC
>JADCIX010000085.1 GCA_020247545.1 Rhodocyclaceae bacterium | reverse complement strand
GTCAGTCCAGCGAGGATCAAGCGCATTGAGGACAAACACAATCACACACCGCGCGCCGCGCTGGGCTATCTGACACCGTTTGAGGTAGCATTTGATTGCCCTCCGCCGGTCGGCATTTGCTGTTGATACCGCGTTTTTGCTTGAAGGCGCCCACCCCTATTGGAGTTTTTATTTTTGCCCATGACGCCCGGCCGCTTCTGTCCGCTCAATTACCGCTACGCACCAACAACGTTTTCGCGTAACGCGGACCTTGCTGCCGAGACGGTGTATGTCATCGGCGGTCTGTATGGCAACTTGCCAGCCCTGGCAGAAATCTTGGCAATGGCCGCACGCGAGGTGGTGGCCCCGACGCTCGTCTTCAACGGCGATTTCCACTGGTTTGATACCGACGCTCCGACCTTCGCGGCGATCAACACCGAAGTCTTGAAACACATCGCGCTACGCGGCAACGTGGAAACCGAGCTTGCCCCCGACGCCGATGAAGCCGGCTGCGGCTGCGCTTATCCCGACTACGTCGATGACGCCGACGTTGAGCGATCCAACAGCATCATGCAAACATTACGGGCGACCGCCAGACAGTTTCCAGAAGATGTTGCGAGGCTCATCGCGCTACCGATGCACTTGGTGATCAGTGTTGGTGAGTCGCGTGTTGGCATCGTCCATGGTGATGCGGAGTCGCTTTCGGGCTGGCGATTTGCCCACGACAGCCTTCACGAAACCGTGAACCAGCAATGGCTTACCGAACTTTGTGAACAGGCGAATCTCGTTGGGTTTGCCTCCAGCCACACCTGCCTGCCGACATTTCGACGGTTCGGCAAGGGTGCTGCCGCCAAGTTTGTGGTCAACAACGGCGCAGCCGGCATGCCGAACTTCGGTGGCACCCAATACGGGCTGATCACGCGGCTGTCTTTGCATGAAGCCGCCGACGGTACTTCGCAGTACGGCGGGAAAACTGGTGACCTGTTCGTTGACGCACTGCCGGTACATTTTGATCACGGCAAAATGGTGAGTCGATTTCTCGCAGATTGGCCTGCAGGTTCGGCGGCACATACGTCATATTGGCGACGCATCACCGAAGGGCCGGGCTACGCACCACCCCATGCGCTGGGTTTGGTGCGTGCGCCTTCGGTTTGCGCGTAATTTTTTGATTTGTACTGCGACATACCAGACTAGCCGGTCGATCAGGCCGGATTGCATGAATTACGGGAGCTAAAACGTGAATAAGAGCAAAGTGTTGTTGGTACTCGCGGTCATTGGATTGATCACAGCGTACTTCGTGTTTGATCTTGGGCGCTACGCCAGCCTCGATTACGTGAAGACACAACAAGCGGCGCTGACCAACTACTACCAAGCTCAACCGTGGCAGGCCGCCGCCATCTTCTTTGCCGTCTATGTTGCGGTGACAGGGCTGTCGTTGCCGGGTGCGGCGATCCTCACGTTGGCTGCTGGCGCACTGTTCGGCATCGTCAAGGGGGTCATCATTGTCTCGTTTGCATCGACCATCGGCGCGACGTTAGCGTTTCTTGTTGCTCGCTTTATTCTGCGCGACAGTATTCAGGCCAAGTTTGGTGACAAGCTAAAGTCGTTCAACGACGGGGTCACAAAAGACGGTGCCTTTTATCTTTTCACGCTGCGCCTCGTGCCGGCGTTTCCATTTTTTCTCATCAATGTCGTCATGGGCCTCACCCCTATGCGGACTTGGACGTTTTTTTGGGTCTCACAGGTCGGCATGTTCCTGGGCACGGTGGTGTTTGTGAATGCCGGCACCCAGTTAGCCGAAATCACATCCCTTAAAGGCATCCTCTCGCCTGGGTTGATTGGCGCGTTTGTCTTGCTCGGCATCTTCCCGATCATCGCCAAAAAAATCATCGACGGCATCAAGGCACGCAAAGTTTATGCGCCATGGGCCGACAAAAAGCCCGCGCACTTTGATCGTAACGTGGTGGTGATTGGTGCGGGTTCGGCAGGCTTAGTGACGAGCTACATCGCCGCAGCGGTCAAGGCACAAGTCACGCTGGTGGAACGACACAAAATGGGTGGTGATTGCCTGAACACCGGCTGTGTGCCATCGAAGGCGCTGATACGCTCGGCAAAGTTACTCAATCATATTTCTCGTGCGAAGGAGTTTGGCATTGAATCCGCCACTGCGAAATGGGATTTCGCCGACGTGATGGAGCGGGTGACGCGTGTGGTTGGCGAGATCGAACCGCATGATTCCGTCGAGCGCTACACTGGCCTCGGTGTGGATTGTGTTTCGGGCAGCGCCAAGATTGTTTCGCCGTGGGAAGTCGAAATCAACAAGACGGATGGTGGTACGCAGCGGCTGACCACTAAAAACATCGTCATCGCCACAGGCGCGCGGCCGTTTGTCCCGCCGATTCCGGGCTTAGCCGAAATCAATCCGCTCACATCCGACAATGTCTGGAACATTCGCAAGCTACCTAAGCGTCTGGTGGTGCTCGGCGGTGGGCCGATTGGCTGCGAACTCACACAATGTTTTGCGCGCTTCGGTTCACAAGTCACACAAGTCGAAATGGCACCACGCATTATGATTCGCGAAGACGCGGAAGTCTCCACGATGGTCAAGCGCAAATTCGAATCCGAAGGTGTTGCGGTATTGGTAAATCACAAAGCCAAACAGGTAGTGGTCGAAAACGGCGAGAAGTTTTTGGTTGTTGAACACGACGGCGCTGACAAACGAATTGCGTTCGATGAAATTCTCTGCGCGGTCGGCCGCGTCGCAAACTTGACCGGGTTCGGCTTGGAAGAACTTGGCATTCCCGCCCAGCGAGTTGTTGAAACCAACGAATACCTGGAAACAATTTACCCCAACATCTTCGCAGTAGGCGACGTTGCCGGCCCGTATCAATTCACCCACACTGCCGCACACATGGCGTGGTATGCCGCAGTGAATGCGCTGTTCGGCAAATTCAAGAAATTCAAAGTCGATTACTCCGTCGTTCCGTGGGCGACGTTTACCGACCCCGAAGTGGCACGTGTGGGACTGAATGAGCAAGAAGCCAAAGAGAAGGGCATCGCGTTTGATGTACATGTGTATGGCATCGACGATCTCGACCGTGCAATTGCTGACGGCGAAGCGCACGGATTCGTTAAAGTCATCACGCCAAAGGGCTCCGACAAAATTCTCGGTGCCACCATTGTCGGTGAACATGCCGGCGACTCGTTAGTCGAATTTGTCGCGGCAATGAAACACGGTTTTGGTCTCGAAGGCATTCTCAGCACCATCCACACCTATCCGACGATGGGAGAGGCAAACAAATTCGCGGCGGGCATTTACAAACGCTCAACTGCTACGGCTGGCAAGCTTGCCGTCGGCAAGGCGTTAAACGATTGGACGCGTGGCGAGGGCAGCTTTGGTGCGCTACTTGGTGCGATTGTGGCGCTGGGCGTGAAGCCTGATAACACACCGGCGTATCCAAAGACGGGGCATTGATTTGCGGTGCGGGGAAGGCGCACTTCTGGTAGAGTCGGGATGTGGCGCGGTAGCAGTGAGGGTGTAAGGAATTTTGTGTAGATTAAATTTTTGCTAGGCTCCCTACTATGTCAAGGAGCCACTATGTCTACGAGCAAGTCACCGAAGTCCAAAACGTCTGCCACACCCGCTGTTCCACAAGAACTGCTGGATCATGT
>JADCIX010000084.1 GCA_020247545.1 Rhodocyclaceae bacterium | reverse complement strand
GTCAGTCCAGCGAGGATCAAGCGCATTGAGGACAAACACAATCACACACCGCGCGCCGCGCTGGGCTATCTGACACCGTTTGAGGTAGCATTTGATTGCCCTCCGCCGGTCGGCATTTGCTGTTGATACCGCGTTTTTGCTCGAAAATGCCCGCCCCTAGACGACTTTCAAGTTTTGCAACTACTCCGAAAGCGTAAACGCGCCCAGCGGATGTGTCTCACCGTTGACCAGCGCCGTCACCGCATGACGCCCGGCGTAATGTTTTCTTGTGGTGCGTGGAGCTAGCGAGATTTTTTTCGCGATTGACACCGCCTCACCCACGCCAAGTTCAAGCGCCTTCAACTTAAACACCTTCGGCTTCCCCTCGCCATTGGCTTTGACGAAGTGCACGGCAAAGTCCACCATGGCACGCGCAGGCTTCTTGCCGTTATTCACGATATCAAAAGCAATCACCACACTGCCGCCAATCAGAATTTTCTTCGGTGTGATCTTGGTGTTGCTGATAACGATGTTGCTCTTGCCACCAAAGCCCAACACCGCCAGTGCGGCCTTGTCACCGCGTTTGACGGCACTGCGTAGCGCATGGCGCACGATCCACTCGCGTTCAGGCGAGGCGCCCTTCATCCATCGCGCCGCAATATCCGTCAGCAGACGTGGATGATCTTTGCCGATGTCGTTGAGATTGTTGGCGACTGAACGGCGCACATACAACGACGGATCATCTTTAAGTCGTTCGAGCAATGCAATCACTGGCGCTGGGTCGCGTTGAAAGTCGCGCAGGCGACCGGCCCATGGCAGCCGCGGCCGTGTGCCTTCCGACACCAATCGACGGACGTGATGATTGTCGTCGTCTGCCCACTGCCGCAATCGTGCCAACGACTCTGAGGGATAACGCTCGATAAACGGCCGAATGCTGAATTCTGCGGTGAAGCGCTGCGTGATTTCATATTGTGCCGCCATCGCTTCTTCAAAGTAATCCAGACCGTGACTCGCGACAAACATCGCGTGCGGCATAAACAGAAACGGTGCCATGCCCCCGCCCTCATTGTGTCCTTCAGTTTGATCAGTCAATGGCACCACCTTATGCCCCATCGACATCACAATGATCTTGGCGGCGGTGGGAAACCACTGGGGCAAGTGTTCACCCAACGCCTTCGCAATGTGTCGCCCACGATCCATCAACTCAAGTCCCTCGTATCCGCGTAATGCGGCTTTAAGAAACGCCTTCTCTGGAAAGCTTGGATGTACGTCTTTAATCATCCCCGCGATACGGCGAGGGATGTCTGGGCCATATTGGTTCTTGAGCGGTTCCGCCATATGCCTAAATTGATTCGCCTAAACGGACTCCGCCGATTTCCCCGCATGCGGGTTGGCGACTCTCGGCCAAAGCGGGCGGGTAACATTTTTGTACGTCAGCGCCGCCATGTCCATCGACCCGGTCCCCGGTGCTGCGACGTACAACACTTCTGCGGCGATCGGTGCAAAGCGCGCATGAAAATGTTGTGTAGATTTCACCACCAGCGCGCGTTTGCTCGCCGGGTCGAGCCCAACCGCAGAAAAGCAGTCTGGCGAAAAACCCTGCGTGCGGTAGTCGTTAATGACGATATCCACCGCTTGCTCGCCCACGGTCGAGGCAACGCGCAGCCAAGCCATGCGCCCGAGTGGGGCAACTGCATCACCAAATAGTTGATGCTTGCCCTCCGCCAGGCCTTTAACGACCATCCGTAAATCAAGCGGTGTACCCGAGGCAGGCCCCAGCTTGCCGCCAAGCCGCATATCTAGCGTCGCACCGACGCCTGCACCAAATGCTATCTCAGTTGCGGTCGGGTCCCAACACGGGGAGACGGCAAAACCGCCAACGTTTAGTTCGAGGAACCCGCGGATCAGAAACGTCGCGTCGCCGCCAGCACCAATACCAGGATTGTCCGCCGTATCGGCGAGCACCAGTGGCATGCTTCCTTTGTGCGCCACAACACGTGCTGCAGCTTCGTCAATGGACAAAAAGCGCGGTGTGATCTCGTTACGCAGTGACCATACTTCCCGTCCGAGAGACTCAGCAAGCGCGGTAGCTTTTCCGATATCGCCATCGGCCACGACCAGTGACCGCACGCCAACCTCTGGTGTGTCGCCCCACGGAAAACCGTGTGCGAGGGATACCGACAAGATGCCTTCAGAACGCTCAAGCGCGGACATCCGATCCACAAAGCCGCGCATTGGCTCGGCAGTGGTCGGAAATACGCCAAGCATACGGCAGTCGTGTATCGCCATCACCGGCCGAATCTTTCCGGCGAGGGATCGTTCGGCGATGCTGAACAATTCCTCGGCGCGCGCCGCAATATCGACGTGCGGATACTCTTTATAAATCATCAGCACACTTGCCGAAGACACCTTTAATGCCGTGAGATGGCAGTGAAGATCGAGTTCCGCACCGATAAAGACTTCAGGTCCAACAATCTCGCGCACATGTGCCAGAAAGTCGCCTTCGGCGTCTGGATAACCATCAGCGATCATCGCACCATGTAAATTCAACAGCACCGCGTCGACCGGCATCGCAGACTTCAACTGACCCAAAATTTCGTCGCGCAACGACTCATACACCGGCCGCGTCGTGTTACCAGCAGGCATGGCAAACGCGGCCGTGCCCGTCGCCACCTTCCAGCCAAGCGCACGCGCGTTTTCGCCCCATACAGCCAGCGGCAGCGCAAAGGCACTCGCATCGTATTGACCATCGCGGATCAGCATGGTGCTCTCGTATAGGCCGATGCCCGTGGGCATCGGTGAAAACGAGTTTGTCTCGGTACCGAGGCAGGCGATGAAGAGTGTCGTCATGTTTTTTCCAACTACCTGCGAGAGTCAGCGGCAGCTTGATTGTTACGGCTTCAATGAACCAAATCAAACTATCGAGTGCCTGCAATCACAAGCGCGACCGCCGCCGTCAGTTTCTTGGCATACGGGACATGCAGAAACTCATTCGGCCCGTGGGCATTCGACTTTGGCCCCAACACGCCAGTGACAAGCATTTGTGCATCCGGAAACTTCGCACCCAACATCCCCATAAACGGAATCGTGCCACCTTCGCCGAGATACGCAGCGGGTTTGCCGTAGATGGTCTGTGAAGCGTGCTCCAGCAGTGCGGTCAGCCATGGTGTCGCCGCCGGCGCGTTCCAGCCGGTCGCAGACTGCTCGTACTCAAAACTCACGTTTGCCGAATACGGTGGATCCTTCTCAAGTGTGGACTTCATCTCAGCGGCCGCTTTCGGCGCATCGACCAGAGGTGGCAGACGCATCGACAGTTTTAGCGAGGTGTATGGCCGCTGCACGTTGCCGGCTGAGGCAATCGGTGGCAAACCGTCGGCACCTGTTACGGCGAGTGCTGCGCGCCAGGTGCGGTTTAAGATGAGTTCGACCGGATCTTTGGTAGTCGGCTGCACAAATACAAATTTACCGTCGTCCCCGCAGCAGCTGTCCCATGGGAAACGTTTCCACATCGCCTCACCCAAAATATCCGCCGCTTGTTTGGCCTGTGCGACGCGCTCTTGCGGAATCGCACAACTAAATGCGGTCGGTTTGACCACGCCGGTCTTCGAATCATCGAGCCGATCAAGTAACTGCCGTGCGACACGAAACGACGACGGCACCACGCCACCAGCGTCACCGGAGTGCACACCTTCGGTCAACATGTTTACGGTCAGGGTGCCGTTTACCAACCCGCGCAGAGAAGTCGTGACCCACATCTGATCGTAGTTACCGGCTCCAGAATCGAGTGCGATAACCAGTTGTACGTCACCCATACGGCTGGCGAGTTTTTCGAGGTAGTGCGGCAAATCGTAACTACCGGATTCTTCACAGGTTTCGATCAAACCTACACAGCGCGGGCGCGCCACCCCTTGTTTATCGAGCGCCTGGATTGCAGCAAGGGCTGCAAACACCGCATAACCATCGTCGGCACTACCGCGACCATACAACTTGCCGTCTTCATAAACAGGAATCCACGGGCCCAAGTCGGCACGCCAGCCGGTCATCTCAGGTTGTTTGTCCAAGTGACCGTAGAGCAGGATGGTCTTGTCATTGCTGATACCACCGGTTGCGGGAATATCAAAAAACAGGACCGGCGTACGGCCACCCTCGGCCACCACTTCCATCGTCAGGCCGGGCACGTTCTGTGCAGCAACCCAAACACGCGCTTGTTCAATGGCCGCATCGAGAAATCCATTTTTTGCCCAGTCTTTATCAAAGCCCGGTGACTTCGCCGGTATCTTGATGTACTCGGTCAACTGCGGAATCAAGTCGTTGTCCCACTGTTGATCCACATCCGCAGACAGCTTCACAAGGTCGATACTGAGCGTCTTCAAGTCAGGAATTTGGTCGCGTGCGGTCATGGTATTACTCCGTGCAGTTGTCGTTGCAATGGTTAAACAGTTTACGTTTAAGCGTTAGGGTGCTGCTGCCCTCGCCTGACACTCAAGAGGGACGTACTTGGTCGGCATATCGGTCGCATCTGCACCGGTCAAGATCATGCCCTTGGGGATCGGTGCGGCGGCACATACCCACGCGATAGGAACGGTTGGCTGGCCATCAACATAGGCGGGGCGAAGTGTGAGCACTTTGTCCTTAATGCTGCTGTTGACACTGTTACCCCAGGTGACGTTCACCGCGCCGTCTTTCACGTCGATGCGCGCCACATATTTACCGACTAACTTGGTCGGCTCGGGGATACCCGCTTCCACGTTATCCGCCGGAAACTTGCCGAGCGCGCCGTAGCCTCGCACCACGCCTTGTTTGGCGACATCGATCAGCGGGCCGCTTTCTTTAATTTGCCCGCGAATCGCGGCCGCCGATAAATCCGGCATGGCAAACACAGCGAGTATGCCAATGAGCACCAATACGATGACCATTTCAATGAGGGTAAATCCTTGCCGCGCTGGTGTCATTGTTGGTGTCACCAGTTAGTACCGCGCACTGCCAGGCGTGCGCGGAAAGGGAATCACGTCGCGCACATTGGAAAGGCCGGTGGCATAGGAGATCGTACGCTCAAAGCCGAGGCCAAATCCAGCATGCGGCACCGTGCCATACCGGCGCAAGTCGCGATACCAGCTGTAGTGCGCAGGGTCGAGGCCACTTTCGAGCATCCGTGCATCAAGCACATCCAGCCGCTCCTCGCGTTGTGAACCACCGATGATTTCACCGATGCCCGGTGCCAAGACATCCATCGCCGCTACCGTCTTGTTATCATCGTTTAAGCGCATGTAAAACGCTTTAATTTCCTTCGGATAGTTCATCAGTACCAGCGGTCCTTTGACGTGTTTCTCAGCGAGATAGCGCTCGTGTTCCGATTGCAAATCGATGCCCCACTTCACGGGAAACTCAAACTTCTCTTTCGAAGACTCAAGCACTTTGATCGCGTCGGTGTAGTCCATCCGGACAAACTCGGAGGTGACAATGTTTTGCAGCTTGGCGACGATGCCCTTTTCGATACGTTCGTCAAAAAACGCCATGTCGTCTGGACGCTCATCGAGTACCGCTTTGAATACGTACTTGAGCAGTGCTTCGGCGAGTGTTGCGTCATCGGACAAATCGGCAAATGCAATCTCCGGCTCGATCATCCAGAACTCGGCAAGGTGGCGCGACGTGTTGGAATTCTCCGCACGAAATGTTGGCCCAAACGTATACACGTTGGACAATGCCATGCAGTAGGTTTCAACGTTCAGTTGGCCGGACACGGTGAGAAAAGCTTCGCGCCCGAAAAAATCTTTACTGAAGTCAATTTTGCCGTCGGGTGTTTTTGGCGGATTCACCATATCTAGTGTCGAGACGCGGAACAACTCGCCCGCACCCTCCGCGTCACTCGCCGTGATGATGGGGGTGTGAATCCACAAAAAACCGCGCTCGTGAAAGAAACGATGAATGGCTTGCGCAATGGTGTGACGAACACGCGTTGCAGCGCTGATGGTGTTGGTACGTGCACGCAAATGGGCGTTCTCACGCAGGAATTCCATGGTGTGGGGTTTGGGCTGAATCGGATAGGTGTCCGGATCTTCAACCCAGCCGACGACCTTCACTTCAGCGGCCTGCATTTCAAACGGCTGCCCCTTGGCTGAGGATGGCACCACCACGCCGGTGCATTCGACCGCACATCCGGCTGTCAAGCGTTGCACTTCATCCGCGTAATTGGCCAATGTGTCTGGCGCGACGACTTGCACTGGGTGAAAACACGAACCATCGGAGACGTTCACAAATGAAATACCCGCCTTGGAATCGCGGCGGGTTTTTACCCAGCCCTTGATCGTGATGGGCGTTTCGGCAGGCGCGCGCCCGGAGAGTATGCTGCTACAGGAGTGTTGTGACATTGCTTTAAAGAGTAGGGACCGTAATCCAGCATTTTACGACGCCGCCACTAAGGATGCCGTGAGAACCTGTGGATAAAACTAGACGGCGGGGTGATAACACCAATGCCAAGGCTCATAGACATATCCGTCGGCGTTGCCCCGTGGATACGACATCACAAAGCCAAATCGGGCGGCGTTTACCTTGAGCCAAACAAACGCAGCCGTTCCCTCAAACGCTTCTTCAATGTCCGGTACATCTACACTCACGATATCGATCGCACGACCCGTATGGTGTTCACTATAGCCCGGTGCCGCGATCGAGGTCAGGATGTCGTCGATGGTTCGCCCCTCGGCAAGTTTTTTCTCGATGATTTCGATTTGCCTCGCGATGCTGCGAAACGCCGAGCCCGCAATAAGGGTAACACCGTCCAGCGCTGCGGCCGTCTTCATCGCCTGCCAAGCATGTGCTGCGTCAGGCCTCATAAGGTACTCACACCCATCCGCGCCAACCTCGGCGATGACGAGCTCGGCGGCCTCCTCGTGGCGCACTAAGTGGCGCGCGGCTAAGTGGGCTCTGTCGATGCCGAGTCGGGAAATTACATCGTCGAGATTGTTGTCCATCGGGGGAAGATGATGAGGGAATTTAGGGTTGCTAAGTTGGTATCGCCACCGCGCCGTAGAATACCAAGGTGTCACACCCCTACCTAGACCTTACCCCTGATCTTATTCTCGACGCCGTTGAGTCTACCGGCGTACGTTCGGACGGGCGGCTACTGGCGCTGAATAGCTACGAGAATCGGGTGTATCAGGTCGGTATTGAGGATGGCAAACCGCTGGTTGCCAAGTTCTATCGCCCCGAGCGCTGGTCAACCGCGCAAATTCTGGAAGAACATTCCTTTGCGCAGGAGCTGGCAAGTGCGGAAATTCCTGTTGTGCCACCGCTCAATTGGGAGGGTGCCACCCTGCATACTCACGCCAACTTTCAATTCGCGCTATTTGAGCGTCGCGGTGGGCGTGCCCCGGAGTTGGATTTCCCTGAAGTACGGGAAATCATCGGTCGCTTTCTCGGCCGCATTCATATGGTCGGTAAAGCCAAGCCGTTTGATGAACGTCCGACCCTCGATATCCAATCTTTCGGCAATCTTCCCCGCAACTGGCTGATTTCGCAAAGTTTCATCCCTGCCGATCTACTCCCTGCGTGGAAAAGTGTCGCCGATCAGGCGCTCGAGGAAATCGCCAAGTGTTATACGCGTGCTGGCGACGTTCCGCTGATCCGTTTACATGGCGACTGCCACCTCGGCAACATCCTTTACACGGACGGCGGTCCACACTTTGTTGATTTTGACGATTGCCGTATGGGCCCGGCGATCCAGGATTTGTGGATGTTGTTATCCGGCACGCGCGAAGAAATGACGATCCAACTTCGCGATGTGATGGAGGGGTATCAAGACTTTGCCGACTTTGATCCGCGTGAACTGCATTTGATTGAAGCGCTTCGAACCTTACGCATGATTCACTACTCTTACTGGTTAGCCTCGCGGGCAGACGACCCCGCCTTTCAGGTCGCGTTTCCCTGGTTTTTTGGCGCGGATTCCCAGCGTTATTGGCAGAACCAAATTCTGGCCCTGCGTGAACAGGTGGCGTTGATGCAAGAAACACCAATTAGTCTGCGGGTTGCTCAGTAACGCAGCCCGATCAACATTACGGCGCGGTGACACCAATTTCAGCCACTCGCCAGCAACGAATTTTTTGAGGCGTCCCACGACCGCAGTTCTACATGAAGGAAAAGACACATGACGATGAAAAAGACCGACCTCGCAAAAAACAAAATGCTCAAAACCGATAACGCCATCAAAATTGCCAGCATGCCCGACCGTTTTGGCTCGGGCAGTGGTGTTGTCGCTGACCGCAAAGAGCAACGCAAAATCGACCAGGCGGCAGGCTTGATTCCGTTCGCTTGTAAATTGCCGGGCGCGCTGGTCACACAGCTGCGTGAGCGCGCAGAAAAGGATGGCGGTGACTTGAATACAACGGTTGCCGCATTAATCGAAAAAGGGTTGAAGGCGAAGTAATGCCCTCGAAGGTGATGCTCGCGACCGTACTCCTGAAATGACGCCGCCACGCTTCTCACTGGTTATTCCCGCCTACAACGAGGCGGCATTTCTGCCTGCTCTGCTTGACTCTGTCGATGTTGCGCGCGCGCAGTACCGTGGCGGCGCCGGAACGATCGAAGTCATTGTTGGCAACAATATGTCGACCGACCAAACGGCGGAGATCGCTGCGGCGCGCGGCTGTACTGTTGCTCATGTTGAAAAGCGCCTCATCGCTGCCGCCAGGAATGGTGGTGCGGCGCTGGCCCAGGGTGAAATCGTCTGTTTTATTGATGCGGATTCACGCATCCATCCGCAGACGTTTAACGCCATCGATGCCGCACTCGCCGATGGTCGTCTTATCGTTGGCACCACCGGGCTGAACCCGGATCGGTGGTCGCTCGGCATTGCATTGACGTGGCTGGTCGGCACCATCATGACGTTTTTTGCACGTGTCGACGCGGGGGTGGTGTTTTGCCGCCGCGCCGACTTTGTTACCGTGGGTGGTTACGACGAATCACTCGAATACGCTGAAGACATCAAGATTCTGGTCGAACTCAAACGACTGGGAAAGAGCCGCAATCAGCGCTTTGGCCGGGCAGTCGGGGCGAAGGCCACAACCTCAACACGAAAATTCGACAAACACGGCGATTGGCACTACTTCACCAAAATGCCACGCGTGGCGTTCTGGATGTTGATCAACAAAACACGCGTAAAACGCTTTACAAACCAGTATTGGTACGAGGACCGTTAGTCCTACTTCATCAGCAGCGCCATGCCTGCTTTAGCGGCGGACTTATCAAAGGTCACCACCCCGATGCCCACGGCATGGCACTGGCGTTCAATCAGGCAATCGGCAAAGCCAGCGTCGCATGATTGATACAAGCGAACCGCCTGCCATACAAGGTCAGCTGCATCGACGGCGAGTTGCCGCGTTTGCAGCAGTGTTGTGACAACTTTGATGATCTCATCTCGTGAAGCACCGTAATGCGACTGTAGTACCCAAACCAACTCAACCAGCACCAGTACGGGAATGAAGCCTGGGGACTCGGCTGTACAGTTTTTTTCAATGAAGCGGGTTGCAATCGGCGATTGGACTGGGTCGTCCTGCGTCAGATAGCGCACCAACACATTGGTATGGATGCCGGTCATTTGCGGCGTGAAGCGCCAACTGCGGCGGACTTGGCGCTGGCTTTATCCATCTCTTCGAGCGACGCTGGCCGCTTCGGCGAGCCGATGATGCCCTTCAAGCTGGTAATGTCGGTCGTCACCGGGCGCAGCAGAAAGTCACCGCTTGCCGTCTCGACAAAGTGGATGCGATCACCCACCCCTACGCCCAGACGTTTTGCGACGTCCGAGGGGATGGTGATTTGGCGTTTGCTGGTCAGTGTGGCGGTAGACATTCGGAGCTCCTTACAAAATGCAAGTCGCCTTGCTTTACCGCAAGGCGGGCATCTCTGCAACCCCGGCTACGGCATCAGCTCAAGAGCCAAGGTAACGCTGCCACCGGAATGCGAATGGATTGATCAGCATCAAACTGGCAGGCGCTCGAACGAGCACACTATTGCTGTGTCTCATACATTAAGGGAGTAAGGATGCTCGACATCTCATCAACACATTTCGATCAACGTTTGGCAAACATGCAGGCAGAGCTCAAGACCCTCCTCAGGACGCATCTTGGTGACGATGCCTCCCATCCTCTAATCTCTCGCCTCACGGAGCATGACACGAACGTCGAAAGCCTGGTAGCAGATCTCAGCGAAGAGATGGACTTGATGGTCTATCAGCGTGAGCTTACGCAACTCAATGACATTGCCGCCGCCCGCGAGCGAATCCGCAAAGGTACATTCGGCGTGTGTGTCGATTGTCAGGCACCGATTGGGGTTCAGCGTCTGGAGGCATATCCCACCGCAAAGCGTTGCCTACCTTGCCAGGTTATTCAAGAACGGCACCTGTCTGCGCGCAATATCGGTTAGCGGACGTCGGGACCGACCGCAATGCTATTACTGAGTTTGACGATCGGCCCGGTTGCGCCATCCTTGCAGACCTGACAACAACTCGGACAATCGCGAGTACCCCGTTCGCCGACGCCGGCTTGCGTCTTGAAGATGGAAGTTGAGCGCTCACTGCCGGAAATTTGCCCCGATACACTTTGCAAGGTCATCCATGCACCCCAGCAAATACTCTCACCTTCGGTACAGCGGATTTTGAGCTGCTGAACCGCAGAATCCGGCCGCAATGAATACGCTTTGGATCTGCCCGGCCATATTTGCAAGGATTCACCGCGCGAGAACAACTTCAAATTCAACGCGCGGTCGGTGTCGTTGACGAACTGGAATGTGATCTCGGCGGCAAACGTGAGATTCGCCGTACCGAGCGAAATCGCGATGAGCACAGACGTCATGAAGAAAGCGGCGAAGCGGATTGAAATCACGTTGGTCATCTATTGGCAGAACAAAAGGAGATCAAGCGTCGACCAAGCAACGCGGTTTATTATGCCCAAACTTATCCCGCGCCGCCTGCAAGTGACGTTTTTAAAAACTTCAGCATAGCGGTCAACGTACGATCTGGGGCCTCCTCGTGCGGTACGTGGCCAAGATCGTCAAACATCACCAGTTCACTTCCGGCAATGTCACGCGCAAAGCATTGTGCCGCACCAGGCGGGATCAGTCGATCGCGTCCGCCCCAAAGAATCAGCGTCGGCACTTTGATTTGTGGAATGCGTGCCGCCATTTCCTCCGCATTGACCTGTTCGAGCCGCGCTGTCAGCGCGGCGCGGTTCCCCTCGCGCAACGTGAGCTCGTAGTATCGGTCGATCAGCTCTGGTGTTACGCGATCGGGGTCGCCGTAAACGTTGCGGACGCTTTTTTCAACTATACGGCGCGGCAAAGCGATATTTGCGATTAGATTGATGAAGGGTAGTCGCGCAAGTTGAAACGCAATTGGAACCGAGGCTGGCGCGAGCGGATAACCTGCCGAATCGACCAAGATCAGTTGACTAATGCGCGCCGGTTGATCAAGTGTGACTTGCAGGGCAATCTGTCCGCCAAAAGAATTACCGACGAGAATGAGTCTCGCCACGCCGAGCTGATCCATCAATTCTTGAACAAACCGGCTGTAACGCTGAAGACGATAGTCGTTATCTGGGAATGGGCCCGTCAGGCCGAAACCGGGTAGATCCATGCGGATGACGCGGCGCGAAGCTTTGAGAGATGCGACCCAGCCGTCCCATGTGTGCAAACTTGCCGAGGTGCCATGTAATAACACGATGGGTAGCGGATCATCACGCGGCCCTTCATCTCGAAGATGCACCTGCATGTTGTGCAGTGCGATAAACTTCGACGGCGGCTGCGCCCATCTTGCGCTTAGATCCGCTACGCTTCGGTCCGGGGCCCAGTTCCAAGCAATGAATCCGGCCAACCAAGCACTACCGATCACCGAGACCACAGCGGCAAACTTAAAAAATCTCCTCATCGCTACATGATAAGCGAAGCGTGGTTGGCAAAAGGAGCCTCAGCATGTTTTACCGCTTGCCTGAATATTTCATGGGTCGCCGCTTGCTTAGCAGGACGTTGCCTCTGGGCTATTGGCAAACCAATTTGGCTCGTTCCTCTTTTGCCCCGGCTGCGGGCTGCACGTTCGCTATCAGCGGCCGCAAAGTGACGTGTTTACCAAACACCTACCCGCCTTGCGTCGCATAGCCTGCCCTGCGTTGGTCGGTCAGGCAAAAAAGCCCGCCCGCTCGCCCGATTTCAGACGCGCCCGCATGACGTGCTCAGGCTAGGGACTGCGCCGCATCTCGATGTGCCGGATACCGGCTTCGAAAAACTCCTCACCGAAGACGATAAACCCCTGTTTGGCGTAAAAGGGGGCGGCATGTGTCTGCGCATAAAGACGCACCATATAGTATCCCCGTCGCTTGGCCTCATCACAGAGCACTTCCAGCATTTTTTGACCAACGCCCCTGCCCCGCCAGCCGGGCAGCACGGCCATTCGACCAATACGCACCGCTGCGGGCTCGAGCAACATCCGCGCCGTGCCGATCATCCCACCGATCGCACTGGTCGCCGCGGCGTGGGTCACCGCAAGCGGATCGGTGTCCTTTTCGTCTAACTCGATGCCCAGTGGTACTCCTTGCTCCTGCACAAACACGGCGTGACGAATCTTCGACAGTTCGTCACCGCATAACGCCCAGCTTGCGAGCTTAACCTCAAATGCCGACGCATTCATTCAGGGCGGCTACCTTCAAAACATCGGCTTCTTCTTTGAATTGTCATAACGCTTGATGCCGTCGGTGATCGCCTTCTTCGCCTCTGCAACGCCCACCCAACGGTCCACCTTTACCCATTTTTTTGGTTCCAAATCTTTGTAATGTTCAAAAAAATGCGCAATCTGCTTGAGCTGCACTTCAGGCAAATCTTTCGCGCTCTTGACATTGCGATAGATCGGCGTGAGTTTGTCGATCGGTACAGCAAGCAGTTTCTCATCGGCACCGGCTTCATCCGTCATTTTCAGCATCCCCAGCGGGCGGCAACGAACCACCACCCCAGGAATTAGCGGGTGGGGTGTGATCACCAGTACGTCCACCGGATCACCATCATCAGACAGCGTGTGTGGGATGTAGCCGTAATTGCAAGGGTAGTGCATCGACGTCGACATAAATCGGTCAATGAACAGAGCGCCGGTTGCCTTGTCTAATTCGTATTTAATCGGGTCACCATTCATCGGAATTTCGATGACAACGTTGACGTCGTTGGGAACATCACGACCGGAGTCGACTCTATCTAAATTCATGGATTCATCCAATCAACTAATTGGTTACGCGAGGGGCTATTCAAAAGTGTCTATTTGCTTTACTCTCTAGCTGGAAGCGTGCCTCCTGAATCGACTATCGCAATTGGCGAATACTGCTACAGTTGAACCGTACGCTTTCGGGATTATGGCCGTTCGCCTGAAATACGCCAATATCATGGATTTGTCGGTTATTCGATAAAGGAGAGAAAGTGCATTTCCCACGCCAACAGCGTAGAAACGCCAATAGCCCTGCCCGCTCCAACCAAGCCGTGGTTGCTTCGGCTTCGGCGCACGAGCTAGACGAGCCGGCGTTTTCCGTTTTTTCCGAAGAAGCAAAACGTTTTCCGCTGATCCTTACGCTGGATCAAAACGGTATTCCACACCGCTGGATTACCTGGCAACACACTGTTTGGTACTACGCGAAACAGCGCGTTGCTTGGGAAACAGGATCAAAGGCGTTTACCGTCAATGGCGGCAAGTGCCGTGAGACCGGCGAGACCTCAACCGTCACGGCGGCGTCAATTATTGCGATCTGCGGCAAAGCGATGGCGATCAAGGGATTTAACCAAGTCCCTCCTTTGAACAACCGCGAACTTTTTCACCGCGATCGCCAAATCTGCGCCTATTGTGGTGGCCTGTTTACGCACTCAAAATTGACTCGGGATCACATCATTCCGTACTCACGTCGGGGACAAGACACTTGGATGAATGTCGTCACATCTTGCCGTAGCTGTAATGAACGCAAGGGTAATCGGTTGCTGGAAGAAGCGAACATGCAATTGCTGTATGCACCCTATATCCCAAACCGCGCTGAATTCCTGATTCTGGCCAACCGCCGAATTCTCACGGACCAGATGGAATTCTTGAAGCAACACGTCGCCGCACAGAGCCGGATCCACCTCGCCGCTTAAGCGGCTCCGGCTTGACCACGCTCGATAAACATAGCGTCGCCGTAACTGAAAAAACGGTAACGCTCCGCGACCGCATGGGCATAGGCGCGCATCGTGTTTTCGTGTCCGGCAAAGGCGGAAACCAACATCATCAAGGTCGATTTTGGCAGGTGGAAGTTGGTTATCAAGCAATCGGCGACTCGAAACTCATACCCAGGCGTGATGAATAGCGCTGTTTCAGCCGAACCCGCCATAAGAGAACCACCCTGCGCTGCGGACTCGAGTGTGCGCATGCTCGTGGTACCGACGGTAATCACGCGCGAGTGTTCGGCTTTTGCTCGAGTCACTGCCGCGACAGTCTCTTCGGGGACAACATACCACTCCTGATGCATCACATGTTTTGACACGTCAGCGTCGCGCACTGGCCGGAAGGTTCCTGCGCCGACATGCAGCGTCACAAACGCAAGCCTGATGCCACGACTTTCTAGTAGCGCAAGAATTTCATGGTCAAAGTGCAAGCCCGCAGTGGGTGCCGCGACTGACCCCGCATGTTTTGCGTATACCGTCTGATATCTTGACTCATCGTCGTCAGCAGGTGCGTGGGTGATGTAGGGGGGTAAGGGTACTTCGCCAACCTGTGCCAGCAACTCAAACACATTTTTGTCGCCTTCAAAGTTGAGCAAGAACAGGTCGTCCTGCCTACCTTCAACCACCGCGGCAACGCCATGCGCGAACAACAAGCGCGCGCCCGCCTTCGGCGACTTGGAGGCTCTAACGTGCGCCAATGCACGGTGCGCCCGATCCCCACGCTCGGGAAGGACGCGCTCGATCAGAACTTCAACACTGCCGCCGGTTGACTTCAGGCCATGCAGTCGCGCTTTGATCACCTTGGTATCGTTAAAGACAAGCAGATCACCCGTGCGCAGCAAGTCCGGAAGATCGGTGAAATACCGGTCTGCAAGACCGCCACCCTTGCCATTCAGGTGCAGCAGCCGACTTGCAGTACGATGCTCAGGCGGATGCTGCGCGATCAGTTCAGGCGGCAACACATAGTCAAAGTCTGTCGTCTTCATTGATTCGGTCTTGGATGTGGCGTTTAAGCACGCTGAGTCGGCGCACTGGGAAACAAAAATGCCCCCGATGGGGGGCATTTGAAGTTTGGTGCCGGGAGCCGGAATCGAACCGGCACGATGTTGCCACCGCTGGATTTTGAGTCCAGTGCGTCTACCAGTTCCGCCATCCCGGCTTCGGGTAGACCGTTATTATAACGCGACCGCTTGATTTCGCGAGAAGCGACGCATCGAGAAACACCCGCGCCCCACCCGTTCGCGCCGCCCACGCGCAGTTGACGCTAGATTTTAAGACGGTTGGCCGCATTGCCGCGGGCTTGGGCAGGGGCATCTCCTATAATCGACAGATATAACTTCTCTTAGGGCAACTTGTGTCAACCAACGACTTATCCAAACTCACTATCGATCGATCCAAAAAGGCCTTTGTCGGTGGCGGCCGTAGCCGCAAGAAGTGGTGGCTGGGTGTTGCCGTACTGATCGCGATTGTGGCGGGGGCAGCAGTCATTCGCAGCGGCAACCGGCAGGTGTCCGTCGAGCTCGGCACTGTCGCTTCTGCGTTTCCTACCCAAGCGATCACTACCTTGAATGCGACCGGGCGAGTTTCCGCTTTCCGTAAAGCAGCTGTTTCGACCAAAGCGACCGGAAAACTCGAGTATCTCGGCGTGCAAGAAGGTTCCATCGTCAAGGCCGGACAGGTGTTGGCGCGAATCGAGAATAAAGACGTCATTGCCACGCGAGACCAAGCGCTTGCTAACCTTCGCGCAGCCAAGGCAAACGCTGAGCAAGGGCTTGCCGAACTTCGCGACGCCGAGGCGAATCTACGCCGTACTGAGGACCTCGCCAAGAAGAACTTTATCTCAGGCGCACAACTCGATACTGCCATCGCCCGACATGATCGCGCGAAGGCGTCGGTTGCGGCACTAAATGGGCAGATCGGTGTGGCTGAAGCCAATCTGCGCGCCACCAATGTCGGCGTCGAACAAACCGTTATCCGCGCGCCATTCGATGGTGTGATTCTCACCAAAAACGCTAATGTCGGCGACATCATCACGCCGTTTTCGTCGGCCGCCGACTCCAAGGGTGCGGTGGTCAATATCGCGGACATGACCACGCTAGAAGTTGAAGCCGATGTCTCTGAAAGCAGCTTGTCCAAAATCAGTGCCGATATGCCAGTCGAAATTCAACTGGACGCTTTCCCAGACCTTCGCTTGCTAGGGCGCGTTAGCCGGATCGTGCCGACAGTGGACCGTTCGAAGGCTACTGTTCTGGTGAAAGTTGCGTTCGTCGAAAAAGACAACCGGGTTCTGCCAGACATGAGCGCCAAAGTCGCATTCCTCCAGCGCGCGCCTTCGGCTGATGAACGGAAGGCGGTAACAGCAGTTCAACCGGCAGCGGTAGTGAAGAGAGACGGTAAAGACGTCGTATTTGTCATCGACGAAAAAAACATCGCCCGTATGGCGGCGGTCACGACTTCGGGGAAGTTGGGTGATCTTGTCCAAGTGAGCGGCATCAAGCCAGGGGACAAAGTCGCGCTGAAACCCGATGAAAAATTGAAAGATGGCGGCGAAGTCGTCATCAACAAGAAGTAGGCGACCGCCATGAGCGACACACTGGTCGAGATCAAGAATCTCGCCAAATCCTATACCCGTGGAGACCAAGACGTCCCGGTGCTGCGCGACATTACGCTGAACATCGACCGCGGCGATTTTATCTCGCTCATGGGCCCATCAGGGTCGGGAAAATCCACGTTGCTCAATCTCATCGCCGGCATTGATAAGCCGACCGGGGGAATGCTGCGTATCGATGGTGAAGATATTTCAAAGTTGTCCGAAGGCGAACTTGCGGACTGGCGCGCATCGAACATCGGTTTTATCTTTCAGTTCTATAACTTGATGCCGGTGTTGACCGCCTACGAAAATGTTGAGCTGCCGCTGCTACTGACGAATCTCTCGAGATCCGAACGACGCGAACGCATCGAGATGACGTTGAATATGGTTGGTCTGTCTGACCGGATGAACCATTATCCAAACGAGTTATCCGGTGGCCAACAACAGCGTGTGGCGATTGCGCGCGCGATCGTCACCGACCCCACCATTTTGGTCTGTGACGAACCGACCGGCGACCTGGACAAACAGTCGGCAAGTGATGTGCTGAACATGCTCAAAGAGCTGAACAACACGCTTGGTAAAACGATCATCATGGTCACACACGATGCACACGCAGCAGAAGCGGCGAAGCGTATCGTCCACCTTGAAAAAGGTGAGTTGTTGGACGAAGGTATGTGATGCACATCAAACTTTGCCAAGACCTGATGATGAACCGGTCAGACTGATGTACTACCTGAAGCTCATCTTTAAGAATGTGTTCCGCGCCAAGCTGCGTACGGCGCTGACCGTGACCGGGCTAGTAGTGGCCATCGTCGCCTTCGGCCTGCTACAAACAGTTGTAGACGCTTGGTTCGCCGGCGCGAATTCTGCCTCTAGCGCCAGGTTAGTGACACGCAACGCCATATCTCTTGTGTTTTCGATGCCCACCTATTACCGTGAACGCATGCGCTCCATCGATGGCGTAAAGACGGTGAGTTATTCACAATGGTTCGGCGGCATCTATAAAGAGCCGTCGAATTTCTTCCCGCAGTTTGCCGTAGACCACAATAACTACTTTGATCTCTATCCGGAATTTCTGATTAAGCCGGACGAGCTCCTCGCGTTCAAACGCGACCGACAGGGCGCGATTGTCGGCCGCAAGTTGGCAGATCAATTCGGCTGGAAAGTGGGGGATGTCATCCCGATTCGCGGCACAATCTTTTCCGGGAACTGGCAATTCACCATCCGTGCCATTTTTGATGGCCGCGATGAAACAACGCTAACGCGGCAGTTCTTTATGCATTGGGACTACATCAACGAGTCGGTGAAGAAGCGATTTCCCCGACGCGGCGATCAGATCGGAGTATTCAACATCCTGATCAACGACCCATCGCGCGCGGCTGACATATCGAAGGCAATTGATGCCGAATTTCGTAATTCACTCGCCGAAACGCTAACGGAAACTGAGAAGGCGTTTCAGCTCGGATTCGTTGCACAGTCCGAGGCAATCGTCGTCGCAATTCGTGTTGTGTCGTTTGTGGTCATTTTCATCATTATGGCGGTGGTCGCCAACACCATGGCGATGACCGCACGCGAGCGAATCGCCGAATATGCAACGCTAAAGGTATTAGGTTTTTCGCCGGGTTATGTCGCAGCCCTCATCTTCGGCGAGGCGATGGTTCTCGCCTTCTTCGGTGCCGGTATTGGTATTTTGTTGACGTTTCCAATGGCAAGTGGCTTTGCCAACTCCCCCGCAGGCGCGGCATTCGCTTCGTTCGCAGTCTCAGCAAGCACGGTTTGGCTGCAAGTGGCATGTGCCGTCGCAGTAGGTGTCATCGCAGCGCTCGTGCCGGGATGGCGCAGCGCGCGGGTAAAGATTGTTGATGGTCTGCGACACGTTGGTTAAAGCCTGAACTAAGATGAAGGTTCCCTTCTCGTACATCTTCCGCAACTTGTGGACACGCAAGCTCACCACCATTCTGACTGCATCGGGGATGGGGCTAGTGGTGTTTGTATTTGCCGCAGTTCTCATGCTGGATGCAGGACTCAAGCAAACGATGGTGGGTACCGGTACCCTCGATAACGTCCTCGCAATTCGTACCGGTGCTGAAACCGAGATTCAGAGCGGCATTACACGCGACCAAGCAGGTTTGCTTGAGGCGATGCCGCAAGTGGCACGCAGCAAAACAGGTGAGCCGCTGATCTCAAAAGAAACACTCGTCCTGATTTCACTCATCAAGAGTGGTCAGGAAAAGGGTTCTAACGTGATCGTGCGTGGTGTATCGCCGATGGGGATCACATTGCGTCCTCAAGTCAAACTGGTGCAAGGCCGTATGTTCCGCCCGGGAGCGTCGGAACTTGTGGTGGGCCGGAACATCAATGGTAAGTTTGACGGGGCGGAAATCGGGCAGACGCTGCGTTTTGCGCAACGCGAGTGGACAATTGTCGGCGTCTTTGACGGTGGCGGCAGCGCGTTTGACTCTGAGATGTGGGGCGATGTTGAACAACTAATGCAGGCCTTTAGACGCCTGAATTATTCCTCGGTCATCCTCAAACTCGCTGACATTGAGAGTTTTGACCTCTTACTCAAAGACATTGCCGCAGATGTTCGGCTCACCATCGACGCAAAACGCGAACAGATCTTTTATGAAGACCAGTCGCGGGCCTTATCGTTGTTCATCTCGATTCTCGGCAACGTCCTTACCGTTATCTTTTCGATCGGTGCAATCATTGGCGCAGCCATCACGATGTACTCATCCGTGGCAATGCGTACCGCTGAAATCGGCACTCTGCGCGCATTGGGGTTCCGGCGGCCATCTATTTTGGCGGCATTTTTGGGCGAGTCCCTGCTGCTCGGGCTTGTCGGCGGGCTAGCGGGCGTTTTCTTCGCTACCTTCTTACAGGCCATCACGATTTCGACCTTGAACTTTCAGTCGTTTTCGCAGTTGGCGTTTTCGTTCACACTCACACCAAAGATCGTTGTGCAGACGCTACTGTTTTCGATGTTTATGGGATTCGTCGGCGGATTCCTGCCAGCATTACGCGCAGCACGCATGAAGATCGTCGATTCCCTCCGCGCTGCCTAAGTGCCCCGCTCAGCGGGAATTTGACAGAAAGTAAAACTCGCCTATCCCTGGGCTTTTTCAGGCGAAAACGCGGTATCAACAGCAAATGCCGACCGGCGGAGGGCAATCAAATGCTACCTCAAACGGTGTCAGATAGCCCAGCGCGGCGCGCGGTGTGTGATTGTGTTTGTCCTCAATGCGCTTGATCCTCGCTGGACTGACCTT
>JADCIX010000083.1 GCA_020247545.1 Rhodocyclaceae bacterium | reverse complement strand
GTATCGTCACACATGGCTGATCCTTTCTGTTTTGACGTTGATGTTAGATACCAACATCTTAACAAGTGAAGGCTCTCAGCCAGCTTTCTTTTCGTGCGCTTTCATGGCAAAAATCGCTTAAGGTAGTGCCATGAGGGTCAGACACCATTTTTAAACTCCGAAAATAGTTTTCCACACGTGATAAAACTACCGCGCCGAGGCGCGGTAGTTTTTGATTGTCGCCAACGAGCTGTGAATTCTGCGCGCCAACCTGTAATTGGTTGCGGCAATGACCATTTTTTCTAGCGGGAACCTTCACTCCTGACCCAAAGTGGCTATTGCGGTTTCCCGATAGCGAACGTTCGCTGGCTCCGGTCGAGAGTGCGCGAGGGCGAGTGCGCCGGTGCAATGGCTATTGACCCAGAGCAGTTTGACTCTGCCCGACGAGGCACTACCCTCCGCCTGTCATCCCGGCTTAGTGACGTAACTGCGCCGGGATCCAACTCGCATCGTCGACACGGAAGGGCAAACTTGAGCCCCGGCCTCCGCCGGGGAGACACTCTTTTATCGGCGTTCGCCGTGTCTTTTCGCCGCAGCCGTTAGGAGCGGCTTCGTGAGGCTATCGCAATGAGGCTCTGACCAAGAATGGAAGAGTGTTGCGTACCGCGGCTTTTGGCCGATTGTTACAAACTTGTGAGCTCTCCAAAGCACTGATAACAACCCGATGCCGCGTGATTTTCCAGCGCCGCCATTTCTTTGAGCGACGAGCACCAAGCCGGCGTGTTTAGCCATATCGCGATTGTTTTGCATGACGTAGCGACGTAGCGCCGAAGCACGCTGGTCTCCAGGCTGTTGATGCCGATAAGTTTTTGACCCAGGCTACCGATTTTGACTGACCCACCCTAAACAGGCTCATCCGAATTGTAGCTAGCGGCTCACGAGCGCTTTGGCTGGGTCAACCGAATTCCGGCAGATGGGTCAATTTGCCGTCAGCGACAACACACCGCACGACCGTCTTCCTTGTGCCCAACAATCAGTTCTTCGCGGCTCAGCAGCCTGCACGCCTCACCCGCAAGGCTCTCATCCGTCTTCCCGTCTTCGCTCATCTCTCCACCTACGTGTCCACGTTGCTATCTACGTGGACACGTAGTCTGTCCGTTCAGCCAGAGCTACGATACAACGGCCTTGGGCGGACGGTTACGTAGTGACTGCATGCGTTCACTGAGGTATCTCTCCCCGCCAAGGATGCGGCGGATTGCAAACATGACTTTCTCGGTTGGTTCTTGCGTAGTGAGGTAGCCTTTTGCGCCCGCTCGAAACGCCCGCTCGCCGTGCACCATTTCCTCATGCAACGATAAGATTAAAATCGGCTAGTTCGGATGTTGCGCTGTAAGTGTTTTGGTCAGGTCAAATCCAGACAGCCCCGGCAGGGAAACATCCGTAACAACCAAGTCAGGCAACGGATGGGACGCCAGAATCGCCAGGGCGGACTCTGCGGACTGGGCTTGCATTGTCACTTCTAGGTCTGGTGAGCTGTTGATGAGTTGTGTTACCCCATGCAACACAATCGCATGATCATCGACCACCATGATTCGGAATTTCATGTTTATCCCTCGAAAACGTCGATCTACGCTACAGTCGTCTAGAGCTGCCCGGCAGCGCTAGCGGGGCTAGCGCCAGCCATCATTCTCCATCGTAGGCATGTCTCTATGTCGAGTACCGGCATCACCGAAAGAGTATCGCCAAGTGGTCGTCTGGCCGGGGCGTACTGGCACCGCGTGTGGATCTACAAGGCCGATGGCACGTGGTGCCAACGCGTTAAACGCGGGCTCCGAGGGAGATCAGAAAACCAGAATGGCGCGATAGTCGTTGACGTTGGTACGCGTAGGCCCAGTGACCACCAGGTCGCCCAGCGGCGCAAAGAATCCAAATGCATCGTTGGCATCAAGTAGTTGTTGAGCGTTCCGCCCCATGGCGCGCGCGCGCGGCAGTGACTGATCGGTGAGAATGGCGCCGGCGTTTTGCTCGGAGCCGTCGATGCCATCGGTATCACAGGCGATCGCCGCTACATGCTGTAGCCCGTCCAGACTGATCGCCAGCGACAACAAAAACTCGGAACACCGCCCACCTCGCCCCTGATTTCCCGGTGCCAGTGTAACCGTACATTCGCCACCAGAGATCAGTGCGACCGGCGGTTTGAGTGGATGATAGTGCTGTTGAATCTGCCGCGCCAGCGCGGCATAGACTTTTGCGACTTCGCGAGCCTCACCGGTAACGCTATCGCCCAAGATCATGGGCGTAATGCCATGCTGCTGGAAAAAAGCCGCCGCCATGGAAAGACTTTGATAGGCGGTCGCGATCACACGATTGTCAACACGGCAAAAGACCGGGTCGGCGGGCTTCAGTGTTTCAGCCATCTCGCCGCGCGCACCTTTCGACAGATGCCTTGCAATCGAAATCGGTGGCATGATGTGATAGCGGTTGAGGATGTCGAGTGCATCTTGATAGGTGGAGAGGTCTGGTGCCGTTGGGCCGGAGGCAATCGCCGATGGATCGTCGCCCGTCACGTCGGAAACAATCAGCGTAACAACTCGGGCGGATGTTGCCGCAGCCAGCCTCCCGCCCTGGATGGCCGAGAGATGTTTGCGCACCATGTTCATTTCCTGGATTGGCGCGCCGCTGCTGAGCAGCGCTCTTGTCACCGCCTTGAGGTCTGCCATCGTGACTTCGCCCGCTGGCAACGACAGCAGGCTCGAACCTCCGCCTGAGATAAGAACCAGAAACAGGTCTTCGGGTTGCGCGGAACGGGCGAGGTCGAGAATCTGCTGGGCGGCGCGTTCGCCGGAATCGTCCGGAACAGGGTGGCCGGCCTCCACAACGCGGATTCGATTCAGGCTCGCGGCATTTGCATAACCGTGCGCATATCGCGTAATCACCAGCCCTTGCAGATCGGCTGTGAGCGGCCAGTTATCCTCAACCGCCTTGGCCATCGCTGCGGCTGCTTTGCCCGCGCCAACGACGATGGTTTTGCCAGATATTGGTGGCGTCGGCAGGTGCTTCGGCACGATTTGAAGTGGATCGGCGGCCGCTAATGCGGCACGAAAACTATCGAGTAACAGTTCGCGAGGACTCATAAGGTTTGAATTCTTAAACGCGAGCAGTGGCAGGCTGTTTGGGGCCAAAATACTCGAAAATGCCCGACAAATCTAGGCATTTGCCGTTTTCTTCGGTACGCCTAGAGGTTTACTGACGTTCAAGCCCAACATTGGCCGAAGATACTTCGCCGTGTAACTTGTCTTATGCTGCGCAATTATCGTCGGCGGCCCCTCACATAGGATCATGCCGCCACCATCGCCGCCTTCCGGTCCCAACTCGATAACCCAATCGGCCGTTCGAATCACGTCAAGATTATGTTCGATGACGACAACCGTGTTGCCGTGATCACGCAGTCGGTGCAATACCTTCAACAACAAATCAATATCGGCGAAATGTAATCCCGTGGTTGGCTCGTCAAGAATGAAAAGTGTTTTGCCGGTATCGCGTTTAGAGAGTTCTAGCGAGAGTTTTACGCGCTGCGCCTCCCCGCCCGAGAGAGTTGTGGCGCTTTGACCAAGCCGAATGTAGCCCAGTCCAACATCCAGCAGCGTCTGCAGTTTTTTCGCAACCACTGGCACAGGCTTGAAAAATTCAAAGGCGTTTTCAACGGTCATCGCCAATACTTCAGTGATGCTCTTACCCTTGTAATGGACTTCTAAGGTTTCGCGGTTGTAACGTTTGCCGTGGCACACATCACATGGCACATAGACGTCCGGCAGGAAATGCATCTCCACCTTGATCACGCCGTCGCCTTGGCAGGCTTCGCAACGACCACCCTTGACGTTGAACGAAAATCGGCCTGGGCCATAACCGCGTGCACGCGCTTCGGGCACCGACGAAAACAAATCACGAATTGGCGTAAAAAGGCCTGTGTAGGTGGCAGGGTTGGAGCGTGGCGTGCGGCCAATCGGCGATTGATCAACCGAAATCACCTTATCAAAATGGTCAAGACCTTCAATTGAATCGAAGGGGGCTGGATCATTTGTTGAGGCATAAAGATGGTGTGCGACCGTTTTGTAAAGGGTATCGTTGATGAGCGTCGACTTCCCAGAGCCCGATACACCAGTGATACAAATCATGCCACCGACCGGCAATTCGAGTGTCACATTTTTCAAGTTGTTGCCGCGGGCACCCTTGATGACGAGCTGCTTCGTCTTGTCCAACTTAAAGCGCGACTTGGGCATGCTGATGCGCTTTTTGCCGGAGAGATACTGGCCAGTGAGCGACTGCGACGATTTCTTGATTTGTGCTGGTGTTCCCTCTGCCACCACCATGCCGCCGTGCACGCCCGCCCCCGGCCCCATGTCGACGACATAGTCGGCGCTATTGATGGCGTCTTCGTCGTGCTCAACAACAATGACGGAGTTGCCCAAGTCGCGCAAGCGCTTTAGCGTTTCCAGCAAGCGATCATTGTCACGCTGATGTAAGCCGATGGATGGTTCATCCAGCACATACATCACGCCGGTAAGGCCAGAGCCAATCTGGGAGGCGAGACGAATACGTTGGGCCTCGCCGCCGGACAGCGTGTCAGCCGAACGCACCAGCGAGAGATAGTCCAACCCGACGTTGTTCAAAAATTGCAGGCGTGCCGCGATCTCATTGATGATCTTCTCGGCAATGGCCATCTTTTGGGTCGATAGCTTGACGCCCGCAAACCAGCGGGCTGACTCCTTCAGCGCCATTGCCGAAATTTCATGAAGCGACTTATCGCCAACCTTGACATTGCGCGCTTCCTTGCGCAGCCGCGTACCAGCGCACTCGGGGCAGGCCTTGGTTGAGATATATTTCGCCAGTTCTTCGCGCACCGCCATTGAATCGGTTTCGCGATAGCGGCGCTCCAAATTGGGCACGATACCTTCAAAGACGTCAGCGCGAATGATGGGTTTACCCCGCTCGCCGGGATACTTGAACGGGATTTTGTCTTTGCCAGAACCAAACAAAATAATCTGCTGCGCTTCAGGCGTGAGTTTGTCGAACGGCTTGTCAATATCAAACTGATAGTGTTCCGCTAATCCGATCAGCGTCTGGAAGTAAAACTGGTTGCGGCGGTCCCATCCCTTGATCGCGCCACCAGCCAGCGACAGGCCAGGGTAGGAGACGATGCGCTTCGGATCAAAAAAAGTAATCTCACCCAACCCATCGCAGCTTGGGCAGGCACCCATCGGGTTATTAAATGAAAATAGTCGCGGCTCCATTTCCGACAACGAATAGTCGCAGATCGGGCACGAGAACTTCGACGAAAACAGTAGTTCTTTGCCCGAATCCATGTCGACCGCGAGCGCTTTGCCGTTGCCGACACGAAGACAGGTCTCGATAGATTCAGCAATACGCTGCTTCAACTCAGGCGCGGTTTTGATGCGGTCAACGACCACCTCAATGGTATGTTTCTTTTGTTTGTCGAGTTTTGGGAATTGGTCGATCTCGATCACTTTTCCGTTAACGCGCATACGCACAAACCCTTGGCTGCGAAACTCGTCGACGAGTTCAACGTGTTCCCCCTTGCGGCCGACAATCGCAGGTGCCAGAAGCATGAGTTTTGTACCCAAAGGCATTGCCAGCACCGTATCCACCATTTGCGAAACAGTTTGTGCCTCTAAAGCGAGCTGGTGCTCAGGGCAGTACGGTGTACCGGCGCGGGCAAAGAGCAGGCGCAAGTAGTCGTGGATCTCGGTCACCGTGCCCACTGTCGATCTTGGATTGTGTGATGTTGCCTTCTGCTCAATGGAAATCGCAGGCGATAAACCTTCGATCAAATCGACGTCAGGTTTTTCCATTAGTTGCAAGAACTGGCGGGCATACGCGGATAATGACTCGACGTAGCGACGTTGTCCTTCTGCATAGAGGGTGTCAAAGGCGAGAGATGACTTTCCGGAGCCCGACAGGCCGGTAATGACCACCAGCGAGTGGCGCGGCAAATCGAGGTTGACGTTCTTCAGATTGTGCGTCCGTGCACCGCGAATCTTGATGTAATCCATAACGTGCTTGATGAACTTTCTCGGCTAAATCATTGAATCAAGAGATGTTGATTCAACACGCTTTTAATGAGCAGATTCGCCGGCAAAAATCGGCGCGCATCGAAAAAAAGCAACCTGCTATATTACTCGTTCGCATCACTGTTCTGCACCTATTTTTTGATACGCAATGCTGGTCTTCGAACCAGAATTCCATTCAGTGCATTGGGTGCAGTTTTTCCACATTAATGTAAGGAAACACGTTATGGCCTCAGTCAATAAAGTTATTCTCGTCGGCAACCTTGGCCGCGACCCGGAAACCCGCTATATGCCCGACGGCGGCGCGATTACCAACATTTCCATCGCTACCACGTCTCAGTGGAAAGATAAAAGCGGCGAAAAGCAGGAACAAACCGAATGGCATCGTGTGGCGTTCTTCGGCAAGCTCGCGGAAATCGCCGGCGAATATTTGAAGAAGGGATCGCAGGTTTACGTTGAAGGTAAATTGCGTACGCGTAAATGGCAGGACAAAGATGGTGTCGAAAAATACACCACAGAGGTCCTTGCGGATTCGATGCAGATGTTGGGTTCACGCGGTGGCATGGGCGGTGGAGATGCGGGAGGCTCTGCTGGCGCGCCAGAATATGCCTCACGTCCGGCAACCAGCGGCGGTGGCGCTGCAAAGCCTGCGCCGAGTAAAGGTGGCGCGGCGAAGTTTGATGATATGGACGACGATATTCCGTTTTAGTTTTTTTGAAATCGGATCGACAAAAGCCAAGCAGATGCTTGGCTTTTTTGTTTTGCGGATGCTCACGCGTGACGGTCGTACAACATCCTTTCTGTAAACTCATTTTTGGTGAGCCAACAGAAAGGCTGTTGCACTACCCGAAGCGAAAGCCGATGCAGTGGTCTCGGCGCAAAAAAGCAACTTGCAGTCCGGCAAGCCAGACATTGGCAACGGCTTGGAGCGGACGCTTGCTTGCGTAAACCGAACACCTAATCCGCCACCTTCAACATGATTTTGCCAATGTGCACACTTGATTCCATCAACCGATGTGCCTCCACCACATGTTCCAACGTAAACGTTTTGTAAACTACCGGCTTTACCTTGCCACTGGCCAATAGCGGCCACACCCGAGCTTCAAGCGCTGCGGCGATCGCGGCCTTCTGCGTATCCGGTCGCGCACGTAGCGTCGAGCCGGTGATTGTCTGGCGTTTCATCATCAATGGCCGGAAATCGACTTCTGCTTTACCGCCTTCTAAAAATGCGATGAAGCAATAGCGCCCTTCGAGCGCGAGTGAGCGCAGATTTTTTTCGATATACGAGCCGCCGACCATATCGAGGATGACATTGACGCCTTTTTTTTGTGTAATGGCGGCGATTTCTGCCATCCAGTCCTGCATCTTGTAATTGAAGACATAATCCGCACCGATTTTCTTACAAAATGCGGCTTTGTCGTCGTTGCCAACGGTTGTGAAGACTTCGGCACTGAACGATTTTGCTAACTGGATAGCGGTCAAACCGATGCCGCTTGAGCCGCCATGCACCAGAAATTTCTCACCAGCCTTAAGCTGGCAGGTGTCAAACACGTTTACCCAGACGGTGAAGAAATTCTCAGGCACACCTGCCGCCTCAAGCATGCTCAGGCCATTCGGAATCGGTAGGCAATGCGTGGCCGGCGCGGTGCAGTATTCAGCGTATCCACCTCCCGGCGTGAGGGCGCAAACTTTGTCGCCCACTTTCCAGCGTGTCACATTCTCACCGTGAGCGACGATTTCGCCTGCAACCTCTAATCCCATGATTGGCGAGGCACCGGGTGGCGGCGCGTAGTTGCCCGACCGCTGCGCGAGGTCCGGTCGGTTAACGCCCGCGTAGCTAACCCTGATTAGTACGTCGTGCAGACCAAATGCCGGTAGCGGCCCGGTGGTCAACGACATCACTTCCGGCGCACCTGCGGTTGGTGCGGTAATGAATCGCATCGTGGTCGGTAGGGGGCTGGATGCTTGTGCGGGCATGTGAATGTCATCAGTGGTGAAGGACCGATATTAGACAATACAACCGAGCCGGTTCGTACGAATTCGCGTCGGGGGTGTCCAAAGGCCACGAGGCAATCAACATAAAACACGAGAATCGGCGGGTAGTTTCGGCCAAAATGGCCGGAGAAGTACGTCAACAAAGGTTTCTTGGTTGCCACTATCTGGCCTCTACCGAAACGCTATCGATTTGAAGATTCAAACCGTCTTGCTAGCCTTTTCAGCCACTAACCCGTATAATCGTTGTTGTGTATTGCAGCACATCAGGGTTTGTCTCCCGTAGCGCTGTAATTCCACCGTAATTTGTAGCACCTACGTTCATCGTCCCCCGCCCCGCTTTTCTCTTTTTGGGCTGCGTTTTGGTTCTGACGCCGCCTCTGTCGAATCGCATATAGGTTGGTGCCGGTGTTGGCGCATCATCCGCGATTAGCTTCTCTCAATCGTGATCCTTCGTGACTCCTTCTGGAGCGCATTGGTATTTGCTGTGCCGTTTTTGCGATTCGCAACATTGTGTATCGCGTAACGATGCTCCCTGCCAATGGTGTGGGGAATCATCACGATTGAAAGTTGAAAATGAAATTTGAAACACTCGGCTTAAATAAAGCCCTCCTCGAAGCCATCGCCATGACCGGTTACACCGATCCGACCGATGTGCAAATGCGCGCTATTCCCGAAGTGCTGGCTGGTAGCGATGTGCTGGTCTCCGCGCAAACTGGTAGCGGCAAAACCGCCGCCTTTATGTTGCCCGCACTGCAATTGCTTGCCGAGCCGCACAAAGTTGCCCCGAGTGACAAAGGTGCGGGCCCGCGCGTATTGGTGCTGACACCAACGCGTGAACTCGCCATGCAAGTCACCAAAGCGACCGAAACCTATGGCCGTAAGATGAAGCGTGTTCGCACTGTCTCCATCGTTGGTGGCATGCCCTATCCGTTGCAAAACCGTTTGCTGAAAATGGGTGTCGATATTCTTGTCGCCACCCCCGGCCGCCTGCTTGACCAAATGCAATCTGGCCGTGTTGATTTGTCGCGCGTACAGATGCTGGTGTTTGACGAAGCCGACCGTATGCTCGACATGGGCTTCAAAGACGACATCGACGCGGTTGTGGCGAAGGTTCCGGCCGACCGTCAAACACTGTTGTTCTCGGCCACACTCGACAACAACATCACCGCGATGGCCGGCAACATGATGAAGAACCCGGTGCGTATCGACGTCTCGGGTCACAAGACGCGCCATGAGAACATCGAACAGCGATTGCTCTACGCCGACGACCTCTCACACAAAAATCGCCTGCTAGACCATCTCCTGCGCGACACTGAAATCCAGCAAGCCATCGTCTTCACCTCGACCAAACGCGCGGCCGATGACTTGGCGCTCGATTTGATCAACCAAGGTCACGCTGCCGCTGCGCTGCACGGCGACATGAAGCAAGCTGCACGCACCCGCACGTTGGAAAACTTGAAGCGTGGCCGTCTACGCGTTTTGGTTGCAACCGACGTTGCCGCACGCGGCATCGACGTGCAAGGCATCTCGCACGTCATCAACTTTGACTTGCCACGCCAAGCTGAAGATTACGTTCACCGTATCGGCCGCACCGGCCGCGCCGGTCGCAGCGGTATTGCGATTTCGCTGGCAAACGTTCGTGAAAATTTCCAAGTGAAATTGATCGAGCGTTTCACCACGCAAATGATTCCGGTGATCACCATCGACGGACTCGAGCCGAAACAGAAAGTGTTTGATCGCAAGCCGCCGGGCAAAACGTTCAACCGCAAAGGCCCGCCACGAAGCAATAGCAATGCAGGCGGCAACGCCGGTGCGTGGTCGAAAGACGGCGACAAGCGTTCGAGCTTCTCGAAATCGAGCTTCGGCAAACCAGCGTTCAGCAAATCAAGCCCGTCGAAGCCCGGCTTTTTTGGCAAAGCGTTGCCGGCACCTGCACCAAAGAGTGACGCACCCGGTGGTTGGAAAAAAGCCAGCAGCTTCGCGGCCAAGTAATTTGGTCACGCGGCTTCGGTAGCGCATGTGAATCTTGCAACATAAAACGCCGACGGCATCACGTCGGCGTTTTTGTTGGCGCTCACATTATTCGTATGAACACATCCATGAATTCGACAGCACTTCTCATCAACGCCACGCCCGCAGATCTCCCCTGCATCGAGAATCTCATGCAGTTCTACAACTACGACTTGAGCCAATGGTGTGAGGTCAGGTTTGGTGATGATGGTCTCTATCAATTGCAGCCCAAAGCAGCCTACTGGGCGAATGCGACCGTCCATGCGTACATCGTTCGTGTTGCCGATGAGCTCGCCGGCTTCGCGGTGGTCGACCAGGAAGTCAGAGATCCGTCGACCAATTGGAACGTTGGGTACTTTTTTGTTGCGCGTCGCTTTCGCGGCACGACAATCGCCGCACAGATGGCAAAGGAATTATTTGATCGCCATCGCGGAACGTGGGAGATCTACCACTTCACCGCGAATTTGCCGGCGGGGAAATTCTGGCCGCGCGTGATTGCCGCGGCTGCGACCACGCCCGTTGTGACGTCAGAAATCATTGAGCACGATCTTCCCACGACGCTTTATTGCTTCTCAAATCGTTGAGCTCAAATCGTTGAGCGGCGGCAGCGGTCTTCGTCAAACGTGGGGACCAAGTTCAGCGATAGAATCGCCGAACAATAGGACGGAGGTCAGGATGATTCAGGGATCGTGTCTCTGCGGTGGTGTGCGATGGCAGTTTGAAGGTCAACCTGACGGCGCAACCGCGTGCAACTGCACGGCATGCCGGCGCTACGGCGTGTTGTGGGCGTACGACTACGTCGACGAAGGCATCAAGGTATCCGGCGAGACGAAGCCGTACCAACGCGGCACGGCACTTGAATTTCACTTCTGTCCCACCTGCGGCTGCCTTGCCTTCTGGCGCGGCTTGCGCAAAGACGAACAAGGCCGCATCCGCACCGCTGTCAATTTGAGACTCGCCGAACCTGAGGCGGTTGCCCATATTCCCATCGATCACTTCGACGGCTTGGACACATTTGAAGATCTTGGGCGCGACGGAAAATGCGTGTCCGACTATTGGTTCTAAGCGTGTCCCCAATCGAACATCATCTGCTTCGCGGTTCGTAGCGCAAGTGCGCGGCCTGACAAACGCTCAACCAAATGCAGGCTCATATCGATGCCTGCCGAAATCCCGCCTGATGTCACCACACTTCCCTGATCGACCCAGCGCCGTTCGTTGATGACATTGACCTCCGGGTAACGCCGCGCCAGATCCTCAGCATCTTCCCAATGCGTGGTTGCCGAGCAGCCAGATAGCAATCCGGCTTCTGCCAACATAAACGCACCGGTACAAACTGACGCGACAAGCTGCGCATGAGATGCAATACGTTTAATCCATGCGATCACATCGGGGTTGCCGACTTCAGCATCGACCACACCGCCAGGCACGATCAGCACATCAATTGGCGGATGATCGGTGAAGTCATATTTAGGAAGGGCCGCGAATTCGGCGCGCGCGTGCACTGGCGCGGTGGTCGCGGCAATCGTGAAGACATTAAACGGCGGCGCACGATCCGGTGCTTCTCGAAGCGCCATGCGCGACGCGGTGGTAAACACCTCGTACGGCCCGGCGAAGTCGAGAATCTCGACAATCGGAAAAATAAAAATGCCGACGTTGCGCGTCGGGCTGGCGTGAGTGGATGTATCCGATGGAACCATGGTGACTCCTCTGCCGGACCAAATGTGGGATCGGAACTACGCTGCGGATGCTACCGCTTTTAGCGGCCGGAGTTCAATGCTGACAACCCTTGCCTCGTCTGAGAAAAACACCTGTCCCTCTTGGATGGTCACATTGAGCTCCATGGTGCGTGCCGCCATTAACGCCAACTCGCGACTTGCCTCTGATGACACGTCGAATACGGACAAGCGATCGAGCTTGTTCAGGTCGCGTTCGTTGGCTTGCCACCACACATCCACACCGCGACCGCCGTAGGTATAGAGAATGACTTCGCTGGCCTTGCCGCACGCGCGCCGCAGTAAGCGCTCTTCGGGTAAGCCCACGTCGATCCACTGTTCAACCGCGCCGGTCAAATCCCGGTGCCAGAGTGCGGGCTCGTCTTCATTCGAAATACCTTTGCCGAATTCGAGTCGCTCATGGGCGTTCAACGCGAACGCCAATACACGCACCATCATGCGTTCATCGGTCTCAGACGGATGCCGCGCGATGGTCAGCGGATAAGTGCCATACACGCCGCGATCAATGTCAGAGACGCCAAGCTCGGCTTTGAAGATGGTTGCCTTAAGTGCCATGTAGTGCCACGAGTGCCACGCAGGTTACTTCGCGGTGCTTTTGGGTTTGCCGCCGCTGCGGGGGCGACGTCGTTGCGCCGGTCCCGGCGCATTTCGCGTAGATAGCGGCTTCGATGTCGGCTTTGCCTTCAGCGCTTCCGCCGGCACCAGACCGTTGGGATTGGGCAGCACGCGAATTTCAGTATCGCCGATCTCAACAATCTGCCCGGGCCGAATTTTGTTGCGCTTGCGAAGTTCAATCTGACCGTCGACTTTCACCACGCCGGTTGTTACCAGCGCGCCACCGGCACCGCCGCTGTCGGCGAAGCCTACGACTTTCAGCAGATGATTTAGCTCAATGTAATCGAGCGAGGGGTGCGTCAATGGAATTTCAATGGTTTTCATAAGTCCTTATTTGGCGGGCATTTTCGGGCAAAAGCGGCTGAAAAATCCCATCAACACTAGCTTTTCTATTTTGTCTGACCAACCACCCAAGTGGCGATGCTCGCGACCATGGCCGACGATTCGCCGATGGTGTTCCGCACAGCGATCTTCACCCCATAACGTGCCTCTGCTTCCCGCACCATTACCGGCAAATCCTTGCGCATATGCCCGCCAACGGCGAGAAACAGCGGCACTAACGTGATCTCTTCAACACCGCACGCAGCCAGTGTGCCCACCGCATTGATTAACGAGGGTTGCATACGTTCAAGGTAGGCAAGTGCAACCGGTGCCGACGTCTGCTCGCGGACATTTTTGAGAATGTTTTCAAATGGCGCGGCCCAAGCAGGGTCGGATGAGCCGTGAGCAAACAGCAGGATTGCTGTATGAGGTAAAGCAGACATAACGAGATGATAGTGCATGATGGCTTGCCGCCGGTACTCGCATCGGCGCAAACTCAAGCCTCTGACAACATATGGAAACAAGTTTATGGCTACAGTGGGGTTTATCGGTGTAGGCAATATGGGCGGCAGTATGTGTCGCCACTTGATCGCCGCAGGGCATCAGCTACGTGTTTTTGCGCGTCGTGAGGACGCCATGACGCCGTACGTCGAACTCGGCGCGATCGCCACGAATTCTCCCGCTGAAGCCGCGCAGGGAGCCGATTTTGTATTCACCAATGTCACCGCGACAGCCGATGTTGAGTCCGTGCTGCTTGGTGCCGGTGGTGTGATTGAAACTGCCGCACCAGACACCCTGGTCTGCGATTTCTCGACCATCGACGCGACCGCCACACGCGCAATCGCCGCACAACTGGCAGAACGCGAAATTGGTTTCATGGACTGCCCGGTATCCGGCGGCACGAAGGCCGCAGAAGCCGGGACACTAACAATCATGGTGGGCGGCACGGATGAACACATGGCTCGCGCTCGTCCACTGCTCGAAAAACTAGGCACGAACATTTTCCACATGGGCAACGTCGGTGATGGACAGGTCACCAAGGCGTGTAACCAGATCGTGCAGGTCGTGGCGATACAAGGCATTGCAGAGGCAATGCTGTACGCAGAGGTTAACGACGTGGATCTAGACAAAGTCGTCGAAGCATTAATGTCCGGCTTCGCTGGCTCAAAAATGCTCGGCCTCATGGGGCCGAAGATGGCCGCGCGCGACTTCGCTGCGGGAATTGAAGCGCGATTGCATCATAAAGATTTCGGGCTGGTCGCTGACGCCGCCGCCAAACAACACCTGCCCATGCCAGCCACCGTATTGGTGCATCAACAGTTGTCCAAACTCATGGAAGCCGGCTGGGGCAAGATGGATACTTGTAATCTGCTCAGGGTGCTCGAGAAGGACATGACAAGCTGACACTGCGTTTTCAACCTGATACCGCTTTTTCAATATCAAAACTCGGCGCTAGACGGGCGTTTCCAAGCACTTTCGCGGTATCAACAGCAAATGCCGACCGGCGGAGGGCAATCAAATGCTACCTCAAACGGTGTCAGATAGCCCAGCGCGGCGCGCGGTGTGTGATTGTGTTTGTCCTCAATGCGCTTGATCCTCGCTGGACTGACCT
>JADCIX010000082.1 GCA_020247545.1 Rhodocyclaceae bacterium | reverse complement strand
CTACGGTCTCGTACGTCTGGCAGCACGAGGGCGCAGCGTGGCGTGGGCGTAGGCGTGAGCTCTTGTCCGAGAGCCGGATGCGGGAGATCTGCAAGTCCGGGTCGATGAGAGGGATGTGGAAACGGGGTTATGGTTGGCTATTGAGGCACCGTCAGACGAAAGGGACGGCAACCGCTATGCAAAACCTACTGCTACCGCGCCACATCCCGACTCTACCAGGTGCGGTCCTTCCCGCCAAGCAATTCCATTAGTAAATCCCCGCCGGCGCCCATGGTTGGTCACGTAGATGCGCAAACTCCGGCGGCAATATCGGATCGTACGGCGCATCGAATCGAAACGGCGCATCCGTCCGGCTCCACACATTTTTGTGCGCGCCTCCCAAAAAGCGGATGAGTGATACACATCCCCAGCGTGTGCCGAAGGGGCCGTGTGCGATGTGTGGCGGTCGCCAGAAATAACCGCCAGGTAACATTTCGCCCTGCGGTCCGACCAGTGAACCGGAAATCACATAGGCCTCTTCAACAACCGGGTGCTGCTCCGTCGGGCCGCATGCACCGGGTGGCTCCGAGTGGGGCAGCACCATCGATAAAAAGGTGCGCTCGCCGGTCAGCGGATCGGTTCGTAAGTTCTTCCGTGAAATACCGAGGTGCGCGAGCTGTGGATCGTTTAACGTCAGGTCCCACGGCATGTGGAGTACGTCGATGAGCGGTATCGCGCGCGCGAACTCCGCCTCGGCTAGTGTGGCGAGTGGCGCAAAGTCCGGCTGTCGATTGAAGAAGGTTAGCACCACCGCACCGTGTGGCACGCGCATTTCGTGGCGTAGCCATCCCGCCGGCAAAAACGCGTAGGAGTCGGCAGCGTAACGAGTGCCGTCCATGATGAGATCACCCTCCAGCACATAGAATTCTTCGTCAGCGGTCAGGCATTCATCGCCTTCGCGAGACCACCCAGCAGGGTACCGAATCAGGCACGAGCATGCTCCGTCGGCGGGGTCACGGCTGAGGAACTTGTATTCCGCGTCTGGCCGCGCCGCACCGGGCGGAACGCGCCGCCACGGCAGCATTTGTGCGTGTATGCACTCGATACGCGGTCGCTCGAGCATGATGGGATGCTAGTAGATCTTGGTGGCACCGAAAAATGCCACCGACGCGATACCGACCCAGTAGCAATAGGCGATGCCGCGACCGATGCGTAGCGAGCGCGCTAATTGATCTTCGACGGCTGGCGTACTGCCCTCGACGGCGATCTTGCGAAACAACATGGTCCACTCACGCATGATGAAACGCAGCTTCAGACCGAGCACTAACAACAATGAATAGAGCAGGATCTTGGTGGGATACCAGCGTTGTCCTTCGTCAGCATTAAACGGCCCGAAGCCCATCAAAGAACTGATTGACGAGGCCAGTAGCAGCGGGATCAAGACAAATCGCACCTGCTCATCCAGTTTGGTCAGGCGGATGCCCTTATCGGTCTCGCGGTAAATAAACGCCGCCCAACACAGCGCCAGCCATGCCAGACTCAATACCCAGAAGAGGGCGAGGATTCCGCCGCCATACGGTTGCACGCCCCAAAGGTTGCCAAGATGCAGGCCCAGCGGTAGCAGCATGATGATGCCGGTGCGCGCGAGGATATCGATACGGTAAGCCGTTTCCATGTGTCGCCGCCGTTCATCCATTGTCAACTTTGAATTGATGATGTACCGGGAGGTCTGAAACACCCCCCATTCACCACCCAGCCAGTAGACCATCGCCAGGATGTGTACCCAGCGCAGGATTGGAATTTCGTATGCTCCCAACTTGTTTCTCCTCGTTTGACTGTTCTTACCCAGCCTGATATTAAGCGGACGCCATGCGCCTAGATTGATCCAACGCAAACTCCACGCAAGTTAGCCGCGCGCTAACGCGCTACACTATTTGTGTGAATTCCGATCCTACCCCCGCCAGCATCCACTTCTCGTTCCCGCCGATCCGTGAGGTCGCACTCGTTCAGCCGTTCTCCTGGCTCGCGCGTGGCTGGGCAGACTTACGGGCGAATCCGCCCGCCAGTCTCTTCTACGGCGGGTGTTTTGCAGCAATGGGACTGATTCAGCTGGTGGTGTTTCGTTTTGCGGTCGACTACACCTCGACGTTGACCATGGGCTTTATGCTCGCCGGGCCGTTTATGGCGATTGGGCTGTATGCACTTTCGCGCCAGCGGGAGCGCGGCGAGCCGGTCAACTTCCGTGCCTCCCTCGTGGCGTGGCGGGAGAACACCGGCGGCATTGGCATCTATGTATTGATTTTGACGGTGGTGTTCCTCGTCTGGGCGAGGGCTTCGTTGGTGACCTTCGCCTTGTTTGAGTCGCGTGCCATGCCAACATGGGCGTTGTTCTTCCAGCAGATTACGTCGTTTTCGAACCTCCCCTTTATCGCCACTTTTTTTGGCGTGGGCCTGCTTTTTGCCAGCTTGGTGTTTGCGTTCAGCGTGGTATCCATCCCATACCTGCTTGATCGTCGTGCCGACGCGGTGACCGCCGCCGCAGTCAGTGTCATGGCGCTGGTAAGGAACCCGTTGCCAATGGTATTGTGGGCGCTGCTGATTGTGCTGCTGATTGGTATCGGTATGGCGACCGCCTATGTGGGATTGCTGGTCACCGGCCCATTAATTGGTCATGCAACGTGGCATGCCTACCGTGATCTTGTGGGATTGCCCAATGAGGCAGACGACCTGCCGTAGTTTTCAGTCAGGTTCACTTCACACCCCCAGTCAAAGTATTGATGCGCTAGTTTTGGAGAATCATATGACGTCTCGTTTGTTACCGATGTTGTGTACCGCACTTGTCTTGGTTTGTTTCTCAACGGCGGAGGCGAAGAACTTTCGTTGGTCATCGCAGGGGGATGCGGCGACCATGGACCCTCAAAGCCAAAACGAGACATTCAACAACATGATCAACGGCATGGTCTATGAGTACCTCGTCGATCGCGATAAAGAGATGAAGCTGGCACCGCGTCTTGCGGAATCGTGGACCAATCCGGAGCCGACCAAGTGGGTCTTTAAGTTGCGACGTGGCGTGAAGTGGCACGATGGTTCGGTGTTTACCGCAGACGATGTGGTGTTTTCGTTCAATCGTGCGCGTGAATCCGCTGTCACCTTCAAGCTTTACTCCACACAGGCAGGGGTGGCACGCAAGATCGACGATTTCACCGTTGAGTTCACGACCGATCAGCCGAATCCAGTGATGCTCGATACGCTGGCCAATATCTATGTCATGAACAAGGCTTGGTGTGAAAAGAACAATGTGGTGAAGCCGCTGAATTACACCAAAAAAGAAGAGACCTTCGCTACACGCAACGCGATGGGTACCGGCCCATACAAGCTGGTTACGTGGGAGCAGGGCGTGAAGATTCTGCACACGAAGAATCCAGATTGGTGGGGCATCAAGGCGGGGCTCTACGAGGGCAACATCGAAACGGTCGACTATCGTCCCATTCAAAATGCGGCTACACGGATGGCAGCGTTACGTTCCGGGCAGATCGATTTTGTTCTCGACCCGGCTGTACAAGACGTCATCAGCATGCGTAACGACAAGTCGCTCAAAATCTGGGAAGGTCCGGAAATTCGTTTGATTTATCTGGGCTTTGACCAAGCTCGCAACGAGTTGTTGTATTCCGATGTGAAGGGTAAGAACCCCTTTAAGGACCGCCGTGTTCGTCTTGCCGCCTATCAAGCCATTGATGTCGAGGCACTCAAGACGACGGTGATGCGCGGCCTATCGCGTCCGACCGGTATTGCGCTGCCGAGTGCGAGCGGGGCGGGGGTACCCGCTTCCATGGATGTCCGTCATCCTTACAGCGTGACGAAAGCAAAACAGTTGTTGAACGAAGCGGGTTATCCCAATGGTTTCGGGTTTACGTTGACCTGCCCGAACGATCGTTACCTAAACGATGAAAAACTGTGTGTGGCGATTGCCGGCATGTGGGCGAAGATCGGGCTCCGGGTAAAAGTGGAACGTATGACCAAGGCGAATTTTTTCCCGAGGGTACAGGGGCGCGACGCTACTGCCTTCCTCGCCGGGTGGGGCGGTGGCTCGACCGATGCCATCTTCTTTCTCAAACCCATCATTCACAGCAAAGATAGCAAGGGCGCTGGCGAATCGAATTACGGTGACGCAAAATTTGAGGCGCTCGATGTATTGATCGATAAGCTGGAGGGCGAGATGAATCCCGCGCTGCGGCAGAAAATGATCAACGACGCGGTAAAAATGATTCACGATGAAGTGCATACTATTCCGCTGCACACTCAGGTCATTCCGTGGGCGTCGCGTAACAACATTTCGCTCGTGCACCGACCGAACAACGTGCTCGGGCTAATCTGGGTAAAAGTGAACTAGCAAACTCGTTTATTCGCAGGCGTCTTCAGGCAAAAAAGCTGGAAAGTGCCCGTCCCTATTAGGGTTTGTTTGATTATGTAAAGTTCTCGTGCCACGTAAATCGCCTATTAAATTGCCACACCGCCCGCACCAAACCTTCACCGATCTTCAAGGCGGAGGTCGTCTGGTGATCGCAGGCGTGCAAGGCATTACCAATATCGTTGAGGCGATGCATCGCAATATCGCGGGTCGGGCACCGATTAAGGGAGCAAGCCTGCCTGGACCGACGCGGGGAATCAGCGGATTTGTCTATCGCCGGGTGCGGGGTGTCACAAGCTTGGTTGGCAAGGGGTTGGACGCCGCTTTTTCGCAGCTCGCCAAACGAGTTCGCGGTGGCGAAGCCTCCGCTGGCAGGGAGGCCGCACGTGCCGCAGCCAACGGGCTATTTGGCGATTATTTGGCCGAAACGGGCAATTCGCTCACCATTCAAATGGCGCTGCGCTACGCGGGCAAACCGATCTTGATCCAACGTGATGCCTTACGCCTTATGTTGTCGGCGGCGGGCGACAAGCCTGCTGCGGGGACCAAACTGCTCATCATGGTGCACGGCCTATGTATGAACGATTTGCAATGGCAACGTGCCGGTCACGATCATGGCAAGGTGCTCGGCGCAGCAAAAGGGGCCACGGTGTTATATCTGCACTACAACACCGGCAGGCATATTGCCGAAAACGGGCGGGAGTTTGCCGATTTGTTGGAATCGTTGATTCAAGAATGGCCGGTGCGGCTGAAAGGCGTCACCATCGTTGGCCACAGCATGGGTGGCTTGGTGACGCGTAGTGCGTGTGAGGTTGCCAAGGCTGCCAAACAAACATGGCTGCGGCACTTAAAGGCAATGGTGTTCCTCGGCACGCCGCATCTCGGTGCGCCGCTGGAACGGGCAGGGCGAGGGCTCGACCTGCTGCTCGATGTGAGCCCCTATACCGCGCCGTTTGCCAGAATCGGCCTGACCCGCAGCGCCGGCATTCAGGACCTGCGGCACGGCCGATTCACCGAACCATCGGCAAAGGATGGGCAACCCGCGTTACCGGCTGGGGTCGCGTGTTTTGCCATCGCCGCGAGTCGCCAAAGGCCGCCTACCAGTGCGGGTGTCGGTCGCCGGGGCGACGGCTTGGTGCCGATCGCCAGTGCACTCGCCTTGCCCTTGCCAACATCACACCAAGCCATCTTCTACGAGCTGAATCACTTCGATTTGCTCAGCAGCAGCGCAGTCTGTGACAAAATCAGCGTATGGCTGTGAAAACAATTTGTTGAGGCTGTCTACTGCGAAGCGTTGCAAATCACTAAGGGACCAACATGGCAAAACCGAACTATCAGTTTGAAAAACGTCAACGCGAGCTTGAAAAGAAAAAGAAGAAAGAAGAAAAACTTGCCAAACGATCCGCGTCCAGCGACACCGGTGAGATTGAGGCGCAAGAAGCAGCTGAACCCGCGGAGCCGGTTCAGCCAAAGTAGGCGAGTGGCGTGTGCTTGGTGCCTGGTGCCTGGTGCTGGGTGCGACCATACCGGTATTTGGTTTTGCAGTCCTGGTCCAACGTTATCCGAAGGGGGAGAAATGAAGCGGATTCTGCGAGCGCTCGGCTTGTTTGTGTTTGTCGCCATTTGTGGCGGAGCGGTCAGCGCACAAAGCGCGGCACCGCCGGCTAATAAAGGTGCGCCGGTCGCGCAATTCAAGGCGCTGGTTGAAGCCACCTGGCAGCGAGATCTCGCCGCATCTCCCCTCACCGCAACCTATTATGGCGACGCGCGGTTTAACGATCGCTGGCCCGATGTCTCGGCGGCGGCCTACGCGGGCCAACTAGTCGCAAACAAACGTGCGCTCGACAACCTGAACCGGATTAAGCGCGACCGGTTGCCGGTTGCCGAACAGCTTAACTACGATTTGTTCAAGCGCGAGATCGAGTCGAGAATCGCCGAGGCCGCCTTCAAACCGTGGTCGTATGCGATGACAATGCGCGAAGGGCCGCAGACAGCCAATGAAGTGGCGGAGATCATGCCCTTTGCGACTGTTGCCGATTACGAGACCTGGCTCAAGCGTTTACGCGCGCTTCCCGCTTATCTGCTGCAATACGAAGAGTTACTGCGCACGGCTGCAAAAGAGGGGCGCACCCAACCACGCGGATTGATGCAACGCGCCCTGCCGATTTTGGAATCGCAGGCGGGTGCGACCGCCGCTTCCAGCCCGTTTATGTCGCGCTTCAGTCGTATCCCGGACACGATCCCGCAGGCCGACGCTGAGCGTCTGCGAGCCGCGGCGGTTGAGGTGATCGGCAAACAAGTGATACCGGCGTATCAACGCTTCACAGCGTTTTTCCGCAGTGAATATCTGCCGAAATGCCGTGAGTCTGTCGGTGTTTGGGATACGCCCGATGGTTTGGCGTACTACAACAATCGCGCACTTGATCACACCACGACAACGTTGACACCCAACGAGATCCACGAGATTGGTCTCAAAGAAGTCGCACGAATTCTTACCGAGATGCAGACCGTCATGGACCGCGTGGGCTTCAAGGGTACGCGACAGGAATTCTTTCAGTTCCTGCGCACCGATCCGCAGTTTTATTTCACGGACGCGGATGATCTGTTCCGCGCCTACGTGTACACCACCAAGATGATCGAGCCCGAGTTGCCCAAACTGTTTGGCAAACTCTATCGCACGCCGGTCGGCGTGAAGGTTATTCCGGCGACCAGCGCACCCAATACCACCACCGCGTATTACAACGGCCCTTCGATGGATGGCAAACGCGCCGGCTATTTCTACGCCAACCTCTATCGACCCGAAGTGCGGCCGAAGTACGAGATTGAAGTGCTGACTGCGCATGAGGCTATCCCAGGGCACCATCTACAAATTGCACTGGCACAAGAGCAGGGCGAGCTTCCCAAGTTCCGGCGTTTTGCCGGCTACACCGCCTACATTGAAGGCTGGGCGCTATATTCCGAGCGTCTCGGGTTCGAGCTCGGGCTTTACAAAAATCCGTACTCGCACTTTGGCATGTTGACCTACGATATGTGGCGTGCCGTGCGGTTGGTGGTCGATACCGGCATTCACGTCAAAAAATGGTCGCGCCAGCAGGCGATCGACTACTTCAAGGACAACGCCGCCAAGACCGAAGCCGATATCATCAATGAGATTGACCGCTACATTGGCTGGCCCGGCCAAGCGCTGGCGTACAAGATTGGCCAACTACGAATACTTGAACTCCGCGCCCGTGCCGAGAAGGCCTTGGGTGACAAGTTTGATATCCGAGCCTTCCACGACATGCTTTTGGAGAGCGGTGCGATTCCGCTCGATGTCCTCGAAACACGTGTTGACGCGTGGATAAAGCGCCCAAGACCCCGACAGTAACGTGAATACGGGGTGGCTTTTCCCGGCGAACCTGCCAGAATCTGGCTGACAGCAATACAGGAAAGTTTATGTCAGGCTTAAGCGAAGATCAGGCTCGCGCCTATATGCACAAGCTGCTCTCGGCGATGAGCCAGCAGGGTGGCTCGGACTTATTCATATCGAATGATTTTCCGCCGAGCATGAAGGCGCACGGCACGATGCAGCCCCTCGCCGCGCAGAAGTTGACGGGTGATGTCACAAAAATACTCGCGCACGCGTTGATGAATGAGGAGCAACGTGCGGAATTCGCCAAGGATATGGAATGCAATTTCGCCATCTCCATTCCCGGCTTGTCGCGTTTTCGTGTCAATGTGTTTGTTCAACAGCGCTGCGTTGGGATGGTGATCCGCACGATCGCCGCCGAGATTCCGAACTTTGAGAAATTGGGGCTCCCCGAAATCCTCAAAGAAGTCATCATGAACAAACGTGGGCTGGTGCTGGTGGTGGGGGGCACTGGCTCGGGCAAGTCGACATCACTTGCGGCGATGATCGATCACCGCAATCGCACCTCAGCCGGTCACATCATCACGGTCGAGGATCCCGTGGAATATGTGCATCAATCGAAGATGTCACTCATTACACATCGCGAGGTCGGTGTGGATACCCACACGTGGCACCACGCATTGAAGAACACATTGCGGCAGGCACCAGATGTGATTTTGATCGGTGAAATTCGTGATGCCGAAACCATGGAACACGCAATTGCCTTCGCCGAGACTGGCCATCTGTGTTTGGGTACGCTACACGCGAACAGTGCCAACCAAACCATCGACCGCATCATCAACTTTTTCCCGGAAGAGCGGCGCAACCAGTTGTTGATGGATCTCTCGGCAAACATGCGAGCGATTGTTTCACAACGTTTGGTGCGTATGACAGACGGCAAGGGCCGCAAGGCCGCCATCGAAATTCTCATCAACACACCGACCGTCTCCGAGCGTATCTTTAAGGGAGAGTTCCACGACCTGAAGGCGCTCATGGAAAAATCGCGTGAGCTTGGCATGCGCACCTTCGACTGGGCGCTGTTCGAGTTGTATAACTTGGGGCATATTAGTTACGAAGAGGCGATTCGCAATGCCGACTCGGCCAACGAGTTGCGCTTGAATATTAAGTTGAAGAGTACCCGCGGCAGCCCGCCGACTGAGAGCAATGTGGCACTGTCGATTCACCACGAGCCAGAGCCTGAATCTGCGGCGGCCGAAGGTGAGAAGAAGTAGGCGCGATCCGCACAACGGCGCTACTCGGACCAGTCCTTTGAATGGCCGCACTGAAGCCCCTTTCCTACCGGCTAAGAGCTGAACTTTTTACCCAACTGGCAAAGTTGGAAGCTGCGGGGCTGCCGTTTGATCGCGCCATGCAGTCTCTCAGTCTACCGAGCGCTGATGCAGGCCGCTTGGATGCCATGCGCACAAAACTTGCGAAGGGAATGGACGCAGCCGCAGCGGGCGAGGCGAGTGGTGTATTCACCAAGTTAGAGTCCCGGTTGATCCGCGCCGCATTGCACTCGGGAAGTCCAGCAGCGACCTATCAGCGTCTCGGCGACTATTACACCGAACGTGCCATGCAGCTCGCGACCATGAAGACGCGTTTTGTTTTTCCTGCGTTTTTGCTTGTCGGTTCGCTGGTGCTAACACCGTTGCCGGCGTTGGTCGGTGGCGACATTAGCATCTTCGGCTACGTCTGGCAGATCTTGCGCCCGCTGCTTGTTTTGTTTGGCCTTTACCACGTGGGGCGATGGTTTCTGCGTGCTGGCGCCGATTCTGCCGCGGGGTCGTTGTATACAAAGTTGCCGTTTTACGGGCCGATCTACATTCGAGAAAACTACCGTGACTTTTTTGAAAGCTTGGCACTCATGTTAGACGCCGGACTGCCGGTGCTCGATGCGTTGCCCGCGGCAGTGGACACGGTTGAAGACGGTGCCATCCGGCGAGACTTGTTGCGGCTGCGCTCGCGAATTGAGCAGGGCGGTTCATTGACCGAAGCGATGTGGGCACTTGAGCTGCTGCCAGATCGTCGTGTGATTGAGTTTGTGCAAACGGGTGAGGCGAGTGGGACACTGCCGGAGATGTTGAAACGGCATTGCACGTTGGAGACTGAAGAGATCAACGGGTTCTATGAGCAACTCGCCTCATGGGTACCAAAGATCGTGTATGGTTTGGTGGTGTTGTTTGTTGCCTTTAACCTGCTCAAAGGCGGCGGGGCGGCAACAAAGATTTAGACTAACGCATGGCGAAGAAAATTCTTTTCGCACCTAGAAAACTGGAGTGATGATGGCTTTGAGCAAAGTGGTTTTTGCGTTATGTCTCGTATTGTTGACTTCGAGCTTGAACGCTCAGGCGCAACCGACCTATACGCCGGTTGAGGGTGACGTGGTACTGAAGAACTTTAAGTTTCAGTCAGGCGAATCCTTGCCTGAATTGAGGATGCATTACACCGCGATCGGTAAACCACAAAAAGACGCAAACGGTCGTGTCATCAACGCGGTATTGTTGTTGCACGGCACGGGTGGCTCGGGAAAAAGTTTAATGCGCCCCATCTTTTCCGACGTGCTGTTTGGTCGCGGGCAGCTGCTCGATACCGAGCGTTACTACATCATCCTGCCTGACAATATCGGGCACGGTAAATCGAGTAAACCGAGTGACGGGCTGCGTGCCAAGTTTCCGCAGTACGATTACGACGACATGGTGGTTGCACAGAAGCGCTTGTTGGAAGAGGGGCTCGGGGTGAATCACCTGCGTCTGATTCTGGGAACTTCGATGGGCTGTATGCACGCGTTTGTTTGGGCCGTGTCACACCCAAACTACATGGACGCTTTGATGCCGCTGGCATGTCAACCGGTGGCGATTGCCGGACGTAATCGGGTGTGGCGCAAGATGGCCATCGACGCGGTGCGCAACGATCCGGAATGGCTGGGCGGAAACTACAACAAACAACCTCGCACGGCGGTGACGACCGCAGCCAACCTGTTAATTCTGGCGGGGGGCGCACCGATTCAAATGCAAAAAAACTTGCCGACGCGTGAAGCGGCAGACAAGTTTGTGGAGGAAACGGTGGCGCGCAACGCCGCGGAACTGGACGCCAACGATTTTATGTATGCAGTCGCGTCCTCGCGAAACTACGATCCCTCACCGGGGCTTGAGAAAATCAAGGTGCCGGTGATGTTCATCAATACCGCCGATGACTTCATCAATCCACCGGAACTCGCCATCGCGGAACGCGAAATCAAACGGATCAAACAAGGCAAGTTTGTTTTGCTGCCCGCGACCGAGGCGACTTTTGGCCACGGCACGCACACTCGTGCTGCCGTGTGGGCACCGTATTTGAAGGAGTTGCTGGAGAATTCGGTGCGTTAGTGTGGGCGGTAGAGTGGGAGCCGACTTAAGATAGGCGAGCTGTCGTCCCATTTGATGAAAGTCGTCTACCGTGACGCATATCCCTGCGCCGCCTCGTCGGCGCCCCATCCCGTCGGGCTGCTTGCATTGACGCGACTGCCAGTTCTTGCCTTTGCTGTGCCACTTTACGCGCCGGCCTAAGTTGGCCTTTTGCCGACAAGGTTGCTGCATAATCTGGCAGTCCTTACGAACTGGCGGAGTCCAAATGGCAAAGCGTCACACAGCACTCAGAACGGTAATTTGTTCATTGATCGCAACTGCACTCTTGAGCGTCTCGGCGTTCGCGCAACAGAATTTCGACAAGGTCGAAATCAAGACACAGAAGTTGAGCGACTCGATCTACCTGCTGGTGGGTTCGGGCGGCAATATCGGCCTATCGGTTGGCCCTGATGCGGTGTTCATGATCGATGATCAATACGCGCCACTCACACCGAAAATCGAAGCGGCTATCAAGGCCATCACGCCCAAGCCGGTTACCTTTGTGATCAATACCCACTGGCACGGCGACCACACCGGTGGCAATGTCAACATGGGCAAGGCGGGGGCCATCATCGTTGCGCACGACAACGTCCGCAAACGTTTGTCTTCAGAGCAGTTCATCGATTTTTTCCGTGGCAAGGTCGAACCGATGGCGAAAGAAGGACTGCCGGTGGTCACGTTTTCGCAGACGATGAATTTTCATTTGAATGGTGACGACATCGCCGCCTTCCACGTGCCAAATGCGCACACCGACGGTGATTCGATCATCCACTTCAAGAAGGGCAACATCGTGCACATGGGTGACACGTTTTTCAACGGCTTTTATCCGTTTATCGATTATTCAAGTGGCGGTACACCCGACGGCTTCATCGCCGCGGCAGAACGCGTCCTTGCACTATCGGACGATCAAACCAAAATCATCCCCGGCCACGGCCCGCTCGCGACCAAGGCAGACTTGATCGTCTATCGCAATATGTTGGTCAGCACCATCGGCAAGATCAAGGCATTGGTGAAGCAGGGCAAGACGCTCGATGAAATTGTTGCCGCCAAGCCGACAGCAGAGTTCGACGAACGTTGGGGCAAAGGCTTTGTGCCACCGGCACGTTACATCGAGATGATCACCAAAGGGTTGCCGAAGTAATTCGCTGGATTTGCAGCAACAAACTCCCTATTTGGCGGGCGTTTTCGGGCAAAACGTTCTGAAGATGCCCGTCGATAAAGGAGTTTTACTTTTTTGGCGGCGGCCCGGTGAACGACACATCCGCTTGTGATGCCAACCATACCATCGCCACCCAAGCGGCTACGTTTTGTTTCATCTGCACCGGATCAATCTTGTCCAAGGTGTCATTGGCCGTATGGTGGTAATCAAAGTACTTGGTCGCGTCTTGCGCCAGCGCTGCGGCAGGATGGTTGTAGCCCGTGAGAAGTGGACCAAAGTCTGGCCCGCCCGAGCCGTTGTTCTCACCCCATTCAATACCAAGCGGCGCGATGACGTCCGCAATCGCTTTCAGCCAGGGGCGGGTAGTTTCATCAACACGCGTACTCAAGCGATAGATGCGATCCGCGCCCAAGTCGGATTCCGCCACCAACTGATGTTTCTGTCTGCCGTATTTGGCCGCGTAGTCACGCGCGCCATCAAGGCCGTTTTCTTCGTTGCCAAACAAGATCACGCGAATGGTGCGCTTCGGCCGCACACCCATGTCTTTGAGAATTTTGGCGGTCGCCATCGTAATCGCCACACCGGCACCATCATCAATCGCGCCCGTGCCGAGATCCCACGAATCGAGATGGCCACCGATGGCAACAACTTCGCCGGGTTTTTCGCTGCCACGAATTTCAGCAATGACGTTATGGGATTCAACACCCTTGGTGGAGATGTTTTTCATGTTGAGAAACATCTTCATCGGTGCCACCGTGTTCCCCGCCTTGGCGCTGTCTAGTGCGATGCGCCGAATCAAATCCCCATCCGGTGTTGATACTGCGGCGGCCGGAATCGGCGGCGCTTCTTTCTCGTCGTAACGCATCGTGCCGGTGTGTGGCAGCCGGTCGTTGTCGGTACCGACAGAACGAATCACAATCGCGAGTGCGCCGCGTTTGCTCGCCTCAATGGCACCAGTAATCCGCACCGGCACTGCCTGACCGTACCCACGACCTTCGCGGCTGCGGGTGAACACACTATCCACAAAGACAATTTTTCCCTTGGCGCGATTGCTTTTATCGGCCTTGAGCGCCTCAAAAGTTTCGTAGTACTCGACTTCTGTGGTGATACCCTCGGAGGGTGTCGAAATACTGTTGCCGAGTGCGGCAAGTGCCAGATGCTGGTGGTAGGGCGCGACCAAATCAGCATGTGCGCCGATCCGTTTCCACGCGTCTACCTTGATCGGGTCTTTCCACACGCGATCAAAGCCCATCGAGTTGAGTTTGGCGATCGCCCAAGCAACCGCCTTCGCGTCATTCTCAGATCCTGCCGGCCGGGGGCCGACTTCTGTGGTCAAACTCGCAACGAGGTCATAGGCGAGATCACTTTTTTGCGCGATGGTGATGGCTTGTTTGGCGTGGTTGATATCCTCCGGCGCGTAAGTCGAAGCTGGCTGTGCGCAGAGTGGCGTCGCCAGTCCTGCACAAACGCCGACGAGAAGTAGGGACGCGCGAAGTTGCCGGATCGCTACCTGGAGGGGGAATACCAATCGCATTTTTGCGCTCTCGCTAGTGGTGAGTGTTGTATTGACTATAAGCATTTTCCCGGCAATTGCGGACGGGCAGGTTTTTTGCGGGCAAAAAAGCAGCGCGAGTGCCTGAACAGACAGTCGCGCCGCAGCTCGTCCGGCAATATTTGCCGCGAGTGTGGACAAGGTCAGCGTCAGCGACTATGCGAGGTCATAACGATCAAGATTCATCACCTTGCTCCACGCTGCAGTGAAGTCGTGTACGAATTTTTCACGTGCATCACTCATTGCATACACCTCGGCCAGCGAACGCAGCTGCGAGTTCGAGCCGAACACCAGATCAACCACGCTGCCAGTCCATTTCACTTCACCGGTCTTGCGATCACGGCCTTCAAGCACGCCGCATGCGGATTTTTCCCACTTTGTATTTATATCGAGCAGGTTCACGAAAAAGTCGTTGGTTAGCGTGCCGGGCTGCTTGGTAAACACACCGTGTTTGACTTGGCCAATGTTGGCGTCTAGCACCCGTAAGCCACCGATGAGAACTGTCATTTCCGGCGCGGTTAGGCTTAGTAACTGCGCTTTATCCACCAGCAACTCCGCGAGTGCGCCGTCAGTTCCTGCGCGTGCGTAGTTGCGGAAGCCGTCTGCGACAGGCTCCAGCACAGCGAAGGAATCCACATCGGTTTCAGCTTCGTTTGCGTCAGTACGGCCTGGGGTGAAGGCGACATTGACTTGAACACCAGCTTTGTCTGCCGCTACCTCGATTGCCGCGCCACCAGCCAGTACGATCAAGTCGGCAAGCGAAATCTTCTTGCCACCTGACTGCGCGGCGTTGAAGTCTTTCTGAATGCCTTCGAGCACCGCTAGTACCTTGGCCAGTTGTGTCGGCTGATTCACTTCCCAATCTTTCTGCGGTGCCAAACGTATACGCGCACCATTAGCCCCACCGCGTTTGTCGCTGCTGCGGAAGGTGGAAGCTGATGCCCAAGCGGTCGCGACTAGCTGTGACACGGAAAGGCCCGATGCCATGACCTTTACCTTGAGCCCAGCGATGTCGTTTGCATCCACAAGTGCATGATCAACTGCCGGTAACGGGTCTTGCCAGATCAACGCCTCTTTGGGCACCAGCTTGCCGAGGTAGCGCGCCCGTGGCCCCATGTCGCGGTGCGTCAGCTTGAACCATGCGCGGGCGAAGGCGTCGTGGAGTTCATTTGGGTTGGCGAGGAAGCGGCGCGAGATTTTTTCGTATGCCGGGTCCATGCGCAACGCCATGTCGGCGGTGGTCATCATCGGTGCGTGGCGTTTCGTTGGATCGTGTGCGTCTGGTACCAACGATGCTGCTGTTGGGTCTTTCGGTTTCCACTGGTGCGCACCAGCAGGGCTCTTGGTCAGCTCCCACTCGTAACCAAATAAGGTTTCGAAATAACCGTTGTCCCACTGGATCGGGTTCGGGGTCCACGCGCCTTCAATACCGCTGGTGATGGTGTGAACACCTTTGCCAGAACCAAAGCTGTTTTTCCAGCCCAGGCCCTGTTCTTCGATGCCCGCAGCTTCCGGTTCGCGCCCGACCTGTGCGGTGTCACCGGCGCCGTGTGCTTTGCCGAAGGTATGGCCACCAGCCACAAGTGCCACCGTTTCTTCGTCATTCATGGCCATCCGCGAGAAGGTCTCACGGATGTCGCGAGCCGATGCAATTGGGTCTGGCTTGCCGTTGGGGCCTTCGGGGTTCACGTAGATCAAGCCCATCTGTACTGCGCCGAGTGGATTGGCGAGTTTGCGATCGCCGGAGTAACGCTCGTCACCTAACCACTTGGTCTCGGGACCCCAATAGATTTCGTCTTCCGGCTCCCAGATGTCGGGGCGGCCGCCACCGAACCCGAAGGTCTTGAAGCCCATCGAATCCATTGCGACGTTGCCGGCCAGTACCAACAAGTCGGCCCAAGAAAGTCTTGCACCGTACTTCTGTTTGATAGGCCACAACAATCGCCGCGCCTTGTCGAGGTTGCCGTTATCGGGCCAGCTGTTGAGCGGGGCGAAGCGTTGTGCGCCGGTCCCCGCGCCGCCGCGACCATCGGCGATGCGATAGGTGCCGGCAGCGTGCCAAGTCATACGAACAAAAAACGGACCGTAGTGGCCATAGTCGGCGGGCCACCAGTCTTGTGAATCGGTCATCAACGCGGAGAGATCCTTAACGACGGCATCGAGATCAAGCGTCTTGAACGCCTCGGCATAATCGAAGTCCGCGCCCATCGGGTTGGACTTGGCAGACTGCTGGTGCAGCATCTTCAAATTGAGCTGATTGGGCCACCAAGTGGCGTTGCTTGGGGCGGCAGATACGGTGTGGCTACCGGCATGGCCTGAGAACGGGCATTTCGCTTCGTCTGACATTTGTCTCTCCGTAGTTTGTTGTTGACCCGGCGAAGATTAGTCCTGCGTGGGCGGCATGTGAAATTGATTGATTGAATTTTCTCGATCGGGAAAATCTATCGTTGCCTTCCCCCTTGGCCAACCTGTGTCGTGTACCTTCATGCCACCCCTCCCAGGGTGTCCGAACGTGCCGTCTATGCCGAATACTTCCCGGATCAACCGCTGCGACAAAGGGCGTTGCCCAAGTACGGTTGGCAACGCCACTAGCCCGCGCGATTGCGGTCAATGCGGGCCGCAGATTTATTCTGGAGCGACTGGTGAATAGCGTTTGCCGCGGTTTCGGCGGAATATGCACGCTCTTCCAACACGCCGTTGGCAAATACGGCTTGATATGTTTCGGTCGATCCGGCGGAAAAATCGCTTTCCCACTCACCCGCTTTCTAACGCGCCCTGATGAAATAGGCAGGCGTGGAATGATTTGCCAACAGCACACGCCCCGAGACTGATGACAGCGAGGTGAACGGCATCCCACAATTTGGATGTGTTTTTTAACGCTGTGAACGATTCAAAGAAGAGTTTTTTGCATCTGCAACATCGTCAGCAATTTTGCAAAATTAAACAGGTGGCAAATTGAGATTTGCTGGCCTTGCCTGCTATCATAACCGTCGATATTGCGCTGTGCTTGGCCCAGTTGCTCTGAAAAAATGCCATTGTGACTAGATGAACGGATGTAACGTGCCACGTGTTTTAGCGTTTCTTGCCATGTTGGATTGTGCCGCGACAGCCAGTATCTGGTGGTACCTGGTTCAATTCAAAATCACCGATAAGTTTCTATTCGCGATTTCGGGTGTTTGGGTTTTTGCCATCTGCGCCTTGGTCGCGTTACTTGTTTACGTTTCAAGTGAGCTAAACGGCCAATTGGTTCCCTTGTCGCGGCTGCGTAAGCAGTAGCGACTCCAACATGAGTGCGGCTGCATAAGCAGTAGCGACTCCAACATGAGTGCGGCTGCGTAAGCAGTAGCGACTCCAACATGAGTGCGGCTGCGTAAGCAGTAGCGACTCCAACATGAGTGCGGCTGCGTAAGCAGTAGCGACTCCAACATGAGTGCGGCTGCGTAAGCAGT
>JADCIX010000081.1 GCA_020247545.1 Rhodocyclaceae bacterium | reverse complement strand
TTGAGACTGATGTTGAGGTAAAGGTCGCCATCGCGCCCGCCGTTGAGACCCTTGCCACCCTGCCCACGCAGGCGCAAGCGTTGTCCGTTAGTGGCACCTTTCGGAATCCTCGCTTCGAAGGCGCGCGCCTCGCGTCGTATCGGGCCAGTATCAAGCAGAAACTTGGGTTGCGAACCGGCGCAGCGGTAGGTATGGCCGCACTCGGTTTCGTGAGAGCCCAGAAAAACTCAAATGCCGAACGGATCAAACCTGAGGCCGCCCCCGCACTCTCCCGCCAAGAGGTACAATAGTGTGTCGTTACTTCGCGGTGCGATCCGAACCTGTTCAAATCGCTGCCACTCGGCTAACACATGCACATGCATCACCGCGTCCATGCCCCGAGCCCGCGTAGCGCACAAGGGGTCGTACATCAATCCGTGTTAAGTGAAGTTTTGTTCTAGTGTTCCCACTGACGGCTGCATCACTACGCTGCGAATATGCTAAAGCAAGAACTAGATCCGATTGCTGATCCCCAGCGTCCCGATCGTTTCCCGCACAGATTGTGCAGGGTTCCGTCGTGCCCTACATTTCCCTACTTCTCGTTCCCTATGAAAACACTACCAAGTTTCCTTCGTAGCGCGCAACTCACAATGTTGTCGCTGGTATTCGCATTATTTAGCATGGTCGCTGCCGCTGCCCCAATCGATGAAGCCACTGCGCTTCGCGTGGCGCGCAATCAGATTACCCAACACATTGTGTTACATGGTGATTGGGGCGGCGCGTCAAGCGCACAAATTGCAAGTGTTCGTCCGATCGAATACGCGGGAGCAAAGATTGGTTACTTGGTCTCTGTAGCCCCGAACGGTTTTCTGTTTGTCGCACAAGACGATGACCTGCCTCCCATTCCTTACTACGCGCCCAAAGGTACCTTCAATCCAGAAGATGCCGACACGCCACAGTCGCCAGAGTCGTGGATCATGCCGGAGGTCTTCGAGCGACAGGTCGCGACATCTGCCGGACGCCTGGAACTCCAACAAGCGAGCGATGAGCCTTCCGTAGCAGCGCTGCGTGACGATTCTGACATTGGCCGCGCTTGGGGCTTCCTTAACGTGGATGCAGAGCTATTTTCGCCCATTCGGGCAGGACAATCCGTAGGACTGTTCCTCAAGGACTCGCCAAATACAGCAAGCAAGTTAGGACCCTTGCTGAATGTGACATGGAATCAAGGGAACCCCAATAACCCCACACGAACCTACAACAAATATTCACCAAGGTTAAGCACTTGCACTCCGGTAACCGGCTGCGTATCGACAGCAATTTCCCAGCTTATGAAGCATTGGAATTGGCCACCTCGCGGAGTCGGCAGTTCTTCCATCACCACGGTGGAAGGCAGTATTGAATCAGTCAACCATGATAGCTACGCGTTTGATTGGCCAAACATGCCGAACAGCTTGGTGGGCTCTTCATTGACCGACACGCAAATAGACGCGGTGTCGAAGCTAATGCAGCATGTGGGGTACGCTATGGGCATGAAGTACACGTGCACTGACGCGGGTTCGAGTGCCTCGACGAGGGCGGCAGTGCAGGTGCTGCCGGATAAATTTCGTTATCGGCGAGACACTATTCGGGTCATCGAAGCAGCGGACGCCAGAACCTACGATAATCTCTTCACGAGCATTCGCACAGAACTTGATGCCTCACCGCCGCGACCATTGCTCATGTCAATTCGAGGCCCGAAAGGCGGCCACGCCATTGTTGTCGATGGTTACCAAATAACCGGCTCGACCAAGAAGGTAATGGTCAACATGGGCTGGGGCGGCGCTAGCAACGGTTTCTACGACATGTCCAATACTTGGATCGATACCGACCAGAAGTTGAGTTGGAACCCAAGCCAAACGGGGATAATTGTCGGTATTTCGCCTGACAACACTTGCTCTTACACGCTCAGTAGCACCTCCACGAATGCACCATCCTCGGGTATCACGTCTAGCGTCAGTTTGACGACTGGGCCTACCTGCTCATTCACAGCGGCAAGTAATAATTCATGGATTTCCGTTTCACCAACCAGCGGCACCGGGCCGCGCGCGGTAACTTTCACCGTTGCGCCGAATACAAGCAGTGGTTCTAGAAGCGGTTCATTTACAGTTAGCGGCAAGATCTTTAGCGTAAGCCAAGCCGGCAGCAATTCCTCTTGTACCTATAGTGTCAACAATAACAATCTGTCGTACGACGCGGCTGGACGTTTTGGCGCATTCACCATATCTACTTCATCTACCTGCGGCTGGAGCATTGCGGCTTCAGATGGATGGGTTGGTCCAAACGCGTGGATCAGCTTTGTGTCACCCACGACGGGCACCGGCCAGGCGACTATCAGTTACTCCGTGTCAAAAAACAGTGGCGCGCAGCGGTCGACGCAGCTACTTGTAGGAGGCCAATCTGTCCGGATCACCCAAGCTGGCACATGTGCGTACGACCTGACCCCTGCAGTTCAGTCCGTACCCTCAAGCGCAAGAACTGGCTCGATTTCGATAGATGCAGGCGCAGGGTGCGCATGGACAGCGGTCAGTAGCGCGTCTTGGCTATCAGTCACTCCTTCCAGCGGAGCAGGATCAGGGACGGTAAGCTATTCAGCGGCTGCAAATACCTCCTCATCGTCTCGGACCGCGACCGTGACCATCGGTCGAGAGCTTTTTACACTAACTCAAGCAGCGGCCGGCGCTGTCCCTACCGGCATCGTGAACGGCGAATTTGAGCAGGGAAACGCAAACTGGGCTGAGCAAAGTTCGCGCGCACTCATCTTCAACAATCTTCGCGACGCTCGTTCGGGCGCTGGGCATGCACGTCTAGGCGGCACCAACGCTGCCACGGACGTACTGTCCCAGACATTCATCGTGCCGACGAATGCCGCCTCAGTAAATGCCAGCTTTTGGTACAAGATTCAGACGGAAGAGAGAACTACGTCTGGCGCATTCGACACATTGAAAGTCGAAATCTGGAATGCTGCTGGGACGTCGAGATTGGCAAACCTTGGAACTTTGTCAAACCTGGATTCGACAGGGATCTGGAAGCAGTCTCCGTCAGCCGACCTATCGGCCTTCAAGGGGCAGACCATCCGTTTGGTTTTCACAGCGGCAACAGATGCCAGTGATCCTACTGACTTCTATCTGGATGACGTAGCGATGGGCGTAAGCGGATCAAGCTGTACCTACTCGGTAACACCCGGAACTCGCAGCGTCACAAGCGGCGCATCGTCTGCTTTGTTCACCGTCACAACGAATCCCCAATACGGCTGCCCATGGACAGCCACAACCGGCTCTTCTTGGCTCACTGTAGGTAATGTATCGGGCGATTTGGGTAGCGGCTCGTTTATCGTTGTCGTGGGCGATAACTCGAATGGCTCCGCCCGCACAGGCACCGTAACGGTTGCAGGGCAGACTGTTTCGGTCAACCAGGCTGCGCCGGTAGTCACGCCAGCCACCAGTAATACTGCCGGAGTACTTCAAAATCCAGACTTTGAGCAGGGCTCCGCATTCTGGACGCAATCATCGAGTGGCGGGTTTGGCCTGATTGGCGCTGATCCGCTCGTACCAGCGAAAAGCGGAAGTTCGTATGCACGACTCGGTGGATATCAAAATGCCAATGACACGCTGAGCCAGTTGGTCAATATTCCGGCAAATGCGACTGGCGCAGTGCTGAATTTTTGGTACCGAATACGGACTGATAAGACAAGCAACACGGCGCTCGATTTCGCAACCGCGCGCATTGTCAATCCTGCTACAGGAGACTTTGAGGAACTAGACTCAGTCTCAAACTTAGACGCATCCAACGAATGGCAGAAGAGCCCAGACTACGTTGCCACCCCTGAACAGGTCGCGGAGTTCAAAGGCAAAACACTTCGTTTTGAGGTGAGCGCCCGTACGGATAGTGGTGCAATCACGGCTTTCTATATCGATGACATCCGCGCAGAATTTACCCTTAGCAATGCTGCCGCAGCGTCGTCGCTATTGAAACGCGGCGGTGTCGATATCGATGGAGATGGCAGAAGCGAAATTGTCGTGCGCTCATTAGAGGGTGGTCTCTGGGCCGGCAAGCTTGCAGGTCAGCAATGGTCTTGGACGCAGTTAGCAGACCCAGGGCCAAACTACTCGGTGATGGGAGCGATCGATCTAGACAGCAAAGGCCGCTCGGATTTGATCATGCTGAATACTGCACAAGGCGACATCGGTGAAGCGCGGGTCTGGAGCGCATTCAACGCCGGCATTCCGAAGGTGCTGCGCAATGTGCGTACCGCCTGGCGAGTAGATGCCGTCGGCGACCTTGATGGCGATGGGCGCGGCGATATTGTTTGGCGGTTCACTGGCATTGGCGCAAGCCCGAATGACACCGGTGTATCCTATATCTGGTTTACGGACGGCAATGGCGTTACCCAAGTACGCAAACGTGGGGGTGCGCCCCTAAGCTGGACGTTGCTGGGTGCTACCGATCTCAACGGTGACGGCGCCGCCGACATGATATACATCAGCCCAGATTTGCAGATTCGCGCCTTAATGGCCACCGCAAATCGAACGTGCGCAAACCTTTCTGGCGGTGCGCTTGACGCGGGTTATACCGCACAGGCGCTTGGTAGTTTTTCCGGTACCGGAAAGGGCGAAATTCTGGCCCGAAATTCATCTGGACAAGTCCAACTTGTACAACTCGATGCGAGAGGCATTTCTCTGCCGCCTTATACCGGCGCGCCCGACGACCCCAATGCGTCGTGTACCTCAAGTTCAATCACCATACCGAGAACGGTGACTCGCCTTTCACAGACCATGGACTCATCTTGGGAATTCTTGTCGTCAGCAGATGTTAACGGCGACGGAATCAACGATATTGCTTGGCGGCGCCCGTCAGACGGCGTTATAACAATTTGGTTGATGGGCGCTGGAGGCCAAGTTACATCCACCGTCAACGGCGGAACGAGTCCTGTGAGCTACGTGCCGATTCAACGGTAGAGCATCAAAAACGGCTGGAACAGAAGCGGGCGCCCTAGGCACCCACCTTGTTTATATGATCGACTTACACTTTTTTGCTGTAGCAAGCTCTTTCAGCAATTCTTGACGCTTCTTTGCCGCATTGATCGCTTCTTCCGTATTTGCGTAAGTTCCGACCAATCCCGGCCAAAACAGCAAGGCAGCGGCTACGTTTGTACCGGTAACGGTGCGTTCTTTTCGCGCTTTCGCTTCAAAATCGAGCGCATCTGCATACTCGTTCTTGAGCTGCGCGCAGTTCAGGTCTGCGTCACCAGGTTTACGTACGGACACCACCTGCGGCGATGCACACCCCGCCAATGTAGCCACTATCAAGGCCCCAAAAATCCACTTCAAATTGCTCTCCCGGTTAGTTAGATTGAGTTGCGCCACGACGTCGAGTTGAGATTCAGTTTTATGCGAAAACAAAGCGCACTTTGACTTTATCAGCTTAATCGGCAAAGAACTATCCGTAGTCCCCGCACGCTGTGATTGCGGGGACCCCTAATGGATACCGGTATAGACAGCCATTTTCATCAGCAGGTTGCTTAGCACACGAGCCCCGGCATGATTTCGCCTGAGAGCGGAATACGCATTTTTTCTACAGCGAGGCCGGATCAATCTTTAGACCGCCCGCTAGGCTTCTTACGCACCAGTATTACCGGGTCTTTCCAAGCGTTCATGCCCCAAGACCGTCACCAATGCTAGGGTTTCATCCCTGACAATCAATGCGCCTACTCGATGTTAACTGCGGTCAACCAAAACAACTCATAAGGTCCACCGCCAGCTCCGTCGCGCGAGTTCGGTGATAGGCACTACCAGCCGTCTGGATCCCCGATAACTTCAAATCCGGGACAGCTGCGCCTGCAAACGTGCAACCTCCAACTCAAGCTGGCGTATCTGCTCAAACAGCGACAGCGCCACCGCCACCGCGTGTGGGTCGAGCTCAAGCTCGTCGCGCAGCCGTGTTGCCCGTCGTACCGTCACGACACATTCGGCGCTGAAAGTCCAAGGCACGTGGCTTGGGTCGGTCGGCTCCAGCGCACCGCTTTCCACCAGCTCGCCGATTTCGTCGGCGTTCAGGCCGGAGAGCTCAACGAGGTCATCGATCGATACGTGTTGTGAGTCACTTAGCCATACGATGCCGGAAGGGTCAGTTTGCATGAGTGATCTCCTCGTT
>JADCIX010000080.1 GCA_020247545.1 Rhodocyclaceae bacterium | reverse complement strand
TTGCCGTTGCTCATGCGCGCACTGTCCACACAGCGCGCATAGGAGGCAAAGCAGCCGACATCGTCAAACCGGCCAATCTCGCCGCGCTCCAGCAGGCGAACAGCTTCGAGCTTGAATTCCTTGCTAAACGTTTGACGTTTCCGGTCCGGATTGACCTTCGGCGTTTGCTTAACCACTACCGCTTTGCTCATTTGACACCTCCTAAGGTATTGTTACCCTTTTAAAAGTGTCCACCAAAACCGGGTTAGCTCAGTCTGTCCCCAATCGCAATTATTACGCGTTACTTTTTGTTGCCGCATTCGCGGCGCGGTATCTGTTGGCGAACGTAATTGTGTTGTGGCGAGGTGAAGTGGGAGGACTCAGGTCAAATGGTTATTGGCTGAAAACAATTTGACTGACCCTTGGTGTTCCGGCACTTTTGGCTGGGCATGGCCGTGGATGTTTGGGTTTACCGATTAACACCGCCCGGATTGATGCAATTTGAGGGCAATCAAACCTTGTAAGCCTTCAACTCCTGCTGAATCGTATGGCGAATCGTGCGCTCGATTGATTCACTTTGAATCGACTGCTTCAGAGCTTCATTGATCAAAGTTTGATAGCCACGTGCACCCGCCTTTTCCTTGAAGTGCTCAACGATCGCGCTATCCAGAAAAATATTCACCCGTTGCTTCGTCGGTGTGCCGAGTGGTAGCAGCTCGCCGCTCTTTGCACGCTGCCGTAGAACCAGCTTGCCGCTGGCGATGTCGCGCTTGCGTATCGGCGCATCCTCAGCGATTGTCGAAGTAGATTTTTTGCTCATGTCGGTCAGCTTTTCGAAGGGAAATGATTCGGATGTGGTCTTCCGTCTCGGTGGTGACGATTACAATGACCTGCTCACGAAGTACGCCAAAGGTGACAAAACGCGGCTCATCATAAGCGTAGCGATGATCTTCAAAGGTGACAGTATTCTCGCTTTCGATGACTTGCTTTGCGTCCACCAAGTCGAATCCATGTTTCTTAAGATTGGCAGATCGCTTGGCTGAATCGAATGAATACCGCATGCTTGAAGTATGTGTATTTATGTGTGTATAGTCAAGTGATGAGAAACGAACACGTCGAATTCTTGCGCCACCGCGCGACGGACTATCACCGAACGCATTCACTTGCGATTGATACGAGTGGTCTCTACACCCATCATGTGTTCGAGCCGGACCGGCTGCTTTCTTGGTGGCATGACTGCGGCTTCATCCTCAACAAACGTCAAATCATGGTGTGGTGGAGCCACCCCCGTATGCAATACGGCGATGCCATTGACGAGGCCGCGTTTCTACAAGCCGGGGATATCCCTGCAAACGATGCACCGGTCTTCGCAACCGATCCGCAGTGGAAACCGGTCGGCCGTTCTCGCAAAAAAATAGTAGCCTATCGGTCGCGGCCTACTTCACCCGCGAGGCAAAGCTTCTACAACAAAGTCCATGCGCTGCAGGACAGACTTACGCGTGAGGGCATCGACGAGACCGTGACACCATCATTCTCCGTGCAGTACTACGACTGGTGCAGTGGTGTTGATCTCTGTGTACCAATGGAAATCCGCACCCACGCCGATGCGGTTTCACTAATCGCCCTCGCGAAAAAACTGCTCACCCGTCAGACAACCTGTGCGATCGAGTTCGACAACTACCGATATGGCAAAGCGGATTGGCTACGCGAAGCTGACGCTCGGGCTGCAGACACCGAGAGGCGACGTACGGAGGATGGAAACGGTGGCGAGCGCGCCTGAGTTGAGCAAAACTTGCGACTCCAACCCCTGTCGCTCAACGACCGCCTGAATTTGTTGGGTCGCGGCTTGCGTGGATGGTGTTGATGTCGGCGCTTGGGCTGCGCCGATGATCGGCACGAGGACAAGAGCTGCGGTAACAAGAAGTGAGCGTATCATTTACGCTATATCGAAAGTCGTTTATTGACGGGCATTTTCAGGAATTTTTGGCTAGAAATGCCCGTGGATGCAAGGGTTTCAGATAATCGTGGTCTGTCCCTGATTGTCCGCAGGACGTCACACCCTCTATCTCAGTCGAATACTTCCGCTGGGGCACGGGGGTGAGCCTTTGTGTTCCGATGGAAGTCCGCACGCACGCGGATGGCGTGATGCTGATTGCTCTCACGAGAAGATTGCTGAAGCGTCAGACGACGTGTGCAATCGAGTTCGGCGACTACCGCTACGGCAAAGCAGATTGGCTTCGAGAAGCCAACGCCCGCGCCTCAGACTCTGAGAGGAGGCGGGCGGAGGATGGAAACGGTGGCGAGCCCGCCTGAGTTGAGCAACACTTGCGACTCCAACCCCTGTCGTTCATCCGGTCGTTCGCCAGCGACGTCTTTGGTGCCACGTAAACAGCTCAATACGGCTGGATGACTTCGTGCCCTACCGGCGCGACGCCGGCGTCAGCGATTACCGTAAGTACTTCCCCTTTACGGTTCATTAACCACAGCTGCAGCTGCCCACTGGGGTGCCGCCACACGATATCGATCGTCCCGTCTCCATTGAAATCCCCTGATGCAAAAAAACTCAAACCAAGGTCCAGTCGGGGCAGCTCGCGATAGTTATATTCGACCTGATCAGTACCGGGAGCACACGCTGCGTTTGGATCATTGCTTGTGTCTGCAGTAGAAGGCAGCCGTATGCCATCAGCCTGTATTTGCAGGACAAACACTCGCCCGCTTGCAGCTTCGTGGATCAACAAGTCGCCTCTGCGCCGCCCCGAAAAATCTGCGACTTTCACAATTGAGTATGCGGAGGGTATCTGCGCTACGCCGAAGTTAGCGCAAGCTCGATTGGGCAAAGCAACCAACGCGCGAATGTTGCCGTCAGGCGAGACATAAATCATGTCTGCGGCGCCATCACCATTGATGTCGGCGACACCGGCAATCTTCCAGGTCAGCGGGGCGCCGCCGCGTTTTCGGACTTGGGAAACACCAGCTTCACCGGTAAACCAGACGTACGATACGCCCGTGTCGCGCGGGTCGCTGGCGGTATACCGCCATACGATGTCTGCATATCCATCCCCGTCCAAGTCACCGACTGCTTGAACCTGCCAACCCGCCCCGACCGTCCGCAGTACTTTTTCGTTCTGCGGCGAAACATCCTTCAGAAAGCTGACACCGCCAAACGCACCTTGGTCGATCCGCCTGAGCAACAAATCCGATTTGCCGTTTCGGTCAAAATCGCCAACAGCCACAGCTTGCTGGCCGGGCGCAGGAGCAGTCAAGTTCGAAAACAAAAATCGGTTGTCGCTCGCCAGCCGCCCCACTTGGAGGGTACCACTCGCCGAGCGCAGCAAAAGAGCCCCTTTCCCCGCTCCCTCAATATCAACGCCCACCGAGGCCAGTGGCGGTGCCAATTGCACCTTTCGGATTCGTCCGCCGCTATAGTCTGAGTAGTAAAGCGCTCGACCGTCAGTGCTCAGCGATATGCTTTGTACTCCCCCAATTTTGGCCTCGATTGCTGCGCCGCCATCTCCGCCGTAACCCCGCATGCCGTTGCCGGCGATCGCCTCGAACGCGCCACTTTGTTCCAACCGATAAATCCTGCGGCCCGCGGAGAAATAGAGTTTTCCATCCGCGTCGAGTGCAAGGCCTGATTCAATCGTAAAGCTGGCAGAAGTCGCCGATGCGCCGCTAATCGGATTGGACCCAAAGATATCCCCCACCCCTGCGACGGTGCTTGTAAAACCACTCACGCTAACGCGGCGAATGCGCCCGACACCGGCGACATAGATGTCACCTGCAGCACTGACAGCGAGCGTCCACGGGTACAGATTCGTCTGCAACGCGGGGCCGTCGCCGTTGAATTCAGCTAGCCCCGTGCCGGCGATCGTGCGAATGATCCCGTCCGGTGTAATTTTGCGAATACGGTAGTTAAATAGATCCAAAATGTAGAGGTTTCCACTGGCATCGTAGGCGACTGATTTTGGGTACGCGAGACTCGCACTCGTCGCGGGTCCACCATCGCCACTGAATCCGGATGTGCCGATGCCCGCAATTGTTACGACGTTACCTGCCGCGGTCCGCTTTCTGCATCGATGCAGAGATCCTTCACACCACACCAGTTCTCCGCTCGGACTGCGGGTCATCGCACTGATGGACGCAAAGTAGATTGGGTCTGGGCTTAGCGGCTGGGCAACCAAGTACATCTTGCCGTCAGTGCCGATGCGGAACAAGCCATCATAATGCGTAAAGTAAATGTTTCCCAGCGAATCCACCATCGTAGCGTACGGTAAATGAACACTTGCCCGCAGTGCATCGATATTGTCCTGCCAGTCGCCGCGAAAGCCGCCTCCAGCAAAGGTGTAGATCGTGTTGTCGGGCAGCACGACGCGAACTTTTGTCTGCAAATCCGCAATGTAGATCACACCCCGGCTGTCGATCGCAACGTCGTACGGGTACGGAATGACGCCACCAGAAACTGGTCCGCCATCGCCAATGAGTCCGGTAGCGTCAAGACTGCGTCCCCCGGAAAACGTCGAAATCACGCCATCTGCGCCAACCTTGCGTATTCGCTTATTGTCAAAATCCGCAATGTACAGCGTGCCGTCTGGCGCAAGCGCAATGCCTTGCGGTAAGGCTAAGCTCGCGTCTATCGCTAGGCCCCCGTCCCCCGCAAATGCGCGAATACGATTGCCCGCTACGATTGAGATTCTGCCGTCTGGCGAAATCCGACGAACGATGTTGTTGCCTGGCTCTGAAAAATAGATGGCGCCGGTGCCATCAACCTGAATGGATCTTGCCGTTGTCATGTTGGCCGCGATTGCTAAACCTCCGCCATCGCTGTATCCCTCTATGCCGGTACCCGCGATAGTAGAGATTCTTCCGTCAGTTCCAATTTTTCGAATCCGATTGGACATATCAGAAACGTAAAGGGTACCGTCGCGACCGGTCGCGACTGTGGATGGATACATTAGCGACGCCGAAGTCGCGGGACCACCATCCCCTGCAGTGCCCTGCGCACCATTGCCCACTACAGTGGAGATTGTCCCGTCTGGGGCCACACGACGGATTCGGTGATTGTCGCGGTCAGCAATAAAAAGGTTTCCAACCTTATCCACCGCAACTGCTGCCGGACCATCCAACGTTGCATCAATAGCCTTGCCACCGTCGCCACCAAAGCCTTCATAGTACTTACCCGTCACAGTGCTCAACAACCCTTGGGGCGTAACGCGATGCACCAGTTTTGTCGAGGCATCGACAATGTATACCTCGTTATTGGGGCCGACCGTAATTCGGCTCGGAGAGCCAAGTCTGGTGTTGAAGGCGGCGACCTGTTGGGGGATATATCCGCCGCCGATTGTAGAGATCGTCTGCGCTGGTGCATAGGAACAAATGAGCGCGCACAAAAGTATTAGCCAATGTAGAACCTCTTTTGGAATCCGTTTTCTTTCGATTCGCATCATGCCGCCCCTAATGTGAAAACCGTTTAATGATAATCCAAGCGGCTAATGTTTATCACCCAACTGCGCAGTCCGCATTCAATAGCGTTTTATGTGGCGCAACCGTCGTGGACGTGCCGCTTACTTTCCGCAGTCCGTTGCCCAGAACAACACAGCAGGCTGCTCGCATGGTGAGTGCTAATCCTGCTGCGTGTGGTGAAGAACAAAAAGCAGACCACAGTCTCTCTACAGCACGGCTCAGAAAACTTGCGGCTACCGTTCCGCGATGCGGGCAGAACCAGAATTCCTCTCACCTAAGGCAAACGCCGCCCCTTCAGCGATATGCCTTCGAAGCTGATGGTCAAGCCGGTTACCGTGCCGCGATCATCCCGCACAAATTGATACGTGGAAGGGATACGTTTGTCGAAGAATCGTGTGCTGCTTTCGGCAAAAAGATACAGAGCTGGACGACCGTCAACGCTCGTGGTCAGCCGGTCCTTCGACATCGCGATTGCCACCTTCATATCCGGGCTGAACTCATACTTCCCAACATAGTGGGCCAGCACATGCGGCAATATCGTGACTTCTTTGCGTTTGGGCAATTCAGGATAAGCGACGGTATAGCTGATCGAGTTGATCTTCCAGCCGGTGTTTGTATTCACGACTTGCCACGTCGCCTTGCCCCAGTTGGTCACGCGTCCGTCGTACTGAAAGCTGTAGTCGAAGACCACGCTCCCTTTATTCCCATCGGTCGTGATCTGAACATTCGAGATCTTCTCCTCCATCTTTTGCCGTACCGCCACGTTTGCGTCGATCAATTCCCTGGCGTTTACCGTGCCTTGTCTGGCGACCTTCTCAGGCTCGACGGTGGCCTCCTGCCTGCGGCGGAAGGTTTCATCCTCGAAAACACTAATCCAGGGAATGTTCTCGTTGACGAGTGCGCCGAGAAACTTGGCTTTGTCTTTATCGATGATCGAGGTGCGGTAGGCTTCGACCAATGCCTGGATTTGTTGGGTCGCGGTTTGCACAGAAACCGTGGGCGTTGGCGCTTGGGCTGCGCCGATGCTTGGCAGGAACAGGAGTGCTGCGGTGAGAAGGAGTGAGCGTTTCATGATCGCAAAATCCAAAGTCGTTTATTGACGAGTAGTTTCGGGCATTTATAGCTAGAGGCGACCATGGATGCATGAACTCAAATGATCGTGATCTGATCTACCCCGATTGCCCCGTTCAATGGCTCACCTGTTACTTGATCCGTTTGACCGGTATCGATCTGCCGTCCATATTCAGCATCAAACGGTTCACCTTTCCCGCCTCTGCGACAAACGTCACCTGCGCGTCAAATCCATTGCCAAAGAATGACATCGGTTCGTAGGGCAACATTTCAATTTTCCCCAGTCCCGTCACGGTCGAAAAAAGACGATCCCCTTCACGACTAATGACCATTGTACTGCCTTGGTCAATTTCATAGGTGCCGACAAACGCATCAAACGACTTGGGATCAACACTGATTTTCTGGAATGTTTTTGCCGCCGCCAGTTTGGCCAACGGCCGGCGGCTGTCGAGTAAATGCAGAGCGATATCGGATATATCCGAATTGGAATTTGATAACACCACCACACCGCGCTTGCGTTGCGGTTCAAACGCGACAAACGTCATAAAGCCGCCGGTACCGCCGCCGTGCACGATAATCTTTTTGTCAAAACTGCTGTTCAACGACCAGCCCAAGCCATATCCCATATCCGGCGTGTCCGTCGTATTACGCTGGGTGCGCTGCATCGCCGCCAGCAACCCTGTCACGTCGGATGTCGATGCAAGCCCCGACTTGAGCCCCATATTTGCGGCAAGATATCGGAGCAGGTCATTGGTGCTTGAACGCAACGCACCCGCACCGGCAAGTGTCGGCAAATCCCAATAAGGCACCGCCACCGTTTGATAATGCCCGGTGGTCATTTTTTCCCGCATCGCCGGTGTCAGCTTGATCGCGGTGCTGTTCATTTTTAGCGGAGCAAGAATGCGCGACCGCACCAGCGTTTCATAATCGGTACCCGCCCGCAACGCCAGAATGTGGCCCAGCAAGCCCACCCCCAGATTCGAGTATTCGGTGGTGACACCAAACGGGCGCGTCGTCTTATAGCCATTCAGAAACTCATAGAGCTGCGCGACTGTGTAGTCGGCATATGGGTTGCCGGGATCTTTTGGCTTCATGTTTGACGGCAAACGCGGCAGACCCGACGTATGGCGCGAAAGCTGCTCTAGCGTGATTTCTTTGCCGTTAACCACCGGCGTCTTGACCGACGCCGGCAAGTATTTTGAGATTGGATCGTCGAGCCTCACTTCACCACGTGCGACCATGTCAGCCAACAAAATGGCGGTAAATGTTTTGGTGATTGAACCGATTTCAAAAATGGAATCACCGTCGAGTGGTTTGTCACTGGTGACACTTGGCTTGCCGACGCTGACGACACGTGTGCCGTTTTCATCGATCAAGCCAACAACGATGCCGACACCACGTTTAGCGATATCAATCCGCTCACGCAGAATTGCCTTGATCTCGTCGTCACTGAATCCGGCCTTGGGTGGCAATGCGGCAGCCGCCTTGTCGGCCTCACTCACGCCCGGCTGAACGAAGTAGCCTGATACCCGATACTTGCCGTCTGAGTCTCGCATCGGCGAAACCGTTTCAATCGCATTTGGCAATTTGCTAAAGGCGCTTTGGAACTTCACCACAACAAATTCACCTTGCGCGTTGCTCCCGGCTTTGGGTGCGTCCGCACCGCTCATCAGCTTGCGCGACGACAATGACCCAACACTGCCACGCACCTGCCCGGCAGCGGCTTTCCATTGGTCTTTGCTTACCGCTTTGCGAAAGGCCTCGGCCGAGGTCTCCCATGATTCTTCGTATTTGCCGTTGTCCAGCAGGCTCAAAAAAGACTCGGCGGCGGCGACCGCTTGTTTAATGGAAGCGTCATCTTGTGCGGACACCGGGCTTGGTGCCGAAAACAACGCCGCGATGAGCAGGCAGCCGGACAGAAAAGATCGTGTATTCATCGGTAATCCTTTGGAACAAGGTTTGAAGATCGATAAAGGGCTCGGCGTCATTTGTTTTCGCAACAACAAACTGCTTTTTCTCGATTAAAGCATTTAACGTTGACACCGTTGGTTCGACTCTGACCGTGTCGCTGGAAAGTCGCCTATTGACGGGCAGTTTCAGGCACTTTTGCGGAAGTATGTACTTTACGAAACCCCAGCGTTAAGGAAGCGTAAATGAACATCGCAAAATGGCTAATCTTGGTATTCGTAGTCGGGGAAGTCCATTGCGGTGAACCTGCCAGTTGCCAGATCAAGCCTACGCAAGAATCCCGTTCTGCGAACTCGCCCGGCTTGGTCCGTGTATTCGATGTACCCCAACAAAAAGTAGTCAGCGTATTTGAGAAAGGTGTCCCCGATCTTATCCCCTTCTTCTGCAAAGGCTTGATGGAAGAAAAAGTTTTCCGCCTCCTCCCCCTCAACCTTGAGTTGATACCCGCTGTATCCGGGGGGGACGACGAGTTTCGGATAAACAACGGCTTGGTAAGGGGGTTTGGCGGGCAACCTTTCAGGGTTTTTCGGCTTCCAGAGCCGATGACTAATCTCAGTGATGGTGGCCGTCGTATTCCCCAAATTGACTATTTCATATTCGACTTGAATGGCGAGTCCGGCGTTTACTCCAGTTGCACGCGGAACTGCATCAATGTTGCGAATAATCAATTTTGGGCGATTCGCCGCGATGAAAGCGGCGTGGTTAGTGCGCCCCGCATCTTCCGCCACGGCAACGCTAGCTTGAGCAGATTGCGCTGCGGCGGCGGCGGTGGCATTGGAATCTTTCATGATGTCCAACTGCTTGCTAAACATCCTGTATTGAACAAAAGCGATTCCCGTAAGAACCAAGGAAAGCAAGAGTCCCAATCCGGCGTAATTGGTGGCGGCTTTAGCGGCATCCTTGGCTTCCTTCGCCACGTTGAGAGTCTCAACGTCCATTTCGGATTTCTTCTTACGCTCGGCTTCTTCTTTGTCGCCTGCGTCTTTTTCTTCTTTGGTAGTAATTTTCTTTATGAAGATAGGCGTGTTCTCGGAGCCTGGCTGATGCTTTTCGGCTTTGGGTTTGGCGCTTGTCGCCTGTTGAACTGCGGGTTGCCCAGATGCCAAACCGCATGTCAACAAAACTACAAACAGCGCTTTTTTCATTCTCTTTCCCTTTTGAAACTTTTCGCAACAAATAGCAACAAATAGGGACAGACCATCATGGCACTACCTTAAGCGATTTTTGCCATGAAAGCGCACGAAAAGAAAGCTGGCTGAGAGCCTTCACTTGTTAAGATGTTGGTATCTAACATCAACGTCAAAACAGAAAGGATCAGCCATGTGTGACG
>JADCIX010000008.1 GCA_020247545.1 Rhodocyclaceae bacterium | reverse complement strand
CCAAGCAGTCCCAGCCCAATCCGTTCCCGCTCAACTTGATCCAAATGACAATACGTTTTCTCCGTCTCAGCTTCCATCAACACCTCCAAATAGTCATATATGGGGTGTTGCACTTGAATCTTTAGACCGCCGTTCCCCATAACGAAAGTCCTTTATCCACGGCCATCTCCAGCCGTTTTTGCTTGAAAATCCCCGCCAGATATAGACTTTGGCGAAACGTCATAAATCCGCCTCCGAGACCAGCCCGTCGTACGTGACCAGTCCATCCTTCAAACGCACCAGTCGTTTGGCATATTTGGCGACATCCGGCTCGTGAGTCACGATCAAAATGCTCATGCCGTTCTCTTCGTTCAGGCGCGTGAAGAGGTTCATGATTTCCACCGACGTCGCGGTATCGAGGTTTCCCGTTGGTTCATCCGCCAGGATCAGCGCCGGTTCGCAAACCAGTGCGCGCGAGATCGCCACACGCTGCTGCTGCCCGCCGGAAATTTGGTTGGGGAGTCGTTTCGTAAACGCTCCCAGCCCGGTCTGGGCGAGTTTTTCAGCCGCACGGCGGCGCGCCTCCCCCATCGAGACGCCGGCGTAGAGTAGCGGCAGGGCGACGTTATCGACCAGCGGCATGCGCTTGAGCAAGTTGAAGCCTTGGAAGACGAAGCCGATTGTCTCGTTACGAACCTTGGCCAGTTCGTTGTCACTCAGCTTGGAGGTTTCTTTCCCGTTCAGAATGTAGCTGCCGCTGGTGGGGGTATCGAGGGCACCGAGAATATTCATGAGCGTCGATTTTCCGGAACCGGATTGGCCCATGATGGCGACAAATTCGCCGTGCTGAATAGTTACGTTGATACCATGCAGAACCGGTGTTTCCACTTCGCCGGAGAAATAGCTTTTGTGAATGTTCTCGAGTTTTATCAGCACGTCGGATCGCGGCCGAGTCAATGGTGGATTGGTATTGAGGTTGGCGTTCATGGATTACTTCTTCGACTTGTCCTGCAGATCGCGGATGACAAGTTCATCTCCCGCCTTCACCTCACCCGAGACGAGTTCGGTATGCTGGTTACTCGCGATACCAGTTCGTACTTGGATCGGCACCAGTTCGTTCTTTTCGTTAACTTTGTAGACCGTGCCGACGCCGCGCCGTCCACTGCCTCCAGAAGCAGGCGGCCCTGCCAGTTGACGCGCCTCACTACCGCCGGTTTTCGGCGTACCTTTAGCGGCACCATCGGCAGCCTCAGGTTTTGTATCCGACTTCGTCTCGGACTTCTTCTCGGCGGCCTTGGCGTCCTTTTTCTTCTTGTCTTCTTTGTCGTCCTTTGGTGGCTTAAACCGCAGCGCTGCGGTGGGGATACGAATCACGTCGTCGCGCTGTGCAGCGACAAAACTCACCTGTGCGGTCATGCCGGGCTTCAGCATTTGGTTTTCGTTGGTCGTGTCGACAATCACGTTGTAAGTCACAACACCTTGATTGATCGTCGCATTCAGGCGGACTAGACGAATCGTGCCGACAAACTCGCGGTCCGGGTAGGCGTCCACCGTGAATTTCACGGGCATGCCGGATTTGACGGTACCGACATCCGCTTCGGCAATCGAGGTGTCAATTTGCATTGCCTCCAAGCTCTGTGCGATTTGGAACAAGGTTGGTGTGCTAAAGCTCGCCGCAACGGTTTGGCCGACGTCGATCTTGCGGTCGATCACAATGCCATTGATTGGAGAGCGAATGACGGTATATGAGAGGTTGGTACGTTCGCGATCGAGCTGCGATTTGATTTGTGAGACGTTGGATTTCGCCACATCAAGGTCGCGCGTGTTTTGCTCAAGCGTTGCGTCTGAAATGAAACCCTTGCGCACCAGTTCTTGGTTGCGTTTTAGTGTGCTTTCCGCCAGGCGCTGTGAGGCTTCCGCCGAACGCAAGGTGGCTTCAATCTGTGCGATGTTGGCCTTGATTAATGCGGGATCGAGTTCTAGCAATATCTGACCCGCCTTTACCTGTTGATTGAAGTCGGTATAGAGCTTGGTCACTGTGCCCGAGACCTGTGTGCCGACACTGACCACAGTCACCGGATTCACGGTGCCATTGGCGGTGATTCGTTGCACCACGGCCCCCTTATCCACCGTCACTGTCCGATATCGGTCGGCTTTGGATTCCTCCGCTTTTTTCTGGAACTGCATATAACCCAATCCGCCCAGCACGAGGATGGTGAGCGGCACCAAGACTTTGGCGCGGAACAGGAAACGGAAGACGGACTTGATGAAATTCATGTGAGGGAGAACCAAAGGATGGGCAAACCGAATGGAGGGTATTTCGCGATGCTTAAGAGTTTAACGGCTTTAGCTTGCGCAAAGATTGCTTAGCAAAATCGACAAGGGGAAGTCTGGAGAAAGTTGGCTCGAGGACGTCGGCCATGACTGGCGCATCAGTTTGCGGGCATGGGGGGACGAATCGTCAGGCCGTTGGAAACCGCGCTCAGAAAGTACTCGAGTTGTTTGTATTCGACGCTTCCCAATTCGAACGGCGCGGCACCTGCCCGATCAAAACACCGCTGAAACTGCTTCTGGATCGAGCGAATTGCGCCGCCGGGTTCGATTCGCGGCCATGCCAGTACCTGCCCAACGGCGGGCGAAAACCCAATTTGTTTGCCGGACTCACCCGCATCGGTCTGTGTTCGTCCAGCCTCAAGGACATGGCACGACGCGCAAGCGAGGTCGCGCTCGCCGATGCGCCGGCTAAACCAGCGCCGACCCGCGACATAGTGTTCAAGCGCCGAAGGACCCACGACTCGGACATTGAGCTTTTGACCAATTGAAAGACTGCGCAGGTAGGCGCTGACAGCCCCCATGGTCAAGTCGTCGTCGATACGGAAGGGCGGCTCCTGATGCAACACGAGACAAGCGTTGACCGCGTCTTCGAGTGTGACCAACGCGCCAGACTTTGGCTCCACTTGTGGATAATTCGCGGCCACACGTTGCCCCCCGTTGGGAAAACACGCCGAGAGGGATTTGCCGCTACGAAACTTGCGCCCCCAAGTTTTTTTGCCAATGGCGAGGATGTCGTTCACGTTGGTGGCATTGTTACCGCCAAGCGGGATTACCGACACGCCCGGGGCGAAAGTGGCACCGCCGTGGCTCCATTCGTCTGGCGGCACGCCCGGAAACTTTTTCTGAAAGATTGCCGTCAGTGTGGTTCGATCGCGCTCCGGGTTGATCGATTCGGTCGCAGCTTGGATGTTCGTTTTTCCGGCAGGCGACCGGTGGGCGGGTGATTGGGCGTTGGAGACACCGTTGAGGCCCAACGTGCCGAGAAGAACCAAAGCCGCGCACCGCGTTAGTTCAAACCACATGTTTAATTTCAGTCGGCGGACGACGTTGCTCGAATGTTCAACGTCGGGCCAAAACCGCGCTCCTCGCGCTCTGGCCGATCACGCTTCTCACCCGGCATGAGTGGTCGATTTTTGAATTCGGTCTTAAGCTCGCGCAACCGCGATTCGGTCGAAGAGGACTCATAAAAATCACCGTCTTTTGCCTTCAGTGCGATCTCGAGTTGCTCAATTGCGCCAACCAAGTTGCCACGGCGATAGTACGATTCGGCAATGGCCCGATGCTGCGCGAGTTTTTTGCCGAGGCGTTCATAACACTTGCCGACAATCTCATAGAGCTTGGCGTCATCTTGAATCGATTTCAAGCGCTCATTGGCAAGTTGTAGCGCAGTATCAGTCTGACCCGCCAAGAAGTGTGCCTCAAGCAGTCCCAAGGCCAGCGCCCGGCTATCGGGGAAACGTCTAACGCCGTCTTGGTAGGTGCGAATTGCGGCTTCAGTCTTTCCCTGGCCTAACTGAATTTCAGCGAGTTGTTTTTCAATCCAGGGGTGAGCCGCCGGTGAAAGGCGAATCTTGTTCAATTCGCGTTCAGCGCCAACGAAGTCGCGGCCTTTGGCCATCGCCATCGACAGGCCATACACATCGGCGCGATTGCGCAGCACAGTTTTTTCGTCGATGGCAGCCCTGAAGAAACCGATGGCGTCCGTGGCGCTCATGCTCATCACCCGAAGTCGCGCTTGGGCGAGCTTGTATTCAGGACTTTCGGCGATAGCCCTGAGCCGTTTGTCGGATTCGTTGAGCAGTTGGTCGACGCGGTTTTGCATGTCGGCAATGCGCTCGGTGGTGAGCGGATGGGTACGCAGGTAGCCAGGGGCTTTGCCTTCGTTGTGTCGATTGGCTTTTAGTAACCGATCAAAAAACCCCACCATGCCCTGCGGGTCAAAGCCCGCGCGCATCATAACTTGAATGCCGATGCGGTCGGCCTCACGCTCAAAGTCCCGCGAGTAATCAAGCTGGTTTTGGATCGCGAGCGCTTGGCCGCCGAGGATCGCGGCTTCAGTTGCCTGCCCCGCCGAGCTCGACCCGGAGCGCGCCGCCAAGATTGCAGCCGCCAGTGCCGCCAGCTGCATCAAGCCACCGCCGCGCTGCCCCATGGCACCGCGTGCCGAATGGCGCTGCAATACGTGGGAAATTTCATGCCCCATCACGCCAGCCAACTCAGATTCGGTACGCGAAGCGAGGATCAGCCCGGAGTGGAAACCAACAAATCCGCCAAGCAGGGCAAAGGCGTTAATGGTGTCGTCATTCAACACAAAAAATTCGAACTCGCGCCGGTTGTCGTTAGTCGCGCCACGCGACGCGGCCACCAGCCGGTTACCGAGGTACCCAATGTACTCAACAATCTCCGGATCATCGACAAATGCGCGGTCGCCGCGCACATCCAGCATAATTCGCTTACCGATGGCGCGTTCCTGTGGCTCCGTGACAATTGCGTCAGAGGCATCGCCCAAGTCCGGCAACCCGTCAGCGTGGGCTAATCGGGTGGGTGCCAAACTCGCCGAGGCGGTTGTGACGATGTAGAGGGCGAGGGTGACATTCGCCACCAATCGCTTGACCGCGAACGTTAACGAAGGCCTCTGCTGCATTTGAATCGGCAAATCAACTTCTCCAGAACCATAATGGGTGCGAATCGGGTACCAATGTGACGGACGCATGCGGACATAGTTCCATCCGCGCTACGATTCTAACAAGCCGTGTACCCAGTAACTCACCAGACCACTATCGATGACAACTCTGAACCACTTTGACGAACGCGGCAATGCCCATATGGTCGACGTCGGTGCCAAAGCCGAAACCCACCGCATCGGTGTTGCCACCGGGCTGATCCGCATGCAGGCCACCACACTGGCGGCGATTACCGGCGGGACTGCGAAAAAGGGCGACGTGCTTGGTGTGGCAAGGATCGCCGCGATCCAGGGAGCAAAACGCACCGCCGAATTGATCCCGCTGGCACACCCGATCGTCATCAATAAGGTGGCGGTCGAATTTGTCGTGAACGAGGATCAAAACAGCATTGAATGTACCGCAACGGTCGAAACGTTCGGACGCACCGGCGTCGAAATGGAAGCACTCTGCGCAGCATCCGTGGGGCTGCTAACCATCTACGACATGGTCAAGGCGCTGGATCGTGGCATGGTGATCTCCGACGTTCGCTTGCTGGAAAAGCGCGGCGGCAAGTCGGGCGATTGGAACGCTGGGTAGGGCATCGAATCAAGTCATCCGTGTGATGGTGGTGATGGCACCGGCCGCGCCGCATAAAGCGATGACTGAGATGACACCAAGCTTGTACCGCATCAGTGCGATCCCGGCGGCGAGTGTCATTGCCACGGCCAACCAATCCATCCCGCCGGCAAATATCGTCTCCGCTGTTGCGCGAGGCCACCACACGTGCCAGGCGAAAAAAATTGCTAGGCTTGCGATCACGCCAACCACTGCGGCGGTGATGGCGGTGAGCGGGGCGGTTAAACCCAGATTGCCTCGGGTGGATTCGATAAACGGCCCGCCGACCAAAATAAAGATGAACGATGGCAGAAAGGTAAAAAACGTGACGACCAGTGCCGCCACAGTGCCCGATAAAAATGGGCTGCCCGTCACCACTTCTCGCGCCACACCGCCCAGATAACCGACAAACGCCACCACCATGATGAGCGGCCCGGGGGTGGTCTCACCCAGTGCGAGTCCGTCGATCATCTGCACTGGCGTCAGCCATTGGAAGGTTTCCACCGCGCCTTGATAGACATAGGGCAGCACGGCGTAGGCCCCACCAAAGGTCAGCAGCGCGGCCTTGGTGAAGAACCAGCCCATTTGTGTGAGTGTCGATGCCCCACCGCCGACAAACATGAGAGACAACATCACGCTTGACCACATTGCAAAGCCGATGAGGGCGTAGACGATGGCGTTGCCGGCGCGCCATTGCATGTGCGCCGGAATCGGGGTGTTGTCATCAATCAGTGATGACTGGCGCGGGGCATGATCAGTGTCGGCCGGTGCAGCCGTGGCCGGGAGGGCGTGTGAACGATGGGTGGAAAACATCCTCGGTTTGACGGCGCCACCGATGACACCGATGACCGCTGCCGCGGCAATGATTGCCGGGAATGGCAGCTGCAACACAGAAATGGCAAAAAACGCCGCGACGGCGATACCCACCAGCCAGCCATTGCGAAGCGTGCGGCCGCCGATGCGCCACGCCGCCTGCACGACAATCGCCGTGACCGCCGGCTTGATGCCGTAGAAAACGCCCGCGACGATAGGCAAATTGCCGAACGACACATAGACCCATGACAATGCGATCAAGAGTACCAGCGACGGCAGAATGAACAATATCCCGGCGAGAATGCCGCCGATGCGACCGTGCATCAACCAACCAAGGTAGGTCGCCAGCTGTTGCGCCTCAGGGCCCGGCAGTAGCATGCAATAGTTCAGCGCGTGCAAAAATCGCGCCTCGGATAGCCAGCGCCGTTCATCGACCAGCTCACGATGCATGATGGCGATTTGCCCCGCCGGCCCTCCAAAAGAGATACAACCGAGCTTGGCCCAAAACTTGAGCGCATCCGTGAAGCCGATATGGTGTGTTGCCGATATCGTCATTTGGCCCCAGCGCCACCGAACAACGCTGCATGGTGCATCTCGTCCGCCGCATGCCCAGCCCAAGCGTACAGCGCGTCATAGAGATCGATTCCCTTATCGAGCATCGTATGGTCGTCGGCGTGCAGCGCAGATAAGCCAACTGACAGCGCCAATAGCCCCGATGATTGCAGCGTTAATGCGGGTATGCCGCAGTCTGCGCCGCGTACGATTGCTGCGAGCCTGTTGAGAGGACCATCATTCAATTCGAAGTCGGTGATGAGCGCATCAAAGCTACATTTGTCGCCGCGATGGGTGAATTGCACCCCAGGTATGTCGTAGGGAATTGCGTTGTGCTGGCTGGCGTAGTCGAGCACTTGATCGGCGGGTACGTATGCAAATTCAGCCAGTGGATCGATGAACCGTCGGATCAACCAAGGACAGGCGACACGGTCAATCTTGGGACGTTCACGCGTCACCCAGATGCTTGGTTGATTGATCGGCGAGGGAATCAGCGGCATCAACAATTTTTTGGTCAATGGTCCGCCCGCCTGTTTCCAAGCCTCGATTCCACCTTCCAGAAAACTCATGCGCAATCCCGTTGCCGCCAACGCAGACGCCGTATTTTTGCTAATTTCATGGCCGTGCACACAATAGACCACGACCTCGCGGTGGCGTGGCACAAAGTGCGCCCAAGTCTCAACGGCAAACGGGTCGCGCCAGATGGCACCGGAAACAAGGTGTGTGGCAGGGGCAAAGGCGGCCTTGCGGCGCACGTCGATGATCAGCGGACCAAGGCGACTACCATGTACTCGCCGGAGATCGGCGACAGCAATGAAACGGGCAACGGTGTCCATAATGTTCCTTCATTGGAAATTGGCACTTGGACGGGACACCGTCTAGCAACATGCATCGGGAGTGCCAGTTCCCGACTCAAATTTTCCGGTCAGTCTACCAGCCGACAGGTCGTTGTCAAGTTTGGGGAAGTGGCACACTTACTTGAAATGCTGGGTAAAAAACGGCAACTTGGTAAACTACGCGCTACAGTACTACTGATCGTCCCTAAGCGGGGCGCATACAATCGATGAATGGATACGATGATGGCTACAACACCAATGGATAAAGAACTTGATGTTAAAGGGCTGAATTGTCCGCTGCCCATTTTGCGTGCAAAAAAGGCGCTCGCCGATATGGCGTCCGGTGAGTTGTTGCGCGTCGTCGCCACCGACCCGGGCTCGGTAAAAGACTTCGCCGCGTTTTGCAAACAAACCGGTAACGCGCTACTTTCATCGGATGACAACGGCAAAGAATTCAGTTTTGTGATTTCAAAGCGATAGATTCAGGACTGCCAAAAAAAATAAATGTCCTTTATCCGCAGGCATTTTGCTGCATTTTTGCCTGAAGACGCCCGTGTTTATTAGAGTTTCATTTGCCGATGAATTTCGCCGCTCGCTTCTCGACAAACGCGGTGACCCCTTCTTTGAAGTCGCCGGTTTTTGTGCAGTCGGCAAATCGTGCGATTTCGTTGTCCATTTGACGACGCAGCGGCGTCTCAAAACTTTCATTCAGCAAGCGTTTGGCGTTGGCGTAGGCCACGGTCGCGCCATTGGCCAGCCGGTTGGCGAGTGTCAAAACTTCCTCATCAAGCTGCGCTGCCGGCACGACCTTGGTGACCATGCCGAGTGAGAGGGCAGCAGGCGCATCGATTGTTTCGGCGAGCATGATGAGCTCGGTGGCTTTGCGCATGCCGAGCAGACGCGGCAACACCCAAGTGGCTCCACCGTCCGGAGAGAGCCCGATCTTTGTATAGGCCGTGTTGAAGGTCGCCTTATCCGAGACAACGACAAAATCACAAGCCAACGCCACACTCACGCCCGCACCGGCGCAAGCGCCTTGAATCTGCGCCACCACCGGGAACGGCATATTGCGGATCGCCACAATCGCGTCGTGCATGTAGTCGCCCATTGGTATGACGGTCGCTTCCAAGGTTGGATCATCTTTCTTGGCATGAAACATACCAACGTCGCCGCCCGCCAAAAACGCCTTGCCGGTGCCCTTTAACACCAACACACGAATATCGGTGGCACTTGCCAGGCTAAAAGCGACCTCACGAAATTCGCGAATGAGTTGCTCGTTCATCGCGTTGAACACCTCCGGCCGGTTGAACACCAGATAGGCAATCGCCTGGTTTAATGTATCGCGTGAGGTGTAGACCGTTGCGAGTGGATTGGTGGTGTCGTTCATCGTTACTTTTCCTGTGGAGACTCACTTGCCGTCAGCGTCGCGGCACTCGCAGGCGCAGGGGGAATGATGCCACGATCGAGATAGGCGGCACGCAAATGCCGTTTGAGATTCGGCAGGTTAAACGCGAAAGCGGCGGCACCAATCGCACAAATGATGCCGAGCATCATGTAGGCTAACGGCGCACCAAACTGTGCAGCGGTCCAACCCGCGAATACATGGCCCAATGGTGCGCCGCCGGCAAAAAAAGTGGAATAGACGGACACCACGCGACCGCGCTTGTCGTCGTCGACAACGGTTTGGATAATCGTGTTGACGGTTGCCGAGGTGCCCATCAGCCCCATGCCAACCAAGGCCATGCCGATAATCGACATCGTCGTGTTTTGCATACTCGCGAATACGGAAAATAAAACTGCGCCGGCCGCAGCGATGCTCGCGGTAATTGCAACCCAACGCGACAGCCCACGCACGTTTTCGCGCCGGGCTAACAAGATCGCGCCGGTTAGTGCACCAATTCCAACCGCACTGACAAAAATGCCGTGCAACTCCGCACCTTTGCCAAAGGTCTCGACGGCGATTGCGGGCATCAGAATCGAGTACGGGTTGATCGCAAAACTGACTAAGCCGACGATCAACACCAGCGGCAGAATGATCGGGCTGGTCAAGGCGATGCGCCAGCCTTCGATCAAGTCGCGCGCGAGTGATTGTCCGGTTGAGATTCGCCCGCTTGCATTAGGCTTGATGCGTGAAAGTTGATACACCACCGCAAGGTACGACACCGCATTGATGCCGAAACATGCCGCCTCACCGACTGCTGCGATCAGCAGCCCGCCGATGGCCGGGCCGATCAAACGTGTGGCGTTGATGTTTGCAGAATTCAGCGCGATGGCATTCGGCAGATCGGTGCGGTCCTCGACAAGCTGGACAAAAAACGAATGGCGGGTGGTGACTTCGAGCGCGCTCAGCGTACCGCCGATGAAAGCAAACATACCGAGGATGTTGACCGTCATATGCCCGGTGTACGTCATCACGGCGAGTGTGGCCGCGTGGAAGAAGAAAATGGTCTGCACGACCATCAGCAATTTTCGGCGGCTCACCCGGTCGGACAGTGCGCCGGCGATGGGGGTGACAAACAGGAATGGAATCAGCGCCAAGAAACCGATCGTACCGGTCGCGGTGGTGGAGTTTGTCAGGCGATAGGCCAGCCACATGATCGCCACCGATTGCATCCACGAGCCGAGCTGGGAAATCGTTTGGCCGAAATAGTACCGACGAAAATTGCTCGAACGTAATGCTCTTAGGGCATATGGCAGGGACATCAATCCAGCTTTGTCAGTTGGCTTTGCATGGTGGTGAGTTTTTGTTTAAAGCCGGCCAAACGTTCACGCTCTTGCGCCACCACAGCAGGTGGCGCTTTATCGGCGAATGCTGGGTTGGCAAGTTTTGTTTCCGCGCGGCCGATTTCCGCACTCAGTTTGGCGATTTCTTTGTTGAGTCGCTCCCGCTCTGCGGCAACATCAATTTCCACTTTCAGCATGACGCGCGCGCTGCCCGCAGCGGCAACGGGGGACGCAACTAGAGCATCACCGTCCGGCAGTTGGGCAACGAGGTTGATTTCGGAGAGGCGCGCCAATGCTTGGATGTAAGGCAAAAATGCTTGGAGATGCCCGTCTTTGCTTGGGTTTGCCGATTTATCTGCAACATCCGCCGCGATGAAGGCTGGTACCTTCTCGGCAGGCGAGAGTTGCATTTCGCTGCGCAAATTCCGAGTGGCGTTGGTGATTTCTTTTAGCTGATTGATGAAGCCTTCAGCGGCTGGGTCGATCTTCTCGGGTTGCGAAATCGGATAGGGTGCCAGCATGATGGTCTTGCCGGTCTTGCCGGCAAGTGGGGCAATCTTTTGCCACAACTCTTCCGTAATGAACGGAATGATCGGGTGGGCGAGGCGCAGTGTCGTTTCGAGAACACGGATCAGGGTACGGCGTGTCCCGCGCTGTTCGGCGTGATTGCCACGCAGTTGTCCTTCATGCAATTGCACTTTCGCCAGTTCCAGGTACCAGTCGCAATACTCGTCCCAGACGAATTTGTAGATAGTGCTGGAGACGTTATCAAAGCGGTATTCGGCGAAGCCTTTCGCCACATCTGCTTCCGCGCGTTGCAACTGACTGATGATCCACTTGTCGGCTTGTGACAATGAAACAGGTAGCGATTCATCCAGTCCGACGTCTTTGTTCTCAACATTCATCAGCACAAAACGTGTCGCGTTCCACAGCTTGTTGCAGAAATTGCGATAACCCTCGCAGCGGCTCAAATCAAAATTTAGTGTGAGCGACAACGGGGCAAGTGAGGTAAAGGTGAAGCGCAGCGCGTCGGTGCCGTACGCGGGGATGCCTTTCGGGAAGTTTTTCTTGATGTACTTCGCCGCTTTTTCTTTGTGCGCTTCGAGCATCAAGCCCTTGGTGGATTTTTCCAGCAGCGCGTCAACGTCAATGCCGTCAATCAGGTCGAGCGGGTCGAGTGTGTTGCCCTTCGACTTCGACATCTTGTTGCCTTCGGCGTCACGCACCATGGCGTTGATGTAGACGTCCTTGAAAGGAACTTTGTCGGTGAAGTGCAGCGTCATCATGATCATTCTGGCGACCCAGAAGAAAATGATGTCGTTGCCGGTGACCAACACGGAAGAGGGTAGGAATGCCTTCAAGTCGGCCTGTGTCTTGCTATCGTTGTTCGGCCAGCCGAGGGTGGTGAAGGGCACGAGAGCAGAGGAGAACCAGGTGTCGAGCACGTCGGCGTCGCGCTTGACTGATTTGCCGCCGGACTGGGCAATTGCATCGGCCTCGTTGCGTGCCACGTAGACGTTTCCGGCATCGTCATACCAAGCGGGGATTTGATGCCCCCACCACAGTTGGCGCGAAATACACCAGTCTTGGATGTTGGTTAACCAGTGGTTGTACGTCGCCGACCAATGATCGGGATAGAACTTCACTGCACCTGATGCGACGGCATCGAGGCCGCGTTTAGCCAGGCCGTCCATCTTCACAAACCACTGGTCAGTCAACATTGGCTCGATGATGGTGTTGGTACGATCAGAGCGTGGCACGTTGAGTTTGTGTTTTTTCTCTGAGACCAACGCGCCGATGCTCTCAAGATCTTTGAGTACGTGTTTACGGGCTTCAAAACGATCGAGTCCACGGTAGGCGTGTGGTGCGGCATCGCTAATCTTGGCTTCCAGCGTCAGAATGCTGATGGACTCAAGCTTATGCCGCAGCCCGATTTGAAAATCGTTTACGTCGTGCGCCGGCGTGATCTTCACACAGCCGGTGCCGAAAGCCTTGTCGACATAGGCGTCGGCGATGATCGGAATCAATCGCTCACAAAGCGGTAGCTTAAGTTGCTTGCCCACAAATGCTTGGTATCGCTCGTCGTCTGGGTGCACTGCCACCGCCACGTCGCCGAGCATCGTTTCCGGGCGTGTGGTGGCTACGGTCAACCCAGTCACGCCATTGATATCGCCATCAGCAAATGGGTAATGAATCTCCCAAATCTTGCCGTCTTCTTCTTGGTTGATCACTTCCAGATCCGACACCGCCGTGCCGAGCACCGGGTCCCAGCTGACGAGTCGTTTGCCGCGATAAATGAGCCCTTGTTCGTGAAGTTTGACAAACACCTCAACCACGGCCGCGGACATTTTTTCGTCCATCGTGAAGTAACCCGCTTGGTCTCCTTCGGTATCGGCGTATTCCCAGTTGGCCGAGTCGCCGAGTCGGCGCATCTGGCGGGTGATGGTCGAGCCGGATTCGTGTTTCCAATCCCACACACGATCAAGAAACTTTTCGCGACCCAACTCGTGACGCGTTTTGCCTTCCGCTTGCAACTGACGTTCGACAACGATCTGCGTGGCGATGCCAGCGTGGTCGGTTCCGACGATCCAATTAGTGTTGTGGCCGAGCATACGGTGATAACGAACGAGTGAATCCATCAGCGTTTGCTGGAACGCGTGCCCCATGTGCAAGGTCCCCGTGACGTTGGGCGGCGGTAGTTGGATGGAGTAGCTTGCGCCTTCGGCGTTCGGCTTGTGCCGGAAGTAGCCGCTGCTTTCCCAAACCGGGTACCAACAGGCTTCGATGGCCTTCGGGTCGAATGACTTGGCAAGGTCGCTGGCCGCGGTGGATGCGCTTTGGGGATTGATGTTTGGAGCGTCGGTCATTGTGGGCTTTGGCTACCCACAAGCGTGTTTCAAGGTGGGCGGGGATTAATCGTTGGTGTTGGTAAGTTGCTTTAAGTTTGGCGTAGCCGGTCTGCGAGCGCCGCGTTGATGGCATCACCGATTTCATTGGCAATGCTCAGTTTCATGTCGGTCAATGCACTTGTCACCGCTGCATTAATTTGCGACTGTAGGCGATCGTTCAAACACGCTTCGAGGGCGGTGGCGAGTTCGGCGTCAATACGCTGAGAAACCCGGGAAAAAATTTCTTGTGACAGTAAAGCGATATCGTCGCCAGACAACAGGGGCAGGACGCGCGTATCGACCGCTGCGTTTGGTACCAGAACAGAGGGCGGCGTTTCCGGTTGTGGTGCTGGCTCAGTCTTGGGTGGCCAAGCAGGCGCGTCAACAAGATCCGTCAAAACCGGAATGTTGCGCGGATCGGCAACGTCACTGGTGTTAGCACCGATGTTTCGCTTCGCGACCAGCGCGTCGACCTTGCTGGCTAAAACGTTTGTGCGGTCGTCGTTATCCACGTATCTCCTCAATCTCGAAATAGGCGTAAGCCGATCACATTACCGACGTTGAATCATGTCCTGGTTCCGGATTTCGAAGCCACGCGACTTGTAGAATTTCTGCCGCTCACGCGCCTTGGCGCGGTCTTCAGCATCCATTGATACCACCTCGCGCAAGTATTCGAAACGCGTGAAGTAGGGTGGTGGGTCATCGGACAAATTGAGGATCGCGTCATGGTGCGGTAGTGCAGAGGTTGCGTTGGCAATGACAATCGGTGTTGCCTTCGCGAGTGCATGATCGGCCCTTACGTGTGGGACAAATGAAAGCTGGGCGAAAGACCACAGCAGCCTGTCAAACTCCGCAGCAAGCGCCTCATCGGGCGCGTAGACGACTAATTTCTTACCCTGATCGAGCGCAGCCTTCGATAACTTGCAGGCGAAATTGAGGCGGCTATCGACGTTAAAGAAAAACTTTACTTCGGTCATCTGGTCACTATCGCTTGCATTACTGTCATCACCAATTTCATCTTTGCTGCGTCAGTCCCCATCAAGGCTGACTGATGAGCTGAGTTGCTCACCCGCGTTCATCAGTCAGTGGGTTGGATCGCTAGCCGACTACAGTCCTGCACGTTTCATCAGGAACTTCGACAACAGTGGCACCGGACGACCGGTGGCACCCTTGTCCACGCCTGATTTCCATGCGGTGCCGGCGATGTCCAAGTGCGCCCACTTGTAAGATTTAGCGAAGCGCGCCAAGAAACACGCAGCGGTAATCGCACCACCAGCACGCCCGCCGCTGATGTTTGGGATATCCGCAAAATTTGATTTGAGCATCTCGTCGTACTCGGCGCCCATCGGCAACATCCAAGCCTTGTCGTGCGCTGCGTTGCCGGCTTGCACCAACTCCCAGCCTAGCGCGTCGTCATTAGCGAATGCGCCTGTGATGTGATGTCCCAGCGAGATCACCATTGCGCCCGTCAATGTTGCTGCATCGACCACGACTTCCGGCTGAAAACGTTCTGCGTAGGTCAGTGCGTCACACAAGATGAGGCGGCCTTCGGCATCGGTGTTGAGAATTTCAACCGTTTGGCCGGACATTGATTTGACCACGTCGCCCGGGCGAGTCGCTTTGCCGCCTGGCATGTTTTCAACCGTCGGCACTAGCATCACCACATTCAATGGCAGCTTCATCATGCCGACCATCTTCATGGCACCCAACATCGAGCCGGCACCGCACATGTCGTACTTCATTTCGTCCATCTCAGCCGATGACTTGATCGAAATACCGCCGGTGTCAAAGGTAACGCCCTTGCCAACCAGCACCACCGGCTTGTCGCCTTTTTTCCCGCCATGGTGTTCGAGAACAATGAACTTCGGCGGCTCAGCCGAACCTTGCGAAACTGCGAGCAGGGTGTTCATACCCAGCTTCTGCATGTCCTTTTTCTCGAGGATGGTCAGCTTGAACTTGTAGTCCTTGGCGAGTTTCTTGGCGGTCTCGGCCAAGTAGGTTGGGGTGGCGATATTGGGTGGAAGATTGCCCAATTCCTTGGTCAGTTGCATGGCTTCACCGATAGCTTCACCAGCCTTGATCGCCGCCTTCATGGCTTTTTCGTCGACCTTGCCATCGACATGGAAAATCACCGCCTTGCCGACTGACTTAGCATCGGACTTTTTGGTCGCGGTGTAACGGTAGGCACCGTCGATTGCGGCAATCACCGCCTGCTCAGCCTTGTGCGCAATGTCCTTGGCGTGTTTGGTGCTGAGGGGTAACGTAACATCCGTCACGGCGGTGGTCTTCAGCGCTTTAAAAGCGGCGGTAATCGCTTTGCAGAACGCATGCGCTTCGTAACTTTTTTCCGCACCCAGACCCACCAACAACACGCGCTTGGCGGCAATACCCGCGATACCGTGCAACATCATGGTCGATCCCAACTTGCCGGATATATCGCCATTGTTGGCGGCTGCCGAAATCGCGCCCTTGGATGCCTTGTCCAATTCTATTGCCGCAGGAGCGGCGATTTTTTTTGAGTCCCAGATGCCAACCAAGACACAATCGGTTTTGATTGCTGAGAGGGCTCCCGCCTTTATGCTAAATTCCACTGCATTCTCCTAGAAGTTTTGATTGGGAGCAGCGCTGATTTAGGTACCATCGACGGCGATGGCGTGGTCAAAGTTGCCTTCCGAATGACAGACAAGGCGACCGAGGACCAAAGCTGAATAACCGGCGCTGCAGAGTTGAAATTATCGCTCGTGCAGACGACTCCCGTCAAAAGACAACATAACTGGCATCTCCCTGGCCCCAAGTGCAGATATTCCAACGCAGCCTTACCAAGGAATTCACCTCGATCGGACTTAGTGTGATCAGCGTACTGGTGGCGATCATCGTCACGCACCAACTGATCATCTTTCTTGGGCGCGCTGCCACCGGTACGGTGGAGCCGGAAGCGGTTGTTGCCCTGATCGGCTTCGCCCTGTTGGCTTACCTGCCTGTCTTGCTGGCGCTGGCACTGTTCATTTCGGTATGGCTGGCGCTATCAAGGAGTTACCGGGAGAGCGAGATGCCGGTCTGGTTTTCGTCCGGTCTTTCTATCATGGCATGGGTCAAGCCTGTTTTGTCTTTCGCCGCACCGATTGCCTTGGTAACGGCGATTCTCAGCACGGTGCTGACCCCTTGGGCATTGCGCACGAGCGCGGAGTATGAGCGGCTGTTGCGTAACAAAGATGATGTCGCACGGATTGCGCCGGGAAGTTTTATCGAGGCGCGAGATTCAAGCCGGGTGTTTTTTGTCGATAACACGGCAGCCGATACGGGGGCGGTGAACAATGTCTTCGTGCAGTACAACCAAAATGGTCGTTTTGGCGTCGTTGTGGCCGCAAAGGGGCAGACTGAAATTGCCGCCAACGGCGACAAATTTCTAGTGCTTTCGAACGGTCGACGTTATGAAGGTACGCCGGGCGCGCTTGATTTCCGGATTGTCGATTTTGCGCGCCAAAAGCTGCGGATAGAGACCAAAGCAGAGCGGGCGCAGGCCCCGTCTAACAAGCAGCTCCCGACCTTGACGCTGGTGCAAGAGCCCACGCCGGATCGCATTGCAGAGCTGCACTGGCGGCTAGCGCTCCCGGTCGCCGCAGTCATACTGTCGCTACTTGCGATTCCATTGTCGTTTGTAAACCCCAGATCCGGCACGTCTTGGAATGGCGTTTTCGCCGTCATCGTGTTCTTTTTGTACTACAACACCCTGTCAATTTTCCAAGGCTGGACCGCGCAGGGAAGCATTCCGGGCTGGCTGGGAGTAACACCAGTGCATATCGGGATGGTGCTTATCCTGATGTTTTTGTTCTCCAAGCAGCTTTTCGGCTTTCGGTGGCTGGCGTTTGCCCGAAGCTAAGCGCCGTCAGTACTACCAATAAAAAAGCCCGTGACGGGGGCTGTTTCATGTGGCGGAGAGGGCGGGATTCGAACCCGCGGTAGGCTATGAACCTACGCACGCTTTCCAGGCGTGTGACTTAAACCGCTCATCCACCTCTCCATACTTCTCTAAGTTTACCAGAGCTGACCCGCCTCATGGAGACTCGCCATGACGTTTGAACCGCTAGCCTGAATATCTCACGCTGTGTCGCCCGCTGCGACGAAGCAAGTTGCCTCGGTACGATTGGCAGACCAATTTAGATCGTTCCGCATTCGCCGTGGATGCGGGCTGCAGGTTCGCTTTCGGACGGGCGTTGCCATGGTTGACAAATTCGCGCCCTCATTCCACACGCAGTTGGCGACCGCGGCCCGCTATGCCGTGGCCATTCAGGCAAATTGTCGTTCGCCTGCTCCCGGCTTTTGAATGCACCCCGTGAAATGTTCGGGCAAGGGATCACGTTGTCTTTCGCTTGATTCACCGCATCAAAACGTGAAATCAGAAGACGCTCGCGAACAGCGGCTTGGACGCTTGTGCGTAACTTCGTTAGCGGGTACACAAGTTTGACTTGTGCATCATTGCACATCATGCACCGGCTAAGCGGTGTTACTTCCTAGCGAGACAAGCCAGATACAACCCAGGGTCTGGTGCCGTTCGGTTGCGCTGGGCATGCCAAATCATTTCGCCCAGACAATCCATCATGGCGTGTTCGGCTGCCTTCACATCGCCCATGCTAATCGCGAGGCGCTGGTGTTCTGCGCGTACGCCGGCTGGTTGGTCGATGGAGACCTGCTCGCGAATCGACAGGTGCATGGACATGTGCAGAAACGGGTTGAGGTCGCCGCTCTCAGGCAGATAGTCGCGATCGACGTGCCTATCGCGTTGCGAGAGCAGGGCATGGTATTCGGGATGCTCGTTTATGATCTCGACGGCCATCGCTTGCAAGGCAGTCAGTGGTGCTTGGCTGCTGAATTTCCGCCACGTCTCAAAGAAAAAATCACGTACTTGTTCACGCGTCGGGTTAAACAACGTCGAGCCCCCCGTCATCACTATTCGACATAGTCTGCCTTCTTCCTGAAACCACAGATGTCATACACCGGGCACGCACCACACTTGGGCTTTCGCGCGACACACGTGTAGCGACCATGCAGGATTAACCAGTGATGTGCGTGCATCCGGAATTGATCGGGCACAACCTTCAGCAATTTTTCTTCTACCGCCAGAACATCCTTTCCCGGTGCCATGCCCATGCGGTTGCTGATACGAAAGATGTGGGTATCGACCGCCATCGTCGGTTGACCAAAGGCGATGTTAAGTACCACGTTGGCCGTCTTTCTACCCACGCCGGGTAGGGCTTCGAGTGCTTCGCGTGACGATGGCACCTCGCCGCCATGCTGCGCAAGCAAGATTTCGCAAGCCTTGATGACATTCTTGGCTTTGCTGCGGAAGAGGCCGATCGTCTTGATGTATTCACTTAGCATCTCTTCACCGAGCGCAAGTATCGCGGCTGGTGTGTTTGCTAGCGGAAACAACTTTGCGGTGGCTACGTTGACACTTTTATCAGTCGCTTGCGCCGACAAGATGACGGCGATGAGAAGTTCAAACGGCGTTGAGTATTGCAAGTCTGACTTTGGCTGCGGATTGATCTCCTGCATGCGGCGAAAGAATTCTTGCCGCGCGTCGGCTTTCATGACGTAGGCTTCAGCCATGGTGGTTTCCCATCTGTGCCAGAGCAGCCGCCTCGCGTGCGGCGAGTAGGGCGCTGCGCTCAGCGTCATCCCGCGAAAGACGAAAATTGTGAAAATTAAAACGTTCCCGTGCGGTGTCGGCATCGAACATCGCTGGATGATTTTTGTCGTCAACCATCGTGATGCAATCAACCGGGCACGCCGGGATGCATAACTCGCAAGCAGTACAAAACTGTGGCATGACGCTATGCATGTATTTGTTTGCGCCAACGATGGCGTCGGTCGGGCAGGGCTTTAGGCATTTTGCACAGCCGATACAAGTTTCCTCATCGATGATCGCAACACGGTGCGGTTGTGTAGCGCCACACAACGGGTCGAGCGGAAGTATTTCCGTGTCGAGCAGCGCAGCCAGCGCGGCGATACCCGTCTCGCCCCCGGGCGGGCAGCGGTTGATCGGTGCCTCGTTGGCGGCAATCGCCTCGGCATAGGGCATACAGCCCTGGTAGCCGCACTTGGTGCATTGCGTCTGCGGCAAGATCGCATCGATCTGTTTGGCGAGTGCGAACGCGTCGGTCAACCGCGTCATTGAATCTGCCTCGCGCAATCGGCGACGAGTTGTGGCCCCCGGTAGATGAAGCCGGTATAGATCTGTACGAGTGAAGCGCCGGCGTTGATTTTTTGTTGCGCGTCGTCAGCCGACATGATGCCGCCCACGCCGATCACGGGGATGTTTCCCTTGAGGTGTTTCACCAGCTCGCGCAGGACTTCGGTTGAGGGGGAAAACAGCGGATGTCCAGACAACCCGCCTGCCTCTGTCGCGTGTTTGAGTCCCGTCACGGCGTCACGCGAAACCGTGGTGTTGGTAGCAATTGCGCCTTCGAACCCATATTGCAACAGCAGCGCGGCGACATCACGAATTGCGGCAAGGTTCAAGTCGGGAGCGATCTTTAGCAGTAGCGGGACTTGGCGTCTATGCTGTTTTGCCAGCGTTTGTTGTTCGGCTTTGAGGGCGGCTAGCAGTTGTTCGAGTTGTGCGGCGGCTTGCAAATCACGCAATCCTTTAGTGTTCGGCGAGGAAACATTGACTGTGACATAACTCGCATGTGGAAATACCCCGCGCAGGCAGGTCACATAGTCATCGACTGCATTGTGATTGGGGGTATCGAAGTTTTTGCCGATATTGAGCCCCAGCACACCTTTGTATTTGGCGCGGGCAACATTGACCAAGAACGCATCGAGACCTTGGTTGTTGAATCCAAGACGATTGATCAAGGCGTCGCGCGCAGGCAAACGAAACATCCGTGGCTTGGGGTTACCCGGTTGTGGTCGCGCGGTGACGGTGCCGACCTCGATGAAACCAAAACCCATCGCTGCCAAGGCGTCGATGTACTCACCATTCTTGTCGAGACCAGCGGCTAAGCCCACCGCGTTATCAAATGAAAGTCCAAGCAGGGTGCGCGGTTTCAACACTTTTTGCCCGAAAAGGCCGGCCAGATGGCAGCTTTCCAGTCGCTTAAGGCTTTTTAGGGCGACGTCGTGCGCTAGCTCGGGGTCGAGTTTAAAGAGTGCGCTACGGGCAATGGAATACAACACGGGGAGCGCCTTGGTATCGGTAGTCAATAACCCCGATTTTAGTCGAGTCGCGCTTGTATGCCGTGATTGCGCGCTTCTGGCAGACAGCGATCAATAGGACGGCGCAATTTTGGCTCACCGTGGCGGCTCCTTCCGCTTCCATACCAGTGGGAGACGGTTGGGATGGGGGCGACATTTGCGCCGTCGCGTGTGTCAGAAGGTGGTGCAGATGCTGGGGCTGGTGGAGGCAAAGGCCATAGGCAAACCCGATGAGGCGATGGCAGTCTGAGTTTTTGTATTCCCCGGTGCGATGGCCGTGTAGGTGACGGGAGATGTGGGATTGACGCTGGTGATCGTTTGTGTGGCTTTGTTGGTGGTGACCGAGGCAGGGACTTCAATGGCGGCGATGCAGAGGGGCGAGTTAATGCGAGTCTGGAACCTTTAACTTCTTCATCTCGCAGATTAGGAGCGTAGACCCGTTTGGCTCTTGCCCCATATTTTGTAGACTACTGTGGTCTGTCCGTTATGGTCTAATCGCGTTCTGTCGGTTATGGTGCGTTCTTGTCACTCGTTTAATCAGTCAAGGCTGGAGGAAAATCTGATGCCCATTCTAGTAATCGGAGCCGATGTTGATCGGTGCCCGCGTTTCGCAGCAACCCGAGAAGTTACCCGTTGGTGTTGCATCGTTCTTTCGGCAGCGGCACTGTCTGGCGGCGTGACGCACTCGACGGCCACAGAAGTACCTACGAATGTTGATCGGAATACGATAGGCTCCGCAATTCGCGCGGATGCCAATGCTCAATCTTCGGAGCCCCGCGCGCCATCAAGCCTGAACCAGCTTCCTGTGCCTGCTACAGGACGACTGCACGTTCTGGTAAGCACACTCAGCTTACCGATCGAGGGCAACTACCCGCAAGGCTACAGCCCCAAGTGGTCGATTGTTGGCGGCCAAAAAACTTTGACTATGCGACTCGAGAATTTTGTTGTTAGTCGTTCCCGGAACGACGAAGCTAGAGTGACCTTATCTATTCGGGACTTAAATGGAGAACCTACCCTCGAATTCGGTATATTGGGTTCGACGTGCATGGCGACGATTGCCCCAGCGGGCCTTGTTGTGCTTTCGGCGCAACCGACTCAGTTTCAACTCGTGAACTTCCGCCGTGCCGACCAAGGACCATGCTCCAGAGCCAGCAAGTATGAGCGATCTTGGACGGGGCAGATGGCACTATCAAGTAACTTAAATGGCGACATCAATTTGCAGCTAGTACTTCAAACGTTTTCTGACCGCGGCGCGCTCACGTACCGGTACTCGGTGAGTACCGTAGAGGCTAATCAGCTTACTCCCGCGCTCGCGGCAGCCGCTGTCGAGCGCGATGCTCAATTTGCTGCTGAGCGTGCTCAGCGGGATGCTCGGCTTGCGGTTGAGCGCGAAGCGCGCGCGAAGGCTGATATCGAAGCCCGAAAACTTCCATCTGCGGACTTGGCGGAGTTGGGTTCCAATACCAAGGCCGGCAGCAAGCTTCGAGTGACGATGAAGGGAATTGATGACATTGGTTTTCTGGTTGGTAAGACGCCCGATGGTAAGTGGCAACCGCTGGCGACTGCGGAATGGTCGGCCGGAGGCGGTCCTGGGCGCGCCGATGTTTCGATACAAGACAGCCTAAAGACCGGTGACAACATCCTCATCTTCGGCGTGCACAACAAGGTCTTCGCGCTGGGCGCGGGGAAATGGGGCTTCGACGTAACCTTAACTTCCGATTCGCAGGTCTTGTGGACCAAGGCACACGCTGCAATAGGAGGGGGTGTCGGAATTCGCTATTGGAAGGCGTTTGTGGTCAACAAATCCGCCAAGGGTGCGCTGACCCTCAAGGCAGCTTCGGCTGCGCAGACGCAGACGGTGGTAGAGAAAATGGAGGAAATGAACGCGTGGTTGCAGAAGGATTACGGCACCGAGAATTCAGTCATGGGTCTCGCGATTGAGGCAATGGTACAAGAAATGTTTAGCGGTGGTTCGCGTTCATCCGATAACCAGCAGGAGTGTAGAAACCCAGATACTATGACAGATTATTATGGTAGGAAAATGATCGTCGGATGTCTTGATCGAAGGCGCTGAATCTTTAACATTGCGAAGTCTCTGCAACGCCACGTCATTGATCTGAAACGCGGATCGCCTAGGGTTGACGGCGCATCTTAGGATAAAGTTTCTCTCCGTGCGGATTGTTGTATTCGGTAAAGTATTTGAGCCGGTCATTCTGTTGCGGCCGCAGGCCGCGCTAGGGCGCGTTACGACATGGGACCGAGGTCATCATGGGGTGATTCCATATGCTCAGGCGAGAAGCGGCCCTCCGACTGAGTACGCTCCTGGCGGCCTTTGGTGCCCCAGTTCTGCAGTTGCCTCCATTCATGTAGCGGGGCGCGTTCTCTCGGTCAGTTCTGGTGGACACGCTGAGGTTCGACGCCGGAGCGGCGCGCGAGTGGCAGCCTCCCCTGGCCTGGTTCTCTTGGGAGGTGATACCTTCGATCTACAGGGCGACACCGAAGTCAAGGCGCTAGTCTACGGGGAGTTCCGGCGGTTTTCCCCGGTCGGTGGTGGCCGTGAGGTTGCCGCTCGACCCGGTGGCCCGTTTGCCCCCGACGACGACGCCTACTTCGATTGATTCTGTGCCGGAGAGCATGAGCATAGGAATTTCAAACGCCCTCGGCAAGGCCTGTGGAGGCCATGGGACGCGGGTGCGGACCCGGATACGGTGGTTGCGGCAGCATGAAGTGTCAGGGTTGAGTGCCGATGCCCTCGCTTGGGTCGGGTTCGGCAGGCCCGTGACCCTTCACAAGGGCGGGTCGCTGCCTCGATCTCGGGGTTGGGCGTGGGTCTTGCGGCCTCGCGCCGCCATGGGGCGCACAGTCGCCCCGGCTGCGCATGGTGTTGCAGCCCGGGACGTGGTGTTTGCGACGGCCGGCGCAACTCAGGCAGGAAAGTCTTGGAAGTCTTGCCCCGCCGTACGCGCCAGGCTCCGGGGCGGCGGCTGCGCACCCAGGCCCAGGTGAGTGAGGATCTTCTCGATCACCGGGCGCTCCAGGATGGCCGCGATGATCTTCAGTTCCCCCCTGCCGCAGTTCGGGTAGTGCCGCAGGTCGATGTCAAAGACGCGTTTGAGCAGCCGCGCCCAGCTGATGCGGTGCGGCCGGGCCTGGACAGGCTCGACTTCGCACTCGGCGGTCGCCTGTGCTTGCGCGGGTGGGCCTTGCGGCACCACCAGAGGCCGCAGCTTCGCGTTCGGGGCCAGCACCCCATGGAACCGGATGAGATGCAGCCGCAGCCGCAGCACCAGCGCGACCAGCCGCTGCATGAACCGACCGATCTAAAGCCGTCACCCAGGGAGTCGCCCGCTCGGCCAACCGCGCCATGTACTACGCGATGGCAGCTGGAGCGGTTTCTCATAAGGAAGCCTCTGGGCGTATCCGCAGGAATATGCCGGACCTGGTTCCGGCGATGGTACTGACCCGCTTGGCGGTAGATCAACGCTACCAAGGCCATAAACTCGGCGCAGCCGTGCTGCAGGACGCAGTACGACGCTCGCTTGCTGTCGCGCATAGTGCGGGAGTTCGCGCCGTGCTGGTGCATGCCCTCAACGAATCTTCGCGCCAGTTTTACCTGCACTATGGTTTTGAGTCTTCGCCAGTCAACCCTATGACCATGATGCGCCTTTGTATATGCAAGAAATTCGTATTGAGTCTCTTCCGGCTCACGCTGCTCGACGGTGTGTCACCACCGGATAGATAATCCCCACTTTCGCCGAAGTAAATTTCCCCAGTTTTATTAAGGTAGCGCAGGCGCATTGCCAGCGCTGTTTTTAATGATCGTTGACCATGATGCCCTTGAGATAGGTTTTTGAGGTGCATGATGATCCAGTTGGAGGAAGTGATGACTATTTTGGAACTACATCGGCAAGGATTGAGTATTTCTGCAATTGCCAGCGGGTTGAATATGTAATTAAAGGGCCCTTTTGATCTTATGCAAAAACTCAAAGTGGCGGCGTTTTAGTCTGAAATCAACACACCAACTCTGCGGCGAGTTATTCACGTTCTTTTTTCGTACCCGTTGATCGGGCTTCCGCTCCCACCCGTCCAGCGCGAGTTCATATCTAGTTGAGCGGCCCGCGCCGCGCCGTACAAGCAATCCTCGTTCGACGAGTTCCACAAAGTCGCGTGTCGCGGTTGCTCCCGCGACACGCGCCATCGACTGCAACTTTTTCGGCGTCATGCCGCCTTCAAATCTGCCGGGGCCCCTTCCCCCTCCGTACCAGTGGGAGGCGGATGGGATGGGGGCAACATGCGCAATGTCGCGTCTGTCAGATGCTTGAAGGCGCACATCCACAGGCCAGTTAAACGGCGCTAAAGCGGCCCCCAGACGCCCTTGTTGAGGCCTTCAATGGGCCGGAAGTTTGCCTTGTAGTTCATCTTGCGGCTTTCTCGGATCCAATAGCCCAGGTAGACGTAGGGCAATGCACGGCGCTTGGCTTCGGCGAGCTGCCACAAGATGCTGGCAGTGCCATAACTTCGGCGATCATCCGCCGGCTCGTAGAAGGTGTAAACCGATGATAGCCCGTCGACCAATTCGTCGATGATCGAGATCATCTTCAGCTTGCCATGCTCGCGAAACTCAACCAGTTTGCTGGCGACATTGCTTTGCAACAGGAAGTGGGAATACTGCTCGCGCGAGTCGTGGTCCATGCCGCCACCCTGATGGCGGGCCGATTGGTAACGACGATACAATGCGTAGTGCTCGTGTGAGAAGCGCAAGTCGGTGACACGAACAGTCAACGAGTCGAGCTGTTTTGCCACACGCCGCTGACTGCGGTTTGGCTGAAATGCCTCGGAAAGTACCCGCACTGCTATACAAGCGCGGCAATGGTCACACAAGGGCCGGTAGGTAAACGCACCGCTCCGCCGAAAGCCCGCAGAAACCAGCGCGCTATACGCGTTTGTATCGATCAAGTAGCTGGGCGTGGCGACCTGCGAGCGCGCCAGACGGCCCGGCAGATAACTGCACGGATAGGGTGCCGTCGCGTAGAACTGCAAATTGGCAAACGGTAAGTCGTTGAGTCGCGACATTGGCCTGTTAGAAGGTGGGAGTTGTGGCCAAACAAGGTTTCCAAGCGGAACGGTGGTCGTCTAATTCACTTGAGTTTATCAACTCGGCTAGCCGTTGCAAGAATTCTGCACGGGGAATAGGGCGTGCGCCAAAACTGGTGAGGTGGCGGGTTTGCTGCTGGCAATCGATGAGCTGAAAGCCGTCGCGGATTAGTTTATCGACTAAAGTGGCAAACGCGACTTTGGAAGCGTCGGTTTTGCGCGTGAACATCGATTCACCAAAAAAGACTTGGCCGATCGCCACCCCGTACAAGCCACCGACCAAGTCATTGCCCGCCCAACTTTCCACCGAATGCGCGAAACCCTGATTGTGAAGCAGGGTATAGGCGTCCTGAATCTGCTTGACGATCCAGGTGCCGCCTCCGCGCTCACGTGGAGCTGCACAGTTTTCGATCACGCGTCGAAAGGCGACATTAAAGGTCACTTCAAACTTTTGCTGCCGTATGGTTTTTGCCAGCGAGCGGGATAACTTGAACTCCTCCGGGAACAATACCATCCGCGGGTCTGGCGTCCACCAGAGAATCGGTTGCCCTTCGGAAAACCAGGGGAAGATCCCCTGTGAATACGCCGCTACGATGGTCGCCGGACGCAGATCGCCACCAGTGCAGAGCAAACCGTCCGGGTCGACCAGCGCGGTATTCGGACTGGGGAAACGCGCGCCGCGTGTGATCCAAGGGATCAAGGATGTTCCCGGCTGATCAGCACTGCGCCGTTTGTGTCGAGTGGGCGGATAAGTCGCGTAACACCACGCTTGTCGCAACGCGCTCCCTGGCTTTGACGCCGCCCCGCTCCAAGGAGAGTTTAAATTCGTACTTGGTAAAGAACTCGTCAAACTTTTCGCCGCCGACGGTACCGGTCGCATAGATGGCGTCGGTTTTCGGGTCGTGTTCGAGCAGAATCGCCGCGAGCGGTTGCGGGGCGGGACCACCCAGAACTCGCGCCCCGGCGAACGGGTCATAGGCGCTTTTGTCGGCGCAACAGCCGATCACCTTGCCAGTTGGGCTCAATGCGGAGGGTTTATCGCGAAAGCTGATGAAGCTCACTTGCGGGGACGGGTACGCCAGTTTGTGTGCACAGATCGCCGAGTATGCAACCAGATTATTGCGCGGGCCGATACCTCCCGGCCAGGCGTAACTCTCGCCGCGTTCTGTGACGAGTTCTGTCTGTCCCTTCGCTTCTTTATCCAAACTCAACAGGAAACACGGCGTTGATTCAAACGGATAGTTGAAGATGTAGTTGTGATTGACCTTCAATGACGCTGCCTTGATCGCTCGACCGTCTTTGTCAACTAGCTTAACCCGCGCATAGTTTCTTGCTTTCAGGACCACCCCGGTTTTTTTTGCAGGTGTGGCATTGCCGGCAACCGACGGTGTTCTGGCGTCGGCGTGAACCGGCGAACTCGCCGCGCAAGTCGACGCACACGTTCCGCTGACCGCGCAAATTTTGATGAAATCGCGTCGTTCCACTAGACCACTCCTTCCAGAATTTGTACGTCCACCGTGACACCGGCATCCACATTGCCGACATGGTCATGCAGCATGATGAAACAGTTGGCATCCGACATGGATTTCAAAATGCCGCTGCCTTGTTCGCCGGTCGTGCGCACTTTCCAAACACCGTCTTCGAGATACAACACACCGCGCTGAAACTCGGTACGCCCGGGTGCCTTTTTAATCGGTGACGTGCAAACCGCCTTTAACAATGGCTGGACCGGCAGCGGTGAGACGCCCTGTAGTGTGAGCAAAGCATCGCGCACAAATTGGTAAAACGTTACCATCACGCTGACCGGATTACCGGGCAGACCAAAAAAATGTGCGTCCTGAATCTTGCCGTAAGCCAGCGGGCGGCCAGGTTTCATGGCAATTTTCCAGAACACCACTTCGCCAAGTTTGCCAAGCAGCGTCTTCACAAAATCAGCTTCGCCAACCGAAACGCCACCCGATGTGATTACCACATCGGCGATACCTGCCGCATCGCGGAAGGCACGCTCGAGGATGACGGGGTCGTCACGAACAACACCCATGTCGTTTGCCTCGATGCCCATCTTTGCCAACATGCCAAACAGCGTGTAACGATTCGAATCGTAGATCTCGCCTTCGCCGAGTGGCGCGCCGACTGACACCAACTCATCACCCGTCGAAAAGAACGCCACCCGCAGCGGCCGCACTACGGCAACTTCGCTGATGCCAAGTGAGGCGATTAAGCCGAGTTCTGCCGGGCGGATGATGCGGCCTTTTTCCAGCGCGACCGCACCCTGCTGGAGATCTTCGCCGGCTTGCCGTACGTTTTGCCCGAGCTTGGCACCTGCGGAAAAGGTGATCAACTTGCCATCCGCTTTAGCGCGTTCCTGCATGATGACGGTGTCACATTCAATAGGCACGACACCGCCGGTAAAGATACGCACACATTGTCGTGCGGCGAGGCTGCCGACAAACGGCTTACCCGCAAAACTCGCGCCGATCTCTTCAAGCGGCGTACCGTCGTCGCCCAAATCGCTGAAACGCACCGCCCAGCCGTCCATCGCGGAATTGCGATGCGACGGTACGTTGACGGGAGAGATGATGTCCTCTGCCAGCACCCGGCCTAAGGCTGCGCGAATCGGCAGTTTCGCGATTCCTGCTATTGGCGTGAGAAACGCGTGGATAAACGCCCGTGCCTTATCGACCGGCATGGAGTTTGGGTCGTAGTCGTCGGCGCAAGAGGCTTGCGAGATTGTCAAATGCGCAGTCGAATGCGGAGTCAAAGGTTTGGTCAGGCTCATGTTTCACTCTCGGGATAGCGAGACAGTTTCATCGATTGTGATTGTACCGTCCGCCGCATGGGTGATGATTGAGAGCTCACGCATGGTGGCTCGGTAGGTATCGCGAAAGCGAAGTTCGGCGTCGGCAAGCGCATTGTCGAACGCGGTGTTGGTGTTACTTTGTGCCAGGGTAATGTGCGGGCGATATTCGATGTCGTCGCGCAAGAAGCCAGCGAGCACCCCCCGGTAGAGCCGGTCGTGCAGCTCTGTCACTGCTTCGTTTCGCAGGTCGCACATCAATAACGTGAACAATCCGCGGGAACTGGCAACACTCTCTATTCCGCGGAAGGTCACCGGTAACACCGGCCAGCCGGCGGTTGAGCGTTTGATGTGGCTGACCAACTGCGCGACTGTTAGGTTGGCGTGAAACGGAAATACCACGGCGAGGTGCGGGGCGATCTTCGCCCCAAGCGGATCGTGCTCAAGGCGGTAACGCTGCAATCGCAGCAAACTTTCGGCGGCCTCAAATGTGGGAAACCAGACAATTGCCCGCCTGGGCAATGACGGTCTGAACTGTTTACGAACATAACGGTTACGCATTGTGCACGGTGCGACGCTACGGCTTGACGCCGGGTGTGGCTGCACCGATTGGGCCGGAGGAGGTTTCCGGCTCCAAATCTCTGAGTTCGTTAACGGTATTGATGTTGGCGAAGGCGTCAACGCTGCTATCAAACTGCACCTCAACCACATTGAGGCTGGCATACCACTTATCAATTTTGCGCTGGCCGCTTTGCAGAAACTCCCGCAAGTGGGGTTCCAGCGCGGTCTTCGTGAGACAGAAAACGGGATGGGGTTGGTCAAACGTTTTTGCCACCGCGAGGTCTGCGTTCTCTGTCGTTAACGCGTCGTGGAGTCGTGCGATGAGATTCAGCGGAAGAAACGGCGAGTCGCAGGGAGCCGTCGCAATCAGAGGTAGGGAGGCAGCGAGCATGCCGACGTGTAGCCCCGCCAACGGACCGGCAAATCCGTCGATGCCATCAGCCACCACGCGGTACCCATAGGCCTCGTAGGTCGATAAATTGCGGTTGGCGTTGATGATGGTTTCGTCGACTTGCGGCCCAAAGCGCTCGAGTACGTGTTCGATCATCGGCTTGCCGCGAAACAACTGCAAGCCCTTGTCAGTCTCGCCCATGCGCGAGCCGCGGCCGCCCGCGAGGATGAGCCCGGTGATCTGCTCACTCATGCTCGCAGCCTCTGCGCACTGGTGAACAGTAGGTAGTGCTTGTTCACCGCGCGGCCGATCATGGTGATACCCACCTGCTCGGCAATCGAGTACCCCATTTGCGTCAGCCCCGACCGTGACACCAACACGGGGATGCGCATTTGCGCCGCCTTGATCACCATCTCGGAAGTGAGGCGCCCGGTGGTGTAGAAGATCTTGTCGTCGCCGCTGACGCCTTCGAGCCACATCCAACCGGCAATGGCGTCCACGGCATTGTGGCGGCCAACGTCCTCAACAAAGGTGAGGATCGCCCCGTCCTTAATACGGGCCAATGCACAACCATGGACTGCGCCGGCTTGTTTGTAGATCGATTCGTGGATGCGTACGTTGTTCAACATCGCAAACAAGGTTTCCTGCTTTAGCGCCACGTCGTCACGCAGGTGGACGCTGTCAATCTCGGCCATCAGATCGCCGAATACGGTACCTTCACCACACCCAGTTGTTTTGGTGCGTTTCGCCATCTTCTCATCGAGATTTTGCAGACCGTTGCGTGTCACCACTGAACAGGCGTTTACCTCCCAGTCGACCTGCACGGACACCACTTCTTCAATCGATGAGATGAGACGCTGATTGCGCAGATAGCCGATGACGAGGGCTTCGGGTGCCGCACCGAGTGTCATGATGGTCAGAATTTCCCGCTTATCAACATAGATGGTGAGCGGATGTTCGCCGGCGATTGGGGTGGGTTGCATGACGCCATGCTCGTCGATTGCGCCGACGGTAAATGTTGCGGGTCGTGCCGCAGAAGTCATCGTCGGGCGATACATGCTATTTCTTATTCTTGCTAATCAAAAGCATAAAGCCGAAGGCTGATACTGCAAGGGTGAGCAGCAACACAAAACTATTGGTCGCGCCGGTGGATTGCGCAGCATAGAGAAAAATGACCCACGGGGCGATGAGTAGTAAAAGCGGCAGAAAATACTTCAAAGTTCGAAAATCCAATAGGGGCGGGGGTTTTCAGGCGAAAATGGCTGGAAGTACCCGCCAATTCTAGGTTTTTAGTTTGCTGGCTTTGCTCGCATCGCGGCAGAGGCTTCGTCGTTCAACAGCTCGACTTGCATCGACATCGCGAACGTCGCGTTTGCATCGTTGGTCGGCACACTAATTGAGAACTTTTTGCCCAGTGCAGCCTTCAACTGGACGGTCGTTTCACGAGAAGAAACCTGCGGTTTGTCGTCGACCACAGTTTCGGTCGTCAGTTTCACCGTGACCGGCATCAGCACCGTGCCGTCGTCTTGGATTTGCGGCGAGAACACGGCCTTGGTATTCCAGTTGCCGGGAGCGCCTTTTTCGCCGATTTCGATGCTGGCAGTTTTGCCATTCGCCACCACCACCTTGGGCGAGGCAATGACTTTATCGGCGGATGAGATCACCGCTGAGATTTTCAACATTTGTGTCTCGGCAAATGCCACACTCGATCCGAGTAGCGCGGCGACAAACACAACACCTGTAAGAATCGGTTTCATTGGAATCCTTTCAATAGAAAACTAGCCACGCGTAGATGAAGCCGCCGTTGCGGTGGTATCGCGCAGCCACTTTACCAGCGGGTATGCAGCTTCACAGCGTTCGGCAATCCATGCCGCAAGATCTTTGGGCACTTTTTTGTGCAGATTGGTTTCCACGGCACAAATGTAGTGGCGGTTCTTAATGTACTCAATCATGGGCAGGTCGGCGGAATAACCTTTGGGCGGGCGCAACATGCGGTCTTCGTCGGATAGTCCGCCGTAGGTGTCAACAAATCGTTTGTCCTTTAGCACCTTGGTGAATGACTTGCTATTGTCGGCAAGCGCCTCGCGGATTTTTTTGTGAGCGTCTTTCTCGGGCATCCAAAAGCCAGACGCCACCAGCAGCTTGCCGGTGTGATCGATGTGTATGTAATAAACCGGGCGAGCCTTATCTGTCGTGCGTGCACCAATCACCGCGCCCAGATGGGTCTTGAGGGGAGATTTGTCCTTCGAAAAACGCACATCACGATGGATGCGAAATAACGCTTTCTTCGCCTCAAAGGGGCCGATACCGTTGTCGAATTGCTGGATGCGTTTGCCGACATCTGCGATTAGATCGATAAACTCAGCGCGCAAAATGTCGTAGTGCGGTTTGTTGTGCAGAAACCACGACTTCGTATTGTTTTCAGATAGTTCGTGAAGAAACTGGAGTAGGGCGGGGATATGCATTGCGACGGTACCTGATTCTGGTGAGTGGTCCTGCGGGGAGGCAAATGTTGCAACCGCTTAAACGCCAATTTAACCGCCAATAAAGCTCATCTCAACCTTGCGTTCACGCGCCGTCTCAGCGGTTCGAACCTCGGAATAGTTGTCCTGCCGCGATTGCCAGATGCCGACTATCGCGTTGGCAATCGCGACATCGTCCGCTCCGCTGCGCAATAGCGTTTTGAGATCGTAGCCGCGTTGGGCAAACAAGCAGGTGTAGAGGGAGCCATCTGTCGACAAACGCGCGCGCGTGCAGGTTCCGCAGAAGGCCTCAGTGACGCTGGAGATGACACCAAACTCACCCGCGCCGTCGAGATACCTCCATCTTTTTGCGACTTCGCCTAAGTGATTGGGGTTCGCCGGTTGGCACGGCAATACGGCATGAATCCGGTTAACCACTTCCTGCGACGGGATGACGTCATCCATTTTCCAGCCATTGGTCGAGCCGACATCCATGAATTCGATGTAGCGTACGATGTTGCCGGGCATGCCATGTGCCGGCTTAAAGAACTTGGCCATCTGAACGACTTGGTGATCATTAACACCGCGCTTGACGACCATGTTGATCTTGATTTGCTCAAACCCCGCAGCGTTGGCGGCGTCGATGGCTTCCAGCACTTTGGCAACCGGGAAGTCGACATCGTTCATCGCACGAAAGGTTTTATCATCGAGAGAGTCAAGCGATACGGTCAATCGATTGAGCCCAGCGGCCTTTAGCGTCGCGGCCTTCGCCTTTAGCGCGGAGCCGTTGGTCGTAAGGGTGAGGTCGATGTCCGGTATTGCCGCGAGCATCGCGACCAGTTCTTCGATACCCCGTCGCATCAGCGGTTCACCTCCGGTGAGGCGGATTTTTCTGACACCCTGACCAACGGCGATACGCGCGACCCTGGTGATTTCTTCGAAGCTCAATACTTCCGCGTGCGGCAGATATTGGTAGTTGTTGTCAAACACTTCCTTGGGCATGCAGTAGGTGCAGCGGAAGTTACATCGATCGGTCACGGAAATACGTAGATCGCGAAGTTGCCGGCCGCGTTGGTCTCTTAGTGCGGTGGCGTCGGTGCTGGGCACATGCGCAGGAATGGGCAAACTACCGGCTTGGCGCAGATCGGCGATCGGAATTACGCTTTGGATGATTGACGGTCGGGCGTTCACTGACATGGGGAAAGTATAGCGGTCGCATGAGGTTGGGCGCGGGCTTTGAGGTATAAACGCCTTAAGGTATAAATGCCTTAAGGTATAAATGCCTTAACATTCAAACATGTCCAATTCGTCTACGCATCCCTCGTTTGCCGTTTCAGTCGTGATGGAGCGTGTCTCCATCAACAGTCGTTGGCAGTCACACAAGTGGCAGCCGGCGGGGATCTTGCCAGACGACGGGTTGCGGCAGTCGCCGGAGGTGATGTCGAGCGAGGCTGCGTCGACAGAGGTGTTGTTCCCGGGCTTTGCGCTGCAGATCTATGCCGATGAAGCGGAAGGCTATTACCTCAACGTCTCTTCACCCGACCCGCAGGTGTTTGTCATGTGGCGCCTGATGGAAGATGTGGCCGAAGACGCCGCCGGATACGCGTTGCCGCACTCGGTCACACTGTCTTACAACGAGGCCGCACGTTGGATGGATGCGCAGGAGAAAGTGGATCCGGTCGCCATGCCGCCGCAGATTCTGGAGGCGCTTGCCGAATGGGTGAAGCTCAACTACAAACCTCCCGAGAAGAAACAGCGGATCCGGCCAAAGTCGTTTGAGAGTAAAGAAGGACGTTACAAAAGCGGTATGTCGTCATGAGTGATGGTTTGTTTTCCAGATGGGCGAAGCGCAAACAGGACGTCGCGGCCGCAAACGAAAAGGTCATTGCTGCGGCACCAGACTCAGTTCCCACTGCGAGCGTCACCACTACCAATAATGTAGGAAAGGATGCTGCGGCTAAGCCTGCCATGAACGGGGCGGCGGATGGTGAGGCGCAACCACTGCCGAGTATCGAATCATTAACCGCAGATTCGGACTTCGCGCCGTTTATGGCCAAAGACGTCGCGCCGGACATGCGCAACCAAGCCATGAAAAAACTCTTCACGGATCCACATTACAACGTGATGGATGGCCTCGATATCTACATCGATGACTACGGCAAGCCAGACCCGCTCCCCGAGGGGTGGTTGCAGCTCATGAATCAATCCAAAACGCTCCACTTGTTTGAGACCGCTGAGGAGGAAGCCGCGCGGCTTGGCAAAGCGACGGTAGTCGAGCGCGCGCGTGTAGAAAATGCTGCAACCGCACAATCTGGCAATGCCGCTGCGATCGCTGATGTCGACGCCGCGTCTTCCGAACAATTGGCCGCAGACGGCGCTTTTGTCGCTGCGCGGGAGCAGTTGTCGCACGACATTCCAGTACCCAGCACGATTGAACCCAAATTGACTTAGACGCTATGCACTTATTACCCATGTTGGGGTATTAAACCGCACAACATTGGCAAAACTAGTGTCAAATGCAGCAATAAGAGAAAAACAATAACGGGGAGTCGTAGCGTGTGGTTTTGCTTCGAGAAACAGTATTGATTGCAACAACAATCGACACATCAGGCCTAGGTAACCAGCAGCCAAAACTCGCGGCGATGGCGGCGTTAGCTTCTCTGGAGCCGTTCGAGCCGGTCGCCAGTGTGGCCTATCAGTCCGTCGGCAGGTTGTTGGTCATCGGCGGTGACAAGCGTGTGTCCGAGGCGGTGGGCGCGCTCGGTGACAAACTTTCAGCGGCTGTGATTTGGACCGGCAAGGCTCCCCCGCCGGAACTCCCAGGCACGGAAGTCCGGCTCGGCGATATTGTGAGTCTCAATGGCTTTTTGGGCGCCTTCGAATTGTTGTGGCGGCGAGCGGGCGCACCAACGTCCGAGGCGGCGTCCTTTGATCTGGTGCTCGACCTTCAGGTCTCGCCGGTTTTCCAAATGCCGCAGCCGCCCCAAGGCTATCTTTACGTTGCCATCGACCAGCCCGATGCATTTGCGGCTGCACTGGCTGAACTGCCCGAGATGGTTGGTGAGTTCGAGAAACCCAAATTTTTTGCCTATAAAGAATCGATTTGTGCCCACAGCCGTTCACGCAAGACCGGGTGTTCAAAATGTATCGACATCTGTTCGACCAAGGCCATTTCGAGCAACGGTGACACGGTTATTGTTGATCCGCACCTTTGCATGGGCTGTGGAGCCTGCGCTACGGTTTGTCCGTCGGGGGCGATGAGTTATCAGTACCCTCGGGTGGCGGACCGCGGTGTCCAGCTTCGCGCGTTGCTCGGCACTTATCGGGACCACCGCGATGTAAATTCGCTGCCACCGGTGATTGTTTTCCACAATGGCGGAGATGGCGCGTCTGCGCTGGCTAAGGTGGCGCAAGCTTCCAACGTTCTGCCGGTAGAGGCGTGGCACATTGCTTCGATCGGACTCGACGTGTTGCTGGGCGCTGTCGCATACGGCGCGAGTGGGGTGGTCGTCATCACCGAGGGAAGCGAGGCACCAGCCTACGCAGATGCCATTAAGGCTGAGATGCAGACCGGCGACACCATTTTGGCGGCACTTGGCTACGGTGGTAACCACTTTGCGCTTTGTGGCGCTGCAGCATTGGCGCAGCAGGTGTCGCTGATCCAAGCGTCAATCGTGGTCGCCTCACCCGCTGCTTTCCATCTCTCCAACGATAAACGCGCCACGCTGGAGTTTGCGGTTGAACACCTTGCGAAACACGCGCCGATTGCCAAGGTGCCGGAAAAAATCGCGTTGGCGCCCAAGGCGATGTGGGGCAATGTTTTGGTCAACCTAGACAAGTGCACGATGTGCCTTGCCTGTGCAGGTGCATGCCCAGAGTCCGCGCTGATGGATGGTGGTGAGGGGGCGCTTAAACCGCAGCTCAAGTTCATCGAACGCAACTGCGTCCAGTGCGGCATTTGCGCCGCGACTTGCCCGGAAACTGCGATCACCCTTGAGCCGCGTTTGTTGATGACTGACACGCGCAAAAAAGAGGTGCTACTCAACGAGACCGAGCCGTTCAACTGTATTGGTTGCGGTGAGGCGCTTGGAACACGTAAGCTGATCGATGCCATGCTCGGCAAACTTGCCGGCCATTCGATGTTCCAAGCAGAAGGCAGTCTAAAACGCCTGCAGATGTGCGCAGATTGCCGTGTGATTGACATGATGTCGAATAAGCATGAAATGTCGATCCTGACCGGGAAGCCAATCGAATGACTGCTGCGGAATCGCCGATTGTTCCAGTCAAGTTCGAGGCTCCCAGAGCCATCGAGCCGGAGGATCAAGCACGCGCCGATTATTACGCGCTGCTCGCTAATCTTTTTTACCGCGCCCCGGACGCGCGTCTTTTGCAAGCCATTGCCATCGCCGAGCCACCGTCCGGCGTGCTGGCACCCGCTTGGCAGAGGCTGGCGGATGCTTCCAACGTGGTTCCCGAAGATGCAGTTCACGAGGAGTACGACGCCGTGTTTGTCGGTGTGGGTAAGCCGCCGGTGATGTTGTACGGCTCGTTTTATATGGCGGGTTTTATGATGGAAAAGCCGCTTGCTGCACTGCGGCAAGATTTGGGTGAGCTCGGTTTTGTGCGTGCGGAGTCTGTGCGCGAACCGGAGGATCATCTCGCCGCAATTTGTGACGTGATGCGCGCCATGATTCTCGGCGATTTGGAAAACAAGCCGCAGCCCGTTGAGGCTCAGAAGGCGTTTTTCTTGACTCACGTCAAGCCTTGGATTTTCGATTGCGTTGCGGCAATTTCGGCGTATCATCAGGCGAACTTTTATAAGCATGTTGCCGGCTTCGCGAAGAGCTTTTTCGAGGTCGAGATCGAAGCCTTTGAGATTGAGTAACGAGGCAGACAAATTCAACGTTGCAGTCAATCATTCAGTCAAGTAAGTCAGATGCAAACATCATGCGAGGAGACATCAAATGAAACCAACAAACATCTCACCCAATCGGCGTAGTTTTTTGCTCGGCGCCACGCTTGGCACGGCGGGAGCAGTCGCCGGTGCGGCGGCGCTGGTGGCCGGTGTGCCGACCACGGACGCTGTGGTTGCGACACTGCCGGCAGCTGACGCGGAGACCGGGTATCGCATGACGCCGCACATCAAGCATTATTACGAAACCACCAAACTGTAACGCGAGGAGTACGACGATGCTGCTAACCAAAAAGTCCTCAGGACAGGTGCAGAAGAGCACCTTTGCGTCAACCATCAATCGCGCTGTCGGCACATTAGATCGGCGTGCATTCCTGAAGCGATCCGGTATGGTCGCCGGTGCCGGTGCGTTTGCATCGCAGCTGCCATTCTCAATGATGCAAAAGGCAAACGCCGCATCGTCGGGACCGATGGTCGCCGCCGACGGCAAGATGGAAATCAAACGTACCGTCTGTACCCATTGCTCGGTGGGCTGTGCGGTGGATGCAGTTGTACAAAACGGTGTTTGGGTTCGGCAGGAGCCGGTGTTTGATTCGCCGCTAAATCTTGGTGCTCACTGCGCAAAGGGCGCGTCGGTGCGTGAACACGGTCACGGTGAACATCGCCTCAAGTACCCGATGAAGTTAGTCAATGGCAAGTACCAGAAAATTTCGTGGGATCAGGCAATGTCTGAGCTCACTGAAAAGTTCTTGGCATTGCGTAAATCGAGCGGACCGGATTCTGTTTACTGGGTGGGTTCGTCAAAACACAATAACGAACAAGCCTATCTGATGCGCAAGTTTGTGTCGATGTTCGGCACCAACAATACTGATCATCAGGCGCGTATTTGTCACTCCACGACAGTGGCCGGTGTGGCGAACACTTGGGGTTACGGGGCGATGACCAACTCCTACAACGATATGCAGAACACCAAGTGTGCGATGTATATCGGTTCCAACGCCGCTGAAGCCCATCCGGTCTCAATGTTGCATATGTTGCACGCCAAGGAAACTGGCGCGAAGATGATTGTTGTGGATCCACGCTTCACGCGCACCGCCGCGAAGGCGGATCAGTTTGTGCGTATCCGTTCCGGCTCGGATATTCCTTTCATCTACGGCCTGCTATATCACATCTTCAATAACGGTTGGGAAGACAAGAAGTACCTGAATGATCGTGTCTTCGGCATGGAAAAGATTCGTGATGAGGTCATGAAGAAATGGAATCCAAAGGCGGTTGAAGAAGCCTGTGGCGTTCCGGAGGCCGAGGTTTACAAGGTTGCTGAGACGATGTCGATGAATCGTCCCTCGACTGTTGTTTGGTGTATGGGCCAGACCCAACACACCATTGGTAACGCGATGGTGCGTATGTCGTGCATCTTGCAGCTTGTTCTGGGTAACGTCGGTGTGTCGGGCGGCGGCACGAATATCTTCCGTGGTCACGACAATGTGCAAGGCGCGACCGACGTCGGGCCTAACCCGGATTCGTTGCCGGGTTATTACGCACTTGCCGAAGGTTCATGGAAACATTGGGCCAAGGTGTGGAACGTGGACTACGATTGGATCAAGGGGCAATACGCTTCCAAGGCGATGATGGAAAAGCCTGGCATGACGGTATCGCGCTGGATCGACGGTGTTCTTGAGAAGAATGAGCTGATCGACCAAGATTCCAACCTTAAGGCGATCGTCTATTGGGGGCACGCGCCGAATTCCCAGACGCGCGGTTTGGAAATGAAGAAGGCGATGGAAACCGTGGAATTGATGGTCATCATCGATCCGTATCCAACGGCGTCTGCCGCAATGCCTGACCGCAAGGATGGCGTGTATCTACTTCCTGCCGCAACTCAATTTGAGTGCGCAGGTTCCTGTACGGCGTCAAATCGTTCGATCCAATGGCGCGAGAAAGTGATAGAGCCGTTGTTTGAGTCGCGTCCAGACCACGCCATCATGTATGACTTCGCCAAACGCATGGGTTTCGGTGATCAGTTTGTTGGCAAACGCGACGGCAAACAGAACATCGCGGTTGTAAAAGTCGCAGCTGGGTACGAGGAGCCGGTGGTCGAGGACGTACTGCGCGAAATCAACAAGGGCACTTGGACCATCGGTTACACCGGCCAGTCGCCTGAGCGTCTGAAGGCGCATATGCGCAATATGGACGCATTCGATGTCCGCACGCTGCGTTGTACAAAAGACGTCATCGACAAAGAAACAGGCTACAACATGAATGGTGACTACTTCGGTCTGCCATGGCCGTGTTACGGCACACCGGAAATGAAACATCCGGGTTCACCGAATCTGTATGACACGTCGAAGCATGTTATGGAAGGTGGCGGTAATTTCCGAGCCAACTTCGGCGTGGAGCGTGAGGGTGTTTCCCTCCTCGCGGAAGATGGTTCACATTCCGTCGGAGCTGACATCACCACGGGCTATCCAGAGTTCGACCACGTATTGATGAAAAAACTCGGCTGGTGGGCGGAGCTGACCGAAGCGGAACAGAAGGCTGCGGAAGGTAAAAACTGGAAGACCGACCTGTCTGGCGGCATTATCCGTGTCGCGATGAAGAACCACGGCTGCCATCCGTTTGGCAACGCAAAGGCCCGTGCGGTGGTGTGGAACTTCCCGGATCCAGTGCCGATTCATCGCGAGCCGATTTACTCGCCGCGCCCAGACTTGGTGGCGAAGTACCCAAGCCACGATGATCGCAAAGCCTTCTGGCGGCTGCCAACGCTGTACAAGTCCGTGCAAGAGAAGAACAAAGACATCAGCAAACAATTCCCGTTGATCCTGACATCCGGTCGACTCGTTGAATACGAGGGTGGAGGTGACGAGACGCGTTCGAACCCTTGGTTGGCTGAACTTCAGCAAGAGAACTTTGTTGAGATCAATCCCAAAGACGCGGAGTCGCGCGGCATCAAGAATAATCAGTTCGTTTGGGTGCAGTCGCCTACCGGTGCAAAGATCAAAGTGAAGTCACTCATCACCGAACGTGTGGCCTCCGGAACGACCTTTATTCCGTTCCACTTCGCGGGCTGGTGGCAAGGTGCAGACCTGCTGGACAAATATCCCAAAGGTGCGGCACCAATTGTGCGCGGAGAAGCCGTCAATACCGCGACAACCTACGGTTACGACTCAGTGACAATGATGCAAGAAACGAAGACCACGCTTTGCCAAGTGGTTGCGGCCTAACAGCACGGATAAGAGGAGAAAATCATGGCAAGAATGAAATTTATCTGTGATGCGGAGCGCTGCATCGAATGTAACGGCTGTGCAACCGCGTGTAAGAACGAGCACGAGGTACCTTGGGGCGTGAACCGGCGACGTTTGATCACGGTAAACGACGGCAAGCCCGGTGAGCGTTCCATGTCGGTGGCGTGTATGCACTGCTCTGATGCGCCGTGTATGGCGGTCTGCCCGGTGGATTGCTTCTACAAGACCGAAGAAGGTGTTGTGCTGCATGACAAAGACCTTTGTATCGGTTGCGGTTACTGTTTTTATGCCTGCCCGTTTGGCGCACCGCAATTCCCACAGGCCGGCGCGTTTGGCCTGCGCGGCAAGATGGACAAGTGCACGTTCTGTGCGGGTGGCCCAGAAGAAAATCACAGCAAGGCGGAGTTCACCAAATACGGTCGCAACCGCATCGCCGAAGGTAAGTTGCCTGCCTGTGCCGAAATGTGTTCCACCAAGGCGCTACTGGCCGGTGACGGTGCAGTGATCGAGTCGATCTACAAGACTCGTGTGCAACGCCGCGGCAAAGGCGACGAGATCTGGGGCTGGGCAATGGCCTATAAACGGGGTGACGCTCTTGCCTCCGGAGTGAAGTCATGACTCGGCGCAAGCTAGCCGTCACACTACTTGGTTGCGCCGCGTTCGGTTTGATCGGATGCGGTGAAATCGACCAGAAGGCCAAAGTCGAAAAGGTCTACGCTGGTAAGAAGGACACACGTGCGGCAGAAGACCCACGTTTTGGTGGCGATCGCAAGAAGTGGGAAGCCACGCTCGCGGAGCGAAGCAAGGGACAGAACGAATACTTACGCACCGAGATTAAGTAACAAACCGATTCTGAGGAGAGAAAAATGAAAACATCTTGGTGGCGTTCGCGCCAGACAAGCTGGCGGTTGTTGGCTGGGTTGGTAGTGTCGTCTGGTCTATCGTTAGGCGTATCCGCGCAGACTGCCGCTCCGGCAGCCGCAGCACCTGCTGCGGCAACAAAGGCGGCTGCGCCCGAAGCTGCACCGGCGGCAACAACCGCACCGGCGCCACCAGCAGGCAGCACCGCACAACCCGGATGGAATGTGCCGCCGAAATGGTCAGATGTTGAGCTGAAGCCGCAGTACGCCTCTGTCCCCGGCCGTGAGATGAATGTGCTGCTAGAAGACAAGGGGCAATGGTGGCGTACCGTCCGCAACGGGCCCGTGACGTTTTACGGCGGAATTCTTATGCTCGTCGTGCCGGCGTTGCTTCTCGCATTTTTTGCCGTGAAGGGGCCGTTTAAGTTGCATAGCGCACCCTCAGGGAGACTGATTGAGCGGTTTAATTCGGCAGAGCGGATGGTTCACTGGACAATGGCATTGTCGTTTGTCGCGCTTGCAGTATCGGGATTGATACTGTTGTTCGGCAAGTACCTTCTGCTGCCGGTGTTTGGTGCATCGGTGTTCGCCTGGACAGCACAAGTAATGAAGGCGGTACATAATTTCATCGGCCCGCTCTTTATCTTTTCGCTGGCGGCATTCTTCTTTCTGTACGTGCGCGACAATTTCTTCAAGTCCCACGACTTCATCTGGCTCTCCAAGTTTGGCGGCTTGCTCTCGGACAAAGAGATCCCGTCCGGTCGTTTCAACGGGGGTGAAAAAGTTTGGTTCTGGTTATCGATCGTGGTGTTGGGTATCGTCATTAGTGCATCAGGGCTGATCCTTTTGTTCCCAAACTGGGATAGCACGCGGGAACTTATGGCAGAAGCTAACCTTGTTCATGGCGTGATCGCGATTCTCTTTATGGCCGCATCTCTCGCGCACATCTATATGGGCACAATCGGCACACAAGGTGCCTATCAGGGCATGCGTGAAGGTTATGTTGATGAAACTTGGGCCAAGGAGCATCACGAGATGTGGTACAACGATGTCCGGGCTGGCAAGGCTGTGCAAAAGCCTGTTGGCGCGGCGCAGCCTGCTGCCGGCGACGATTGAGGAGCGAGAGATGAAATTTAAATCGCTCGTACTCGCAGCCTGCCTATGTTCCGCCAGCGGCTACATCGCCGCCAAACTTCCTCCGCCCCCACCAGTGGATCCTGCCGTCGCTGCTGCAAAAGCAGAGAAGGACAAAGCGACTGCGGAAAAGAACAAGGCCGATCAGGCGCGTTATGAAGATAAGTCGGTGGCTAACTTTCAGAAAAACATGAAAAACGCCGGCAAGCCTGTACCGAAGCCGACGCCGATTGCGGTTGCGGCGTCGGCTCCCGCAGTTCCCCCAAAGAAGTAGCAGCCAAATCACATCATCCCTGCTGCGAACGCAAGGCACCGACGGTGCCAACTTATGAAAGGGTAAATCATGCGTCCACGTTTTGTTCAATCAGTAGCCGTGATACTTACAGTTGCGGCGGGCAGCATGCTGGGCTGTAGCCAAGTCGGGTTCTCTGGGGGTAGCGACGCATCGCCGCGTTTATCGCAACTGCCGCCAGTGTCGGCACCCGCGAGCAATCCCATTACCCCGGCCAAGGTTGCGTTGGGTAAGCAGCTCTTTTTTGATAAGCGCATGTCCGGCTCCGGCCAAAATTCCTGCGAGAGTTGCCATTACCGCAACCTTGGTTGGACAGATGCGCAAAAGCTGTCCAAGAAAGATGACGGTAGCATGAATACGCGGCACACGCCGACGCTGTACAACGTTGGATACTTGAAGGCGTGGTATTGGGACGGTCGCTCGACGACCTTGGAGGGCCAAACCATGGCAGCGTGGAGAGCCCAAACAGGTGCAGATCCGGCGAAGGTCGCGGCGCTGTTGTCAACAGTGCCGGGCTACGTTGCCCAGTTTCAAGCTGTTTTTGGCACGCCGCCCACACAGGAAACCATTGTCGCCGCGTTGGCCACCTACATCCGTAGCAAGAACAGCGGTGATTCCCCTTGGGATCGACACGAAAAGGGCGAACGGAATGCGGTGAGTGCAGACGCCAAAGAAGGGTATGCTTTGTTTATGGGCAAGGGCAAATGCGTGATCTGCCATATGCCGCCGCTTTATTCAAACGGCGAGTTTTACAACATTGGGCTAGAAGCCAACAAGGAGAAGAAAGACTTAGGACGTTTCAATGTAACCAAGCTGGTCGAAGACACCAGTGCATTCAAGGTCCCGACCCTGCGCTCGGTGGCTATCTCTGGGCCGTACTTCCATGACGGCAGTGTTTCCAGTTTGGAAGACGCTGTGCGCTATATGGCTAACGCTCACAACGCTGACCCTAACAAAACGCCAATCCTCACTAACGTCGGCCTGACCGACTCCGAAATCAAGAAGGTAGTGGCGTTTCTGACGACTCTGACCAGCGACGAGCCTCTCGATCGCCCGACGCTTCCCTAGTCGAAATCCACGTGCCCGCTTGACCCGGTCGTCGCGGGCAATGTTTAGGGTACCTGGGATACTGTGTGGCGTCGAGCGGCGCTAAAGGTGCGCCATCCCAGCGCAGTCGGCACAAATCGGCCTAACGGCGTCTTTCGCGATGCCGGTCCAATTGCGCATTGTTGAGCAAGAATCCTTCCCGGGAATCAGCGATAGATGATTCCATCAAACCGGATTGTTATGCCGACGACGATCTTCAGAAAGCAGGCCTCAGTTCTGTTGCTTTGCTTCTCGCCTCAACCCGTATGACTCTGTCATCAGATGCGGGGGCGGGTTGTAGATCCTCCCTAACCAGTCACGGTCAGCCGAAGCCCCGGTCGCAATACCGCATTAGCTTTTAACCGATTCCGCGCTAGCAGAGCATCGACGCTGGTCTGAAATTTGCGTGCGATGGCGTGGAGAGTATCGCCATTGCGAACGGTATACATGACGGTGGCGGTTGCCTTCGCGCGTGTCGTTGAGCTGGCTGTTACTTTTGCGGCACCGGCTGTGCCCTGATCGAGATCGACGACCTCAGGCGGCTCAAAAATGCTTGCGGCACTGCTTGGTACCCGCAGGCTCTGTCCAAGATTCACCGTGTTGCCGACCAGCTGGTTTTCCGCCTTGAGGGCGACAAGCGGTATTCCAGCACGTTTGGCAATGCTGAACAAGGTATCACCTCTTGCGACGCGGTAAGCAATCCAGGTCGGCGATGGTGCCTCGTCGAGCCTGGTGTTTGTCGCGTCTGCGGCGGCGACGGTCACGACGCCCAGTCTGACTGCCGATGCGGACGTCGTGGCGGCTTCCTGCAAAGCAGCAGGTGCGGTTGACGCTGCGCTCGTCGCGACGGCGGTCGTCTCCGGAATTTCGAATTTGGTCACGCGCCCTAGGCCAGCGAACTGAATCGGGTCTGTTTTAGTCGGCCCCTTGATCAAGGGGCCATCATCGCTGTCGATGCCGGTGGCCGTGCCATACAACTGTTGAAGTTTCAAGGCGACCTTCTGTTCAAATGCGGCGAGGATCGCGCTTGCATCCTTGGGGTTGGGGGCCATGAAGTTGGCCGGTGCCGTGAATCGGCCCTTGCGTTCCTTAAACGGGCCGTTTGTCGCCCGCAGGTACGCCGCCGTCATGCCGTGCCGTCGCGCCACGGCATCCACAGCCTCACCGCGTTTGGCCGATACCGCTGTCCACGACACCAATGGTGCATTCAGCGATTTATAAAGATCGAGGTTGAAACGGAAGATGTCGGCGTGTTCGATCGGTACCAAAAAATATCCTGTGCCGGAGGCTGCCACCGGGCGATTGAATGAGGGATTGAGTTGCGTAAACGCTTCTGGTTCCATCTCTGCTAGTTTTGCGGCGAGGCTGATATCGATTTTTTCCGGTGCCGGCACCATCGTGAAGAATGGCCGGTTTTCTACGGCGGGTAAATCGATGCCATAACTTGCGGGCGAGAGAATGATGTTCTTCACCGCGACCAACTTCGGCACGTAGGCTTTTGTCTCATTGGGCAAGCGCAGATTCACAAAATCCGTCGGCAGGCCTCGGCGCTGGTTGTAGGCGATCGCGCGACCAACGCAGCCTTCGCCGCAGTTGTAGGCGGCAAATGCCAGCTCCCACGAGTTAAACATGCCGTACAGTTTTGTCAGGTAATCGAGAGCGGCGTTGGTGGAGAGCAACACGTCGCGGCGGTTATCGGTCAGAAAATCTTGCTTGAGGCCGAAGTTCTTGCCGGTCGAAGGGATAAATTGCCACATTCCGGAGGCATGCGCGCGCGAATAAGCCTGTGGGTTGAACGCGCTCTCGATGATGGGAAGCAGGACGATCTCAGTTGGCAAGCCGCGCTTTTCGACTTCTTCAACGATGTGGTGCATGTAACGCGCACCACGCTCAACAAAGCGATTGATGTAGTCGGGCCGGTTGGCGTACCAAAGTTCTTGGTTTTGCACTAGCGGCGACACCAGTTCATCCATCACAAAGCCGCGACGCACACGCTGCCAGAGGTCGGTATCAACCGTTGCGGAGGCGGTAGAAGGTTTCGCCGCCTGGGGTTCGGCCGAAGCAGTAATCGTTGTGGCCGGATTGGCTGGCGTTTCTGCAGCCCCCACACCCGCGAGAGTTACGGTTGAGGCAATGGCTAAGATCCCGCACCAAGTCAGTTGAATGAATAGCCGCTGCATGCGGTGATTATAACGTTGCAACCTCAGGTCGGCCCGGGAAAATTCCGCGTCGCATTGGCGGGTCGTTCAGCGATCTACTTCGGTCTTCTTGTAGCCGCGCCTAGAACCGCTACCGGAGCGAAATCGCTTCAGCCGCCAGCTTGGCAATTTCATTGTCCGTCATCCGCACCAAATGCCACTCGGGCATGATTGACGCGCCTAGCGAGCGATAAAAATCAATCGACGGTTTGTTCCAGTCGAGCACGCGCCACTCGAAACGCCCACAGCCGCGCTGCTGTGCTAATTGCGCAAGGTAAATCAGCAGCGCCTTACCGTGGCCGCGCCCGCGCGCTTCTGGGATGACAAACAGGTCCTCCAGATACAGGCCGCTTTTGCACAAGAACGTTGAGAACGTTGTGAAGTAGAGGGCGAAGCCGACCGTTTTGCCCATATCTGCGGTCAACACACATTCACAACATGGCCGGCTACCAAACAGCGCATCGTGCAGCATCGCCGGATTGCCGCTGACCATGTATTCGAGTTTTTCGTAGATAGCGAGTTGTTGGATCAGATGAAAGATGGTCTCGATGTCGTCCGGTTGGGCGAGGCGAATATCGCGGGTGCTGAGCGGCATAAATAGTCCTGTTAGAAGTTATCTTTCCACTCGCGGATGGTGGCAAACACAAGATCCGCCGGTGCGTTTGGGCCAAATGTGCCCGAAGACGCCCGCGCCGCGGCGAGTTTGACCTCTGCCTCGTCCCAGCGGAGGAAGGGATTGGTTGCCCTCTCTAAGGCAATGGTTGACGGCACAGTCGGTTCGCCGCGCTCTCGCGTTGCCGTATCGCGTTCTACGCGGCTGCGTAGCGCGGCATTATTGGGCTCAACTGCGCAGGCAAATAGTAGATTGGCGAGAGTGTATTCGTGGGCGCAAAACACGTTTGTCTCAGCCGGCAAGGCGGCTAGTTTGCCGAGAGAGGCGCGCATCTGTGCGGCGGTGCCTTCGAACAGCCGCCCGCAACCGCCGGCGAACAACGTGTCACCGCAGAATAGCCAACCCTGACTTTCCGCGTGATACGCAATGTGGCCGGCGGTATGACCGGGGACATCAATCACCTGTAGGGAAAGGGCGGGGGAGATGATGTTAACTGTCGCGCCGTCGTCAAGTTTATGGGTGCAGTGCGGAATGTTTTCGCTGGCAGGGCCGTAGACAAAAATTTTGCGGTCATCACACCAGTCGAGCAGCCCGCCGATGCCGCCGACGTGGTCGGCGTGATGGTGGGTGATGAGGATCACGGCTAACGTGAGCGACTTCTGCGCCAAATAGGCAATGACGGGTGTAGCGTCGCCGGGATCGACCACCAATGCAAATCGGCCGTCATCAATCACCCAAAAATAGTTGTCCTTGAAGGCAGGGACGGGAAAAACGTTGAGCATTGCCGTTCAGTTCAATGGGTTGGGGTAAAATTTTTTGATGGAATCGCACCAAGTCTACAGTTTAGCCGAGTGGCTCAGGTCGCCGTTAGGCGCTTACACGTTGCAACGTCAACGTGAATGGCTGGATGCAACCACTCCCGACATCTTTGGTTATCACGCCATACAGTTGGGGCTCACGGAGTTTGATCTCTTGCGTGAATCACGAATTACGCATTTGCACAGGGTGACGCCGGATGTGAGTGAGAAAACGGCAACGGTCCATGCGCATTTTCATGAGTTGCCCTTTGACGAACATTCAATTGACTTATGCCTGCTGCCACACACACTTGAGTTCGACGCCAACCCACACCTGGTCCTGCGCGAAGTGGATCGTGTGATGCGTCCCGAGGGGCGTATCTTGATCGTGGGGTTTAATCCGTGGAGTTTGTATGGTGTCCGACGTGGTTGGTCATCGACGGGCGCGCCTTGGTCTGGCCAGTTTGTGTCATTGGTGCGGATGAAGGACTGGTTGCAGCTGCTCAGCTTCGAACCCGCAGGTGGTCGTCTGGCTTGTTACATTCCGCCGGTTGCCAGCGAAAAATGGCAGCGGCGGTTGGGTTTCCTCGACACCATCGGCGACCGTTGGTGGGGAGTGGCTGGTGGCGTCTATATGCTCGAAGCGGTGAAGCGTGTCCAAGGCATGCGGCTGATTGCGCCGAAGTGGAGTGACCGTGTGAAGCAGGAGCGCAAGTACGCGGCCGCGGCGAATCGTGCCAGCGGCCATCTGCGTGTGATCAAGTAGTGGTGCAAAACTCAGCCCACCAAGTGGTCATCTATGCCGATGGCGCGTGTAAAGGCAATCCCGGCACCGGCGGCTGGGGGGCGTTATTGCGGTTTGGCGCGACGGAGAAAGAAATCTTCGGCGGCGAGCCCGTGACGACCAATAACCGCATGGAGTTACGCGGCGTAATCGAAGCGCTGCGTCTGCTCACGCGCGAGTGCGAGGTCGTGGTCTATACCGACTCCTCCTATGTGCAAAAGGGTATCTCCGAGTGGATCCACGGCTGGAAACGTAACGGCTGGCGGACTTCGGACAAGAAGCCCGTGAAGAATGACGACCTCTGGCGTCAACTCGATGAACTGGTGGCAAAACACCAGATTGAATTTCGCTGGGTCAAAGGCCATGCGGGCAACGAGGGTAACGAGCGCGCCGACGTGCTGGCGAATCGTGGTGTCGAAGCGGCGGCTCGAGGCTCGGTGGTCGGCTAATCAATATTTCGAGTTTAGGAAAACACATGTCACGACTTATTTTTCTCGATACTGAAACGACCGGATTGGAGGTGCCACAGGGGCATCGCATTATTGAGATCGCCTGCGTGGAGATGATCGACCGACGTTTTACGGAAAACAATTTCCACACCTATCTCAATCCCGAGCGCGAAATTGACGCCGCAGCACAGAACATCCACGGGTTGTCGCTAGAGCTTCTCGCTGACAAACCGCGTTTTGCCGACATCGTTGACGACTTTTTACGCTATATCGATGTTGGTGAGATTGTCATCCATAACGCGGCTTTTGATGTCGGATTTTTGAATGCGGAGCTCAAGCGGGCCGGGCGTGCGCCGATCGATGGACCGGACGTAACCACCGGCAAGACGCGCGTGATCACCGATACGTGGAAGATGGCTCGCGAGCAGTTCCCCGGTAAGAAGAATTCGCTCGATGCACTTTGTGAGCGTTTTGAAATCGACAAAAGTGCCCGTACGTTGCACGGCGCGCGCGTCGATACCCAACTGTTGGCCGAGGTGTACCTCGCATTGACCCGCGGGCAAGACAGTCTCGATATCGGATTGGGGGCGAGTCACAATACATCTACCAAAAAATTGATCGGCACGGCACTCGTCAGGCCAGCCAATTTGCGAGTGCTTCGCGCTAGCGCCTACGAAATCGCCGCGCACCACGTCATGGTTGAGGGCCTGCAAAAGGCCTCGGGAGGTAAGGCGGTGTGGGCGAATTTGCGCCACTCTGCCAAGACTGTGAACTGAGCGGAAAACGCGTTTGCTTTGTAGCAGTGATCGTGTTGCGCGGGTCCCAGCGCGGCACCCGCATGCTATAATTTTTATCGTCTTGGCCTCGATAATCGTGTTTTTGTCGGCGCTTGGCTTAGGCCCTTGTTTCTCGATTCAACTTTGCGACAGTCCAGTCGAACTCATGAATAAATTTAACTCCACGCTGATTTTGGCCCTAGGCGTATTTGTGTCGAGTGCCATCGTGCAGGCGCAGGCACAAACGCCTGCCTCTCCTGCAAAAGGTGATCCGGCTGCAGGTCGCCAAAAGGCCGTCGCGATTTGCTCGGGTTGCCACGGCATACCCGGTACAAAAACTGCCTTTCCCGAGGTTTACAGTGTCCCCAAAATCGGCAACCAGAACGAAGCCTATATCGTTGCAGCGCTCCGCGGTTATCGTAGCGGCGAGAGATACAACTCGACGATGAAGGCGCTTGCGTCGTCCCTCACCGAAAAAGAGATCCTTGATATCGCAGCCTATTACGCACAATCTGGCGCGCAATCCGGCGCATTGGGGAAATAACGCATGAAGTCCAAACTTTTGTTCGCACTCGTCCTAGCATGTGCTCCTGCTCTGGCAGTCGCCAAGGGCAACATTGAAGAAGGTAAGAGAAAGGCGGAGACCTGCAAGGCGTGTCACGGCGAAGGTGGCGCGAAACCTGTTCTACCGGAGTACCCAATCTTGGCCGGCCAACACGCAGACTACTTGGCTGCGGCGCTGAATCAATACAAGTCCGGTAAGCGTAAGAACGCGCTGATGGTTGGCTTTAGCGCCGCACTCTCGCCGCAAGACATTCGCGATCTGGCAGCATACTTTGCCTCCGAGAAATCGCCGCTACAGTACAAGTACTAACCGCTCTCCGAGCCCAGCAAAAAACCCGCTTGACAGCGGGTTTTTTGCTGCGTGTCCTGATTATGTGTGGCATTCAATGCCCGGAAAGTCTACCTTGCGCTACCTAGAGCCGATACTCTACTCATGACCCAGCGCAATGCCCCTGCGAATTACCCGAAGCGGATATCGAATCGTATGGCGATGGTAGAAGACCCCGCCCACTATCGCCGAACGAGCTACCACGCCAATGCGCTTGGTCAAGCCGATGCAAGGCTCACGCCGCATCCCCTCTATCTGTTGCCAGGCCGTGCCGATAACGTCCAGCAGGCGGCCTATCGCTCACTTTTCCGCGCGGGAAATCTGTACGTGCGCGATAGGACAGAAACTCGCGTTCCCGTCGGAGCGGAGCAAACAGTTTCGTTCCTCGATTCCTGGCGATGTTCCCGCTGCTCTTGTGTTGTTGACCGCATTGCTGTCTAACAGACAGGCGCAAGTACCCAGGCTCTGCCAAAATAGAGCTTTGTTGCTGTAGTACCTTTCTTTGTCCCCCTGTATCTGGAGCCTCCATGACTGTATTCGCCCAAGTTTCACTCCCTTACGCTAGAGATGCACTGGCACCCCATGTTTCTGCCGAAACGATCGATTTCCACTATGGCAAACACCATTTGACCTACGTGACCAACCTGAACAATCTCGCCAAGGGCACAGAGTTTGAAAACCTCACCTTGGAAGATGTTGTCAAAAAAGCGCCCGCCGGCCCAATCTTCAATAACGCCGCGCAAATCTGGAACCACGATTTCTATTTTCTTGGCTTCAAGCCAGCTGCAAAGGGCGGCGGCGGTAAGCCCAGCGGCGCGCTGGCTGCGGCGATCGACAAACAGTTTGGTTCGTTTGAAGAATTCCAAAAGCAGTTCGATGCCAAGGCCGCTGCTACCTTCGGCTCGGGTTGGGCGTGGCTGTGCAAAAAAGCCGATGGTTCGTTGTCGCTGGAATCTACCAGCAACGCCGCCACGCCTCTCACGCAAGGTATGACCCCGTTGCTGACTTGTGACGTCTGGGAGCATGCGTACTACATCGACTATCGCAATAGCCGCCCGAACTACTTGAAAGGGTTTTGGTCGATTGTGAACTGGGACTTTGTTGCGGCGAATTTTGCCAAATAAGTCGCCAAGTAACTCGATGGCAGGCAGCATGAACATGCGGCCAACGTGTCTTCGCGCGTTGGCCGTTGTTGTTTCGATAGCCGTTGTCGCGGGCATGACAGGTTGTGCGACGCGACCGACGGGACAGGAAGCGCCGCGTACCAGTGTCACGCCGTTCTCCACCGCCAAAGCAGAAGGGCCGTTACCCGTCGGCTGGGGCCTCAAGCAACTTTCCCGTTTCAAGCGTGATACGGTTTATCGACTTGTCGCCGACCCGACTGGCGTCACGGTCATCGAAGCACGTGCTGAGCAATCGGCTTCCGGAGTTGGCAAACGCCTGAACGTTGATCCTGCGGCAATGCCGTGGATTCAGTGGCGGTGGAATGTGCCAGCCTTGATCGCTTCCGCAGACAATGCGCGGCGTCACGCCGAAGATTCTCCTGTGCGGGTGATTGTTACCTTTGGCGGCGACGCCAACAAACTGGATATTGAAGATCGCGCAGTATCTGCGCGTGTAAAGGCGCTGACCGGTGAGGCACTGCCTTACGCCACACTCATGTACATCTGGGAAAACAAAGTTCCGGTCGATGAGATCATCGAAAGTGTACATACCACCCGCGTCAAGATGATGGTGGTGGAGTCGGGGGCGGCACGTATCGGTCGATGGCTGGATTACGAGCGCAACATCGCGCGCGACTTCGAACGTGCGTTTGGCGAAAAACCCGGCCGCATTCTCTCGTTAGGCATCATGACTGACACCGACAATACAGGTGAGGTGGCGGTCGCCTACTATGGTGACATCCACTTCAGTCCGAAATCCTTGAAGAAAGATGCCAAGTGATAGATATAAAAAATTCGTTGCAAGTTGTCACTCTCGGCGGTGGTTGTTTCTGGTGCCTCGAGGCGGTTTTTGATGATCTGCAAGGTGTCACTGACGTCGTGTCGGGATACTGCAACGGTCGGGTCGTAAATCCCACCTACAGACAGGTCTGTGGCGGGGATACTGGCCATGCCGAGGTGGTGAAAGTGACCTTTGACCCGTCGGTCATCTCGTTTGTCGAGATACTCGGTGTATTTTTTTCTATCCACGACCCGACCACGTTAAATCGTCAGGGTAACGACGTTGGCACACAGTACCGTTCCGGCATATACACCCATTCAGACGAGCAGGAGCGGCTCGCGCGCGAGACCATCGCGCGTCTCACAGCGGAACAACAGTGGCCGAAGCCAATCGTCACCGAAGTGGTTCCGGCTGGTGTGTTTTATGAGGCGGAGGAATACCACCAAGATTATTTTGCACGCAACCCGGAGCAGGGCTACTGCATGGCGGTGGTGTCGCCGAAATTATCCAAGTTTCGAAAGCAATTTACGAACCGGCTGAAGTCAAAAACCTAATAAATACGGGCATCTTGAGACCGTTTTGTCTGAAGATACCCGCGCTATAACGACTTTGCCTGTTTCTTTGTTGAATCCCTAGTTTGTTTAGTTTGGTGCCGTGCCGAGTCGCTTGATGCTGCCCGAACCTGCGACAGACTGCGTCACCTTGGCATCACCCCAGTACTTCACGTCACCCGATCCGGCAATGGAGAGTTTCATGTTGTCCGTTGCCCAGACCGTGGCGTCACCGGAACCGGCAATTTTGAGAACAACTGTCTTGGCTTTGAGGCGATCGGCCTTGACCGTGCCAGAACCTGCGATGGAACCTTCGAGCTCGTTGGCAGTGCCACCGAGATTCAAGTCGCCAGACCCGGCGATCGACACTTTGACACTATCGGAGGTGAGTGACTTGATGTTGACGTCGCCGGAGCCCGCAATCGACGCCTTGAGTTTGGGGCTGTTCAGTTGATCGGCAATGATATCGCCTGAACCGGAGACCGAGAGTGATTCGATGTTGATCACATCGACGGTGATATTGAGCTTCATGCTTCGGCCCTTGAAGTGCATGTTTTTCTCGACGGGACGGATGCGCAACTGTCCGCGCTCAACCACGGTTTCAATCAACGGCAAAAAATTGTCGTCAGCCTCAATGGTAAGACCTTCTTTGTTACCTTGTTTGATCGTGACCTTCGCCGGAAGCGATAGGGAGATGCCGGTGAAGCCGGTGACGTCGCGTGTCTCGGTTTTCACGTTGCCAGACGCCGTGACCGATCTGCCGCCCCAGCCCCAACTCCATTCCCACGCAAGGCATTGAGCAGGCAACGCGGTCAGCAACGCCAGCGCGGCGGTAGTAATCAAGGGCACCCAGAAGGCGTTGGGATTAAAGCCACTCTCAATGCGGTGCATGTCGGTTCTCCAAGTTGTTAACGGTCGTATGATGCGATGTATGGCCGAATTGGATTCAACTAGGAAAAATGGATTCGGCCCAATAGGCTGAATCAGCGACGTCTCTAGGCCGCGGCGTTGAGGGCGGACTTCATCGCCATGGCCGCGGCGAGAGCAGCTTCCGCCGTAACATCACAGACAGTCACGTGGCCCATCTTTCTGCCCGGCCGCGCGGTACGCTTGCCATACAGGTGCAGGTGCGCACCTGGGTGACTTAACACGACTGACCAATCCGGTGCAATCTCGTGATCTTTGCCCCGCCACAGGTCGCCCAGCAAATTTAACATCACCGCCGGTGAATGCTGGGTCGCGTCGCCCAGGGGTAAATCACATAACACGCGAACCTGCTGCTCGAACTGAGAGGTGCGACAAGCGTCGATGGTGAAGTGGCCGCTGTTATGGGGGCGTGGCGCGAGCTCATTGATGAGCAGTGTATTGTCCGCGAGCACAAAGAACTCGACGGCAAGAACGCCGACATAGGCTAGGCGTACGGCGACTGCATTGGCAATCGAGGTTGCGGCGTCGGCGAGTGCTGGCGAAATCCGTGCGGGTGCAATGGTGATATCGAGGATGCCATTGACGTGTTGATTTTCCACGACGGGGAAGACGGAAATTTCGCCGCTGGCAGTTCTCGCCAGTACAACTGAAATCTCGAGCTTGAGTGGCACCCACTGTTCGAAGATGGTCGGCGGATAACGCCACTTGTCAAGCACCTCTACCAGCTGTGCGCGGCTCTCGATACGCGCCTGGCCTTTGCCGTCATAACCAAAACGGGCGGTTTTGAGCACTGCGGGCAAAGTGACGATGGTCAGCGCTGCATCAATATCTTCGGGCGTCTTGATCACCGCGAAGGCACCAACGGGGAAGCCGTTGGTCTTGAAGAAGCCTTTCTCCAATTCGCGGTCTTGAGCGATGCCAACCGCATTACCACTGGGGCGAACCGTTGTGCGTGATGCGAGTTGCAGCAGCACTTCGGCAGGCGCGTTCTCAAATTCAGTGGTCACCGCCGCGCATGAGTTGGCCAGCTCCTCAATCGAGACGGGGTGTGTGTAGGCCGTATTGAGGTGTCCGGTGGCAAATTCCGCCGCAGGCGAAAGGGGATCGGGGTCGAGGACGGTGACGCGGTAATCCAGGTTGCGCGCCGCCATGGTAAACATGCGGCCCAACTGACCGCCGCCAATCAATCCAAGCGTGGCACCCGGCAGGATCACAACACGTCAGGTAGCTGCATCGCAGCCACCATGTCTTTCAAATTTTCGCGATACATCGACAACTTGTCGGCAAGCGCGGCGTCATCGTTGGCTAACAGACTCACGGCGAATAAACCGGCGTTGGCCGCGCCGGCTTCGCCGATGGCAAAGGTGGCCACCGGAATTCCTTTGGGCATTTGCACAATTGAGTAAAGCGAGTCTTGGCCAGCCAGATGTTTGGACGGAATGGGGACTCCTAACACGGGTAGGGTTGTCTTCGAGGCAACCATGCCGGGCAAATGGGCTGCACCACCAGCACCGGCGATGATGCACTTGAGTCCTCGGCTACGTGCGGTTTCTGCGTATTCAAACATTGCGTCTGGCGTACGATGCGCAGAAATGACTTTGTATTCAAACGGAACACCAAACTCCTTCAAAATCTCGGCCGCCCGCTGCATGACATCCCAGTCGGAGTTTGAGCCCATGACGACGCCAACGATAGGTTCACTCATATGGGTCTTTCTGTGACGGCCAATTTCGCACCGAGTGCCAAGAACATCGCACCGCAACCGCGATTGAGCCAAACGGCCAACGAAGATGTTGTGGAAATCTTGCCGCGCGCCTTGGCAACAATTGCCGCGAAACCGATGGTGATGAACATGCTATTGAAAACAAAAATTACACCAAGTATCAGAAACGCCCAAGCCTTGTTGGCCGATTGCATATCGATAAACTGTGGCAGAAACGCCAGAAAGAAAATCGCAACCTTCGGATTCAACACATTGGTCATGAAGCCCTGCCAGAAGATGCCAGACACTTGCGGCAGCGCCGATGTTGGGCTTGCAGTCGTCGCGGGCGGCGATGTCTGTGTCGTGACCGGCATCGACGTGGCGCTTCGCAGTATCTGCACCCCGGCGTACACCAAGTACGCCGCACCTACCATCTTGACGACAAAAAAAGCCTCCGCTGAGGTCAGCAATATGGCTGACAGGCCGACCGCTGCGGCGATGGAATGCATCATGCACCCTGCGGCGATGCCGAGGACTGCTGCAAGACCCGCACGAAACCCACCCAACGCTGTCCGGCTGCCGATGTAGACCATGTCGGGGCCGGGCGTCAGATTGAGCAACAGCCCCGCGGCAATAAACAGCGGCAGGTCGTGGATACCAAGTGTGCTGAACATTAGTTCACCAAGTCCTTCGCGTCTTCGAGTTCCATACGGTAATGGTCAAAAATGCCCTTGAGTGCATCCGCCATATTGACCTGTGGCACCCACTTGAGATCCTTCATGGTGTTTTCGATTTTCGGCACACGATTCTGTACGTCTTGGTAACCCTTGCCGTAGTACTCGCCTGAAGTGGTTTCAATCAGCTTCACCTTCGCGGCAGTCGCGGCATATTCAGGGTACTGCTTGGCGAGCTCCAGCATCATGGTCGCCAATTCGCGAACCGAGAAATTATTCTTCGGATTGCCGATGTTGTAGATCTGTCCCGTTGCGACGTTGTTTTCGTTGGCGATGATTTTCACCAGTGCGGAGATACCGTCGCTGACGTATGTAAAAGCACGTTTCTGCGCGCCGCCATCAACCAACTTAATTGGCTCACCGCGAACAATGTGGCCGAAAAATTGTGTGATCACGCGCGATGAGCCTTCTTTCGGCGTGTGAATGGAATCAAGTCCTGCGCCGATCCAGTTAAACGGACGGAACAACGTGAAATCGAGATCACCGCGTGAGCCATAAGCAAAGATCACACGATCCATGAGTTGTTTCGAGCATGAGTAGATCCAGCGTTGTTTTTCGATTGGGCCCAACACGAGGTTGGAGTTGTGCGGATCAAATTCAGCGTCGCTGCACATACCGTAGACCTCGGAGGTCGACGGAAAGATCACACGTTTTTTGTACTTCACGCAGGAACGAATAAAGGGCAGGTTCGCTTCGAAATCGAGCTCGAACACTCGTAGTGGATCGGAAACATAGGTGGATGGTGTCGCAATTGCTACCAATGGCAGCACAACATCACATTTGCGAATGTGGTATTCGATCCATTCTTTGTTAATGGTGATGTCGCCTTCAAAAAAATGGAAGCGCGGGTTGTCCATGAACTTGGCGACGCGGTCGGAATTCATGTCCATGCCGTAAATGTGCCAGTCGGTCGACTCAAGGATGGCTTTCGACAAGTGGTGGCCGATAAAGCCGTTCACGCCGAGGATCAGTACTTTTTTCATATGGAGAGGTTCCTAGTATTTATGCTCTGGCCACTAAACTTTATTGCGGCGCCGTCATTGCATGGATGCCGTTGCCAAGCCGCACCGCCAACATCAGTTCGTTGTGGGGTTGGCCGTCAATCTCCGCTTCCAACACGCGCAGCATCGTGCCGCTGCCACAAAGTGCAATCACTTTGTCGTTGGCAACGTTTAAATGTGCGGGATTGGCGTGGGTCAGAACGGGAGGCATCCGCTTGGTTTTTGTGATTTTGATGGTTTCGCCTTGGATACGTGTTGTGGCACCGGGATAGGGTGGAGCCACAGCTCTGACGAGATTATGAATGTTTTCCGCCGTGGCATGCCAGTTGATGACGCCGTCCGAAGGTTTACGACCGCCATAGTAGCTGCCCGTGGAGAGGTCTTGCGGGGTGAGTTTTGCATTACCTGCGATAAGAGCCGGTAATGCCGCAGCCAACACCTCTGCTGCTGCCGTTGTGACGCTCGCAAACACCTCGTATGCCGTTTCATCCGGGCCAATGGGGATCGCCTTTTGACCGACGATTCGGCCCGCATCAGGCTTTTCGACCATCTCATGCAAGGTGGCCCCCGTTTCGGTTTCGCCTTTGATAATCGCCCAGTTAATCGGCACACGGCCGCGATACTTCGGCAGCAGCGAACCGTGCATGTTGAATGCGCCGCGTTTGGCGGTCGCCAGCAGCGAAGGCCTTAACATGTTTCGATAGTAAAACGAGAAGATGAAGTCCGGGGACAGGGCTGCGAGCCGGGCGATGAACTCATCCGAGTTCGGTTCCTCTGGCACAACTACTGGTATCGCATGCTCGTGAGCGATTGCCGCAACGCTGTCGAACCAAATCGTCTCTGTCGGGCTGTCGGTGTGTGTCACGACGAGTTTTACGTCCACACCGTTTGCCAGCAGCACCTTAAGGCAGGCCACGCCGACGTTGTGGTACCCAAAAACAACCGCGGTCGCCACCGAATCAGTCCCGCTTTTGGTCGGGATTTTCGAGGATGCCATCGATCATGTAGCGCGGCCGCGAGCGCACCTGTTCGTAGATGCGGCCGACGTACTCACCCAACAGTCCGATGCCGAATAAAGTAATGCCGATGAGGAAAAACGCGATGCCGAACAGCGTGAATAACCCCTCCGCTTCGGGGCCGACAACTAGCCGGCGAATCGCCAGAAAGACGACAAACCCGATGGAAAGAATTGAGATGGTGATGCCGACTAGCGAGAATAGCTGCAGGGGGGCGGTGGAAAAACCGGTCATCAAATCAAAATTGAGTTGGATAAGCTTGTAGAGAGAGTATTTCGACTCGCCGGCAAAACGTTCTTCGTGGGCGACTTCGATTTCCACCGGACGGCGCGCGAAAGAGTAGGCCAGCGCTGGAATGTAGGTGGAGGAATCACGCGTGCTGTTGATGGCATCAACAATGCCACGGCTGTACGCGCGCAACATACATCCTTGGTCGGTCATCTTGATACTGGTGAAGCGTTCACGCAGTTTGTTCATCGCGCGCGACGCATAACGTCGGAAGGCGCTGTCTTGGCGCATACGACGAATCGTGCCGACGTAATCATGGCCTTTATCCATCTGGGCAAGCAGGTTGCCAATTTCTTCAGGTGGGTTTTGCAGATCAGCATCCAGCGTTACGATGCGTGAGCCACGGCAATGCTCAAAGCCGGCCATGATCGCCATGTGCTGACCAAAGTTGCCGTTGAACAAAATGACGCGGGTGACGTCAGGGCGCTTCTGGAACTGTTCGCGCAACACCGCTGCCGAGCAATCACTCGAGCCGTCGTTGGTGAAGACAATCTCGTAGCTGCACCCAAGTGCGTCCAATGCCGGGTAGAGGCGGGCGAACAGTGCTGGTAGTCCATCCTCTTCGTTGTAAACAGGAATGACAACCGAGAGAAGCGGTGCGGAAGGCGCGGTCATGTCGTCAAGCTTTGGCTAGAAAAGAGATTAGCGATTTCACAACCCGAGCGACCTCTGTCTCGGTCATCGCGGCATGCAAAGGCAGCGTCACGGTTTGTTGTGCGATGCGTTCGGCCATCGGATGCTCACCTTCTCGGTGGCCTTTGCCACGGAACAGGCTGGTCAGGTGCATTGCCTCGTAGGAAATGCCGATGCCGATACCTTGGGCATGCAAGGCAGCGATAAATTGTTTTCGCGTGAGTTGCGCTTGCCATGGCTTTTCGAACGGCAACAACACGCAGTACATATTCCAGGAGTGTCCGGTCGGCTCGTTCGTATGCGCGGGCGCCGGCAGCACGATGCCAAATTCATCAGCTATCGGACCCAACAGGGTCATGTAAGTGTGAGCCAGGCTCTGCCGATGGGCATTCCATGTGTCCAACATCGCCAGTTGTCCCAGCCCGAGCCGCGCCGATACATCACTCATGTTGAACTTGCCACCCGCGACGGTCACGTCACGGGTGCCATCCGCAAGGCGTGTGATGCCATGAAACCGTAACACCTCTGCGCGTTTGGCTTCATCTGGGTTGGCGAATACTGCTGCACCACCTTCGATGGTGGTCATATTCTTGTTCGGGTGAAAGCTGAACGTGGCGATGTCTCCAAACGCGCCGATGCGTTTTCCCTGCCAGCTGGAGCCAATTGCCAATGCGGCGTCTTCGATCACACGCAGGCCATGTTTTTTAGCGATCGCGTAAAGCCGGTCCATCTCACACGGCAGTCCTGACATGTGCGTTGGCACAATCGCTTTGGTGCGTGGCGTGATGGCACGCTCAACCTGGTCGAGATTGATGTTCCGGGTGATGAGGTCACAATCCACAAATACGGTGGTGGCACCGACTTTCTCAATCATGTTGCCGACGGAGAAAAATGTCATGGCCGACGTAATCACCTCGTCACCTGGGCCAATACCACAAACTTCAAACGCCACTTCCATTGCCGCCGTTGCTGAGGTGAAGACACGGGTAGGGCGACCTCCATGGTAGTTCGACAATGCCGCCTCAAAGGCCGAGACTTGTGGGCCACTGGTGAGCCAGCCAGAGACCATGGTGTCGCGCACCGCGTCCGCCATCTCGTCGGTGATGACCGGTCCGGCAAACTTTAAGTAGGGGAGTGTACTCATGCCGACTTCGCGACCAACCAGACACCGACACAGATGACGGCGATGCCGACCAGTTTTTGTGCGGTCAGTGACTCGCCGAACAGGTGCCATGCCGCAAACGCGTTAACGATGTAACCAATCGACAGCAGCGGATAGGCGACCGAAACCGGTACGCGTGAAAGTGCCATGATCCAGACGATGACACTCACGCCATAACAGCCGAGCCCCAACAGAATATGTGGCTGCAGGGCAACCGCTTTGGCGATCGGAACAATTTTCTCGCCGCTGAATTCAAAACTGCCGATGCGGTTCGTCCCGGCTTTGAGCAGCAATTGCGCGGCCGCATTGAGCAACACGCCGGTAAGAATCAAACTGAAGCTGACAAGGTTCAAGGCCGTGTTTTCAGGGAAGTTGTCGGGCGGGGGTCGGACAGAATCAGCGCTTCATGATGGCAAAGCGCCGGGGGGACTCATGAATGACCTCGAAATCAAGGCCCAAGCCCCGCATTTTATCGACATCCTGCGGCGGAATGATAGCGATGACCGGTCCCGGCTGCTGCCATGCTGACGGGAAGTCGTCCAGCCGCGCGATGTGACGACCGGGTTCACTCTTTTGCCCCATCTCAAATTCGTCGACGTAATCGACCAATGTTGAGTAACGACCCAGATAGAAAGCGAGGGTTTGATCGTAAGTATTTACGGAGTAAAGCCGCGTTTCCTTGGTGAGCTTCTTGCTGATGGACTGCGCCAACCCATGCCCAGACTGCAACGGTGACAAGGTTTCATAACCACTATCGATACGCTGCACCATAAACACGCTTGCAGCCGCCACCGCCGCGACTCCCCAACGGCGCGACACCTTTGTGTTGCGCCAAAAACAGGCAACGGCAACCGCCGTGCCGATCGCAAAGACGATGAAGGCCGCAACCATGATCTCGCCGTACTCGGTGTAGAGGCCGAGTTCGAAGGCGTTGCGCGCTTTTTCCGCCGGTAGTGCGTGCAAGACATAGGCGATGATTAAGGAGATCGCCGGGATAGGTAGAACGAACCAAGCAATTTTTCGACCGGGCGTGGACGCCAAGTAATAGCCGATCAACATGGCCAAAAACGGAAAGGTCGGCAGGATGTAGGCGGGTAATTTCGAGCCGGAAATGCTGAAAAAGAAAATGATGAATACCGACCAAATCAGGGCAAAGCGTAACGGCCGGAACGATTGTGCCTGTCCCGACTGAACGGGAGCCGCGCGCTCGCGTCGCCACGCGTTTACCAGCGACGGAACAAGCAAAAATGCCCAAGCGAGCACACCGACAAACAAGATGGGGATAAAGAACCACCACGCCTCGACCCGCCGATGCTGTGTTGTGGTGAAACGCTGGAAGTGTTCGTGAATGAAAAAAAACCGCATGAACTCGGGATTGCGTTCGGCCACCAATATAAACCACGGGCAGGCAGCGAGCAGGAACAGTGGCACCGCAACCCACCAGTTAATCCGAAGCAGGCGGGTCCAATCGAAATTGAAGAGGCAGTAAAGAAACAACACCGCACCGGGGAAGACGATGCCGATCAACCCCTTTGAGAGCACGGCACCCGCGCTCGCAAGGGCGGCAATACATAGCCAAATCAGCCGTTCACGGGTGGAGGTGGGTTGGCTGGCGGGGTTGTGTTGGGATAGCATAAACGCGCAGACCGTCAAGGTTGTCCAAAACGTTAGCCCCATGTCTAAGGTCACAATTTCCGCCAAGGCCATGAAGTATGGGCAAGCAACCAATGCGAGCCCGGTGAAGACCCCTACCTCGCGCGTAAACAGTCGGCCTGCTGTGAGAGAAACCAACAACACCGTCAATAGCCCGGCGAGGGCGGTGTAGAGCCGCGCGCTCCACTCGGATTTGCCAAAACTCTTCATGGCCGCTGCAGTGGTCCAGTACTGCATCGGGGGCTTTTCAAAGTACTTTAGGCCATTAAGCCGCGGCGTGACGTAGTCGCCGCTATCTGCCATGTGCATGGCCAGCACGCTGTAGCGCCCCTCATCGGGATTGGCCAACTTACGCTTGCCGATGTCACTCAACCAGAGTGCGGCCAGTAGGGAAAACAGGAAGCCAACCAACACTGCAAAGCGGTCGAGTGACATTGAATTCATGTGTATTTTTAATTTTGTATGTGGGGCGGCACGATTAGGCAATCGACCAATGTCCGCAGATTGCTTACGCTCAGAGACGGATAAACCAATTTTACCTGCGCCAGACACCTTACTCGCAGGCGGTATATGCGTTTGGTCAGGAGGAGCGCAATAAGGCAATGACAGCGCCGCCGCCGCCATCCGCAGGCGGGGCGTCACAGAAGGCCAACACTTCTTCCCGCTGGGAAAGCGACAACCGCACTTTGTTTCGCAATAGTGGCACACCGTTGGCTGAACGGATGCCTTTGCCGTGCACAATACGCACACAGCGCGCGCCGCCGTGCCGAGCGAAGGCCAGAAACTTAGCGAGCTCACTCCTCGCCATGCTGGTGGTTAAGCCATGGAGATCGAGTGTCGCCTGAACCGCCCAGTGTCCGCGCTTAAGTTTGCGCAGAATATCCCCCGGCAAACCCGATCGAAGGAAAGAAATCAGGTCGCCGGTATCGATGTCGTCGTCCCAGCCAGAGGTGTCTTTAAGCAGTTCTTGTGGCACGGACGCCTCATCGCGCTCGCGTTGCTGGGCGATGGGACGTGGTTTGGGGCGCGCAAGTGAGGCCCGCGGCGCGTGTTCGATTGGTTTAACCCCGTCTGCGGCCATTTCCGCACGAAACAAATCGTTATCCGACGCCGCTGTATGTTTGGCCATGAAACTCCAAAGTCATTACGTGACGGGACGTTTCAGGCAATTTACCCTGAAATCGCCCGCCGTTATTAGAGTTTAGGTAAAACTCTCGAGGTATTTTTCTGCATCCAGCGCTGCCATGCAGCCGGTTCCGGCGCTGGTTACCGCCTGTCGGTAGATATGATCTTGTACATCGCCTGCGGCAAAAATCCCCGGAACCGAGGTTGCCGTGGCGTTGCCCTTGAGTCCCGACTGCGTGACGATGTAGCCGTCTGTCATCTCCAATTGGCCTTGGAAAATTTCAGTATTCGGTTTGTGGCCGATGGCGATAAAACATCCCTTCAGCGACAAGTCCGTTGTGCCGCCATCAACGGTGGAACGGATGCGGACGCCGGTGACGCCGGTGTTGTCCCCCAGCACCTCATCCAGTGTTTGGTTCCATTTGATGGTGACTTTGCCTTCTTTTTCTTTGGCAAATAGCCTATCTTGCAGGATTTTTTCCGAGCGGAATTTGTCGCGACGGTGAATGACCGTGACGTGACGCGCGATGTTGGAAAGGTATAAGGCTTCCTCCACGGCAGTGTTACCGCCGCCAACCACACACACATCCTCGTTTTTGTAGAAAAAGCCGTCGCAGGTGGCGCAGCCAGACACGCCTTTGCCGAGGAATTTCTCCTCAGAAGGCAAGCCGAGGTATTGCGCAGATGCGCCGGTTGCAATGATCAGTGAATCACAAGTGTAGGTATCGGAATCACCAATCAAAGTGAACGGACGTTGTTTGAAGTCGACCGTATGGATGTGGTCAAAAATGATTGCCGTGTTGAAACGTTCGGCGTGCGCTTGGAAACGACTCATCAGGTCTGGACCCTGCACGCCGTCGGCATCAGCCGGCCAGTTTTCGACGTCCGTGGTGGTCATCAGCTGCCCGCCCTGCGCGAGGCCGGTAATCAGGACGGGAGCAAGATTGGCGCGCGCGGCGTAGACGGCGGCGGTATAACCTGCAGGGCCGGAGCCCAGAATGATAAGGCGATGGTGTTTAGCAGACATTTTTAGCTTTCTGTAAGAGAGCCCATTTTAGCCGACAGCAAAGCTCTTATTTGGGCACGACATGCTGAATCAACATTTAGCCCGGTGGTGAAGGCAGGATTGGAGGACGACATACCCCGTTTGAGTGCAACGCTTGCTGCTTGGTTGTGACAAAATTGGTTTTAGGATGCGAAAAGCGGCGCAAACAACTCTCTGGGGCACTACCTTGTCTACCGTACTCCGAAACATTCCGCTGTTCCAAGCACTTGACGACGCCGAACTGGCGCATATTGAGGAACTCGCCACCGATCGGGTGGTTCCGCGGGGCGGCATCATTCTCAATGAGGGGCATGCTGGTGATTCACTCTTTGCCATTGCGGCAGGGCGGGTCAAAGTGTTTATCGCTGATGAGGATGGACGCGAGATCACCCTCAAAATGCTTGGCCCGGGTGAGTGTTTTGGTGAGATGTCACTGATCGACCAAGAGCCCCGATCCGCGTCCGTTGGCGCGGTGGAAGTCACCACACTCAAGATACTGTCGTATCAGGCATTTCGCGATTGCCTGACGCGTTTCCCCGGTATTGGCATCGCGGTGATGACCTCATTGGCAAAACGCCTGCGAGACGCAGACCGGAAGATTTCTAATCTCGCACTGATGGACGTTTACGGCCGAGTGGCAGATACGTTGTTGGAATTGGCCATTAGCAGCGACGGCAAGTTGATCATCGGCGAAAAACTGTCGCAGCAAGATATCGCCAATATGGTCGGTGCATCTCGCGAGATGGTAAACCGAATTTTGAAGGATCTGTCCGACCGCGGCTATATCTCTGTCGAGGCAAAACAGATCACAATCCATAACGACCGTCTTCCACCGGGCTTTTGACGGTATCGGTGGGCAAGGGCGCGCTAATGCCGCCGCGATGTTGGCTTAGTGTCGCAATATCGACCACGTGTTTGACAAGGTATGCACCCTTATAATCAGGCCCAATGAGTGCTACTGACAACGACTTCTTCGACCCAACCGCGCCCGCGCCCAAGGTCGCGACGCCCGAGGCAACGCGCATCTCTCGTTTGCTGCGTGAGGCCGGTTGGATCTTGTGCCTGGCTTCATCCGCCTACTTGGCGCTGATTTTTGCCACTCACTCGGCGAACGATGCCGGCTACTTTTTTTCCGGAACAGGGGCAGCCATTGAAAACAAGGGCGGTTTGACCGGTGCGTGGTTGTCTGACTTACTTCTCGGCTTGTTTGGCTTGTCAGCCTGGTGGTGGGTGATTCTCGCCGCTTACGGCGTGACACGTTTGTTCGGTCGTGTTGAAACCTCACGCCTGTTTCACCGCCGCAATGTCGTTATTGCGCTGATCGGCTTCTTGATTCTGCTGGTTGCATCGTCGTCGCTGGAAGCGCTACGCCTCCACTCCATCAAGGCGGCATTACCGAACGGTGCTGGCGGGGTGGTCGGTGGATTGCTGGCCGGGGTGGTTGAAAAGGGGTTAGGATTTGTCGGTGGCAGCGTGTTATTGCTGGCCCTTTGTGCAGGATCGTTATCGGTATTTTCCGGACTGTCGTGGATTCGACTGGCTGAACGTGTGGGCACTGGCGTTGAGTGGGTGTTTGTTGCGCTCAAGGGAAAATTCGAAGAAAAACGCGACCGCGAAGTGGGTGAACAGGCGGTGGTGCAGCGCGAAGAAAAAGTTGAAGAGATGCGTCGCGTGATTGAGGATCATCCGCCGATTCGTATCGAGCCGACAGTCATCGAGATCCCGCAGTCGGAGCGCCTCGAGAAAGAAAAACAAGCGCCGTTGTTCTCGGACATGCCAGATTCGCCGCTGCCGACGATTGGCCTGTTGGACCCGCCCGAGGCGACCATCGAACGACCGTCGGCGGAGACGCTCGAATTTACGTCGCGCTTAATCGAACGTAAGCTGATGGATTTCAACGTGAGTGTGCAGGTTGTTGCAGCCTATCCCGGTCCGGTGATCACGCGTTACGAAATCGAGCCTGCGGTTGGTGTGAAGGGCTCCACGGTAGTCAATCTCGCCCGTGATCTTGCACGCGCCTTGTCGGTGACATCAATTCGAATTGTTGAGACGATTCCCGGCACGTCACACATGGGATTGGAGATTCCGAACCCGAAGCGCGAAATTGTCCGGCTTTCGGAAATTCTGGGTTCTGCGGTGTACGCTGACATGAATTCCAAACTCGCCATCGTGATGGGCAAAGATATTGCCGGCCGCCCAGTCGTAGCCGACCTCGCCAAAATGCCGCACGTGTTGGTGGCCGGTACCACCGGCTCGGGCAAATCGGTTGCCATTAATGCGATGATTTTGTCGCTGGTCTACAAAGCCACGGCCAACGAAGTCCGGTTGATTTTGATCGACCCGAAGATGTTGGAGTTATCCGTGTACGAAGGGATTCCCCATCTGTTAGCACCTGTTGTCACAGACATGAAGCACGCCGGGCACGCCCTGAATTGGTGTGTGGCAGAAATGGACCGCCGTTACAAACTGATGAGTGCGGTTGGTGTACGAAACCTCGCCGGGTTCAACACCAAAGTTAAAGAGGCAAAAGATAAGGGCAAACCGATTCCGCACCCGTTTTCACTGACGCCGGATTCACCCGAACCCCTCGAAGCGTTGCCACTCATTGTGGTCGTAATCGATGAATTGGCCGACATGATGATGGTGGTTGGTAAGAAGGTCGAAGAGTTGATCGCGCGCCTTGCACAAAAAGCGCGCGCTTCGGGTATTCACTTGGTACTCGCCACCCAGCGCCCGAGTGTTGATGTCATCACTGGTCTCATCAAGGCCAATGTGCCCACGCGTGTCGCGTTCCAAGTCTCGTCGAAGATTGATTCACGCACGATTCTTGACCAGCAGGGGGCGGAGGCGCTACTCGGTCAAGGTGACATGTTGTACCTACCGCCGGGCAGCGGTGTGCCCCAACGGGTACACGGTGCATTTGTCGGCGACGCCGAGGTGCATCGTGTCGTGCAGCATCTCAAGACGCAAGGAGAACCAGCCTACATTGAAGGTATTCTCGACGCTCCGGAAGAGTCCCTGTCCGAGGCGCTAGGCGGCGGTGGGGTCGAGGGTGGTGAAAAAGATCCGCTCTACGACCAGGCGGTACAAGTCGTCCTGCAAAACAAGCGCGCGTCGATTTCTCTGGTGCAGCGGCACTTGCGAATCGGTTACAACCGCGCCGCGCGGTTGTTGGAGGATATGGAAAAGGCAGGGCTGGTATCGACCATGGGCGGTAATGGCAACCGCGACATCCTCGTGCCAAGTCGTCAGGAATAACACTGCCGCGTTGTTAGTATGATGCAAGTCGTGGTGCCGTTGGCAAATCCCGCCTGTTTGTGCCGCAACTTGGGCAACTAATCCTTGAATCGGTCATCTTATCCAAATGAATTTACTCCCCGCTTTACGTCCAACATTTGCGGCCAGTCTGCTGTTGTTGGTCTTCACGTTCTCTACAGCCGCCTCTGCGCAGAACGCGATTGATCAGTTTCGGACGTTTGTCCAATCGACCAAATCGGCGCGTGCCGACTTTTCGCAGGTGGTAACCGACAACCGTGGCAAGGCCGGCCCGGCAAGTATCGGTACGCTGCAGTTCGAGCGTCCGGGCAAGTTTCGCTGGGTGTACGAAAAGCCCGCCCAAACCATTGTTGGCGATGGTAAGAAGGTTTGGTTTTTCGATCAGGACTTGAATCAAGTCAGTGTTAGACCACTCGAGGCGGCGTTCTCGTCGACTCCTGCGGCACTGCTCGCCGGTCGCGCTGAAATCGACGCGGCCTTCACGTTAGTTGCCGGGGCAGAGTCGGAGGGCATGGCTTGGGTAATTGCAGAACCAAAGACCAAAGACGCGGGTATCGAAAAGATCCGGCTTGGATTTCAGGGGGTAGATTTACGCTTGATGGAGTTATCCGACGCTTTCGGCAACAAGACTCGAATCACCTTGTCAAGATTTGAGCGTAATCCACGCCTCGACGCCAAGCAGTTCACCTTCGTACCGCCCAAAGGTGCTGACGTCGTGGGGCAGTAAGTTGGCTAATAAGGTGGCTTTGCATCGCCCCGAACAGGGGTTTTCATAGGGAAAGCAGGGCGAGCGTGGCATAATTTCGAATTATCCGAAAACAAAAGTCATGCGCATCCTCCTCTCGAACGACGACGGCTACTTCGCCCCCGGATTGGCGGCCCTCTATGCCGCACTCGCCCCTCTCGCTGAAATCACCGTCGTTGCGCCCGAGCGTGACAAAAGTGGTGCCTCAAACTCACTCACGCTCGATCGTCCTTTGTCGATGCGTAAAGCGCCGAATGGCTTTTTCTTTCTGAACGGTACACCGACTGACTGTGTTCATATGGCCGTTACCGGCATGCTCGATTTTGTGCCTGACATGGTGGTGTCGGGCATCAACCACGGCTCGAACATGGGTGACGACACGATTTACAGCGGAACGGTTGCAGCCGCCACCGAGGGCTTCTTGCTCGGTATTCCGTCGATCGCGGTGTCGATGGTGGCACGGGACTCGAAGAATTTTGATACGGCCGGGTGGGTCGCGGCAGAACTGGTCAAACGCCACCAGCAACACCCAATTTCCGGTCCGTCATTGTTGAATGTGAATGTGCCGGATGTTCCGCGCGATCAGTTACAAGGTTTTGAAGTCACCCGCTTGGGTAAACGCCACAAGGCGGAGCCGTCGGTGAAGGCGTTGAATCCGCGCGGCGAGACTGTCTATTGGATAGGTGCCGCCGGTGGCGCGGCTGACGCCGGCCCAGGCACCGACTTCTATGCCGCCGAACATAACCGCGTTTCTGTCACCCCATTACAAATTGATCTGACCAACTACCCGCAGATGAAGTCGCTTGCCGAATGGATGACAACCTAACGATGGCGGGGGGCAGCAATCTGGGCAAGCAGGGCGCGGCACGCTTTTCCGGCAGCGGGATGACGTCGGATCGCACTCGGGCGCGGATGATCGACGCATTGCGCCAACGCGGTATTAAGAATGAAAAAGTATTGGCGGTGATGGCGGAAGTGCCTCGCCACGTGTTTATTGAAGAGGCGTTGCAAGAGCGCGCTTACGAACCTGATAAGGCGCTGCCAATCGGTTTTGGACAAACAATCTCGACGCCGGAGATGGTTGCCATCATGACCGAGCTGGTTTGTGAGCGGTCGCTGGGTGTGCCGAAGAAAGTGCTCGAAATTGGTACCGGCTGCGGCTACCAGACGGCCATTCTCGGCAAATTGGCCAAGGACGTGTATACGGTGGAGCGCATCGCACCGTTGATGGACAAAGCACGGCGCACGTTGCGTGATCTGCGTTACTACAATGTGATTTTTAAACATGCGGATGGCCATTTCGGGTACGCCGATGCCGGACCATATGACGCCATCATCATGACCGCTGCTGCCTCCCATGTTCCGCAGGAACTGACGGCACAACTCGCAGTCGGTGGGAGAATGGTCCTGCCGGTTGGCGTCGATCAGCAGCAACTGTTTGTCATTGACCGTACCGAAACCGAGTTTCTCCAGCGCGTCGTCCACGATGTGCGTTTTGTACCCCTTGTGTCTGGAATTGCCTGATCGATATGTCTAATTTTTTCTCTGCCACGCGACTTGTCACCGGTTCAACCCTTGCACTCCTGATGACGTTGACGGCCTGTTCGACCAAGACGCCGGCACCTGTCAGTGATAGGGGGGCAGTAGCGCAACAACCAACTGCGGTCGCCACGTCGCCGTCAAGCGCGCCGCAGCCTGCTGATATCAGGCCGACTGATCTTGGTAAGACACATACGGTTCAAAGAGGCGACACCCTCATTGGCGTGGCACTGCAATACGGCTTGGACTACCGCGACTTGGCAGCGTGGAATAACATCGAAAACCCTAACGTGATTAAGCTCGATAGCGTATTGCGCCTCACGCCACTGGCAACAGTTGCCACCGGGACGGCTGCTACCAATATACCGAAAGAGCCGAAACCCGGTGCGCCAGTTGCTACGCCGCTGGCTCCAACGTCGTTACCTTTAGCCTCCGGCGAGCGTCCCGCCACAAACTCTGCTACCAGCAAAGTCGAGCCACGCGGCGGCAAAGTGCCTTATACGGACATCGCGTATCAACGGCTATCCGCGCAAGTGGCCGCAGCACCCGCGCCAACCCCTGGCCCGACACCGGCGGCAACACCGGCCTCGCCAACGGCGGCAACGGGCGCGGCGGCCCCTGCGACATCCGCGCCAGCAGTCCAGCCTTCGGCCACCGCAGGAGACGATGTCGATTGGGCATGGCCGGTCAAGGGCAAGCTCATGACTACCTTTACTGAGGCCAACAAGGGGATTGACATTGCCGGCGCCAAAGGAACGGCGGTGAACGCCGCTGGCAACGGCAAGGTTATCTACAGTGGTTCGGGATTGCGCGGTTATGGTCGGCTCGTGATCATCAAACACAATGTCACTTGGTTTTCTGCCTACGCGCACAATGAGAAAATTGTTGTCGCAGAAGGTCAGGAAGTGAAACGCGGCCAGAAGATCGCGGAAATGGGTAATTCGGATACGGACCAAGTCAAGCTGCACTTTGAGATCCGCAAAAACGGCAAACCGCTTGACCCCGTTAAGTTCTTGCCACCGCAGTAGTTCGGCGTGCCGATGTTCCTCGTACTGTGCCGCAATTTTGCCGAAGCACGTTCGGCTGTGAACGTCCCGACGGCATTGCAGCCGCGCCCACCCTAGATCGAGACTATCCTCGATAGGATCGTAGTGGCCGGACCATTGCCTGATGCCCAGACTGGCTCGGCGGGGCCATTACTGGATCGTTGTTGGCCTGCAGCGTTGATTCGGTGGCCGCTGCACTTGAGAGGCTCGAAGCTGACTTTAATTGCAAAGCAAACATCTCGGAAGCAGTGGGGATGCATTGCTTTCAATCCGTCCAAGGTTTGACAGCAGATGTGCTGGAATCCCGGACTGCTGCCACCAGAATCGGTTGTTCGCTGTCGTTAGCTGCTTCTAGCCAGTGATCCAGCCTATCGAACGAAGCGCCTGCCACTCCGACCACCGCGATCAATTGCCAGACTTAATCTGATACCACCCTCGCGATATTGTCGTCGGAGTTGCGATCAATGCGTTTATTGTACGGATCAATGCCCACAAACTTCGGTAACTTGTCTGTGATGAAAGTGACGGTTTGCCTACCCGTCTTCATCACCCGGCGATCCATCAACAGCACCGACTCACGCTTGTAGCCTTTATTGCCAGGCTCCTCGGTAAAGGCCCCGACATCGAACGCCTCGTCCAAGGCAGCTTCGGTTTCCTTGCCGTTGCCGTCGGCGTAGAGTTTCTTTGCTTCGACTGAAAAACTCACCTCGTACATACCATCGGCGCGTTTCTTTGCGTTTGCATCTGTTGCCTTCATGTCATAGAGCGTGATTTTTTCAAACAGATCGGTGATGAGCTGATCGTGCTGCGGGCCCGCCTCTGCACGAAGCAGACGAATGAAGTCTGTTGTCGAGGCATAGGGCGCAGGCTTAAATGCAAACTCGGCGAGCAATTCTTGTAGCGCACGATTGACCACGGCCTCGCCTACGGCTTCCTTCAGCCAATACATGACGAGCGCGCCTTTGTTGTAGTGAATGTAGTTCTGGTTTTCCACCCGTATCAGCGGAAGCTCCTCAATCACCTCGCCGCCGCGAGCGCGCAAATAGCGATCAAGCTCGGTTTTCAGGAACTTGCGGATCTGCTCGCGGCCGTAAAGCTTTTCCATCACCAAGAGCGCGGAATACTGTGCAAATGACTCTGACAGAAGCGTCATGCCCTGCTTATTCGCACCGATCACTTGATGCGCCCACCACTGGTGCGCCACCTCATGTGCCGTCACGAAGGTCACCTGATCAATTTTTTCATCAGCTCTCTTCTCATCAAAATTCTGAATAAAGCCGATACTTTCCGAATACGGAATGGTGGCGGCGAAAGATTGGGCAAAGCCTTCGTAGGCGGGGAACTCCAAAACACGCGCTTGCTTGAACTGATACGGCGAGAAATTATCGTTGAACAGATCAAGCGATGACTTCATGGCATCCAGCATACGTTGTACATTATGCTCATGCGCAGGGTGATAGTAGACCGCGAGATCAACCTGCTTGCCTGTGCTCGATGTCCACACGTCACGCTTCTGCGCGTATCGCGCGGACTGCATCGAGAAAAAATTCATGATCGGTGCCTCGGTCTTGGTGACCAACACTCGGCGTTTGCCCTCAGGACTATCCTTAACAACATCGCTGACCATATAGCCTGGTGCCACGGGCGTTTGGTCCGCATCGGTACTAACCGTAATTTGCGCATTAACCCAGTCGCTATCCGCGCGCAAGTAGTGCCTGTCATTTGCCGCCTGGTCCTCTAATTTTGGCGGACGCAAGTCGGCGGGCAAGTCGTGCTTGCGACGTCTGCTCCGATCTTGGAGGAGCATATCCCGACCCATGCCCAATATCGGTGCGACGGTGAAGTTGTCGATAAAGGTCCCGTTCTCGACGACTCGCGTGAGCGGGCGGCTATTCGGAAAGCCGCGTTCTTCGAGCCGCGTGGTAAAGCGAATGGTGCGCTTCTCGCCAGGCTGCATGGGCGTTGTGAACCGATAGATACGGTAGTCGAACTTCTTGTATTCCTTCTCAGTGCTGGCACCTTCCACGTCGAGCGTTTCCATCTTCAACGGCGCACTCCAGCGTACATGTACTGCGGGAAGTGGTTCGCTGCTGCGATTTTCGATCACGTAGCTGCCACTGGTGATGACGCGAGCCTGCTTTGGGAAAATCGCGACGTCGAGAACAACATCGGTAATCTTTGGCTGCGGCAGTTTTTCATACGGCAGTAAGGTTTTCTCATAGTCTGCAAAAAAGCGTTCACGCTCTGGACCCGTTTCGTATCGGTTCAGCACGTTTGTGTTGTAGAAGATGAATACCCCGATGCCAACCCACGCGACGCCGGCCGCGCCAATAATCAAACCGGGTCCACCAGAAAGACGTGAACGCAAACGGTCGAATCGAGGGCGCAAGCGCGTCTCCGCGCCGCGTCGCCACAGCAAGTGCGTTGCTACGAGCAGCATCAACGCGAATGCAAGCCAGTACGCTTGGAACCAGGCACGACCAATCCAGAAACGTCCTAGGCCATTCATGTCGGATAGTGGGACACCCGGTTCGCCGCCGTAGTTGTAGAGATTGTGTTCAAGGCCAATGGTATTGAGCGTGACACTCGCCACGACATAGACCAGCATGACCGCCCATCCGACAAATTTTTGTGGCACCAGCGCTTGCACAAAGATCGCGAGCGCTGCCAAAAGAACGGCAGAGATGAGCCCGGGTAGGATGAACCACAGCAGGTATGCGTATAGCTGTAAATACGTGTAGCCATGAAAGAGCTGAAAAAGAATGGCAGTCAGCGCAGCCACGGCGAAGCTCGCCAGTAAAACCAGCGTAATCGCTAACACCTTCGGAATGATAAAAGCCCAGTCCGGCGCAGCAGTGGCGTCCACGATTTCGTGAATGCGGCGTTCGCGATCACGCCACACCAGTTCCCCGGCATAGTAAATCGCGATGATGATCGGGATGATATTGAATGCGCCCTGCAAGCTTTCGATCATCGCGCGCGTGACGGGAAAATAATTCACACCATTTTGCTCGACGACAAAATTCATGCTGCCGAGCGCGTTGAATACACCAATTGCCAGCAGTACAAAGAATGCGGGGCTCTTGAAGACGAAACCCATATCAAAACGCGTTAAGGCCATGAACTGCCGCCAACGTGTGCCGCCAGACGCGTCGGTTGTTGCGAGCGGCCTAGCGATAGGAGGGATATCTGCTATTGCTGTTCGCTCTTCCTGCGCAGCCCCTGTTTTCTCTCTTACTTTGGCCCCCTTCAACTCAAATCGGAACATCGCATAGGCCAGCCCGAACAGGGCGAGTGCGACCGATAGCCAAATCACACGGTTGTAGAGGATCAAGCCGGACAACGATGGAAGCATCGTGTTACGGTCGGAGGCCGTCCAATACTTGGTCGCCTGTTGTAATGCACCCAGCCCGAATGGATCAGATAGTGCTGAGATAGCATCGAATGACGAATCGCGCAGCAGCAATCGTGTTGTGGCAAACAGGACGAGAAAGGCTACCATCGCGACGTACGTCCACATCATCGAACGCGTAGCGGTGGCAACCGCAAAGAACCCCGCACTCATGACCAAGATCGTCGGCAGGCCAAACACAAAAAACGCATACAGGTAGTGCGTCAATACGAACGGGCCAACTTTTTCCGCATCCAACCATGGCATCCAAGACCCGATGAGCATGCCTAACGGGACACTCGCCATGACAAACATGGCCACGATTACCGCCCCGCTGAAGCGGCCGACGAGATAGTCAAACTTTGATACTCGCGTCGCGCGGACAATCGGCGCGAACCGAGTTTCATCATCTCGAATCACAACGTTGGCAACGAACGCCGTCACAACAAAAAGCGCGAAGACATTTAAGAGGCCAAGCGTTTGTAACAGCGCATATGGCGAATTGACATTAACGTTACCGCGTCCGCCAATCTGCACTTGGTCGATCGTTACAGAGGCAAATGTCATCAGGAAGAACAATACAAAGCCCACCACAAACAGCGGTGAGCGCAATTGATAACGCAGCTCGAAAGCAGCGATTTTGGTTAACATGGCCGGATTTCCTTCTACTTGATGCTGGCGGTTTGTGCCGCAGTAGCGCCTTCGCGGCGGGTGCCCGCGAGCGTCGCAAAATAGAAATCTTCCAAGTCGCCAGCGATCAGCTCAAACGCGGCTTCTGGTGCGGCGTTTGCGGCGACATGAATGACGGTTTCACCACCGCGTAAGCGCGTGGAAATGACGTTCATGCGCGATTGGTACTGCGGTAGTGCCGCTTTCGGAATCGTACGCCGCCACACTTGACCGCTTAAGCCCTGTATCAACTGTGCTGGTGCGCCCGTCTCGACGATCTTGCCATTAACGATGATCGCCATACGAGAGCACAGATCAGCCACGTCATCGACGATGTGCGTGGACAGAATAACCACCACGTTCTCACCAATCTCGGACAACAGATTGTTGAAGCGATTGCGCTCCTCCGGATCTAAGCCCGCCGTCGGCTCATCGACGATGATCAGCGACGGATTACCGATCAGCGCCTGCGCAATACCAAAACGTTGGCGCATCCCACCTGAAAAACCGGACACGGCCTTTTTGCGTACCGACCACAGATTGACTTGATTGAGCAGGGTCTCAACCGTGTCTTTGCGCTCCCCTTTATTGCTTAACCCTTTCAACACGGCAAGATGGTCGAGCAAATCTACTGCGGAGACGCGCGGATAGACGCCAAAATCCTGCGGCAGATAGCCAAGGGTCGCGCGCAACTTTTCCGGCTGCTGTACGACGTCAATGTCGCCAAACTTTATTGTTCCTGTGCTTGGCGTCTGTAGCGTCGCGATGCAACGCATAAGTGTTGACTTGCCTGCGCCATTAGGCCCAAGCAGACCAAACATACCCTTGGGAATATCAAGGGTGGCGTTATCTAGCGCCTTAGTGCCACTGGGATAAATGTGCGTGACGCCGTCAAGTCTAAGCATGGAAACTCCCTTTGTTGTGAGATGAGGTCGATGAATGGTCGATTGATGTGCGCTTTTGTTGAACTGCATTCAATGCCACGCGTAGCCCAATCTCAACAAAGGTGCGACAGAATGCCGACTGAGGAGGACGACTTGCAGATGAGGGTACAGCCCCTCAAGGAAGAGGCACATAAAGCGGCAAGGCCTGTTCCGGTCGGGCTCACCTGCCTTCATTCCCGATTAGATGATGGTCGGCGTTGAATCGTTTTTCACTCGATTTGCCAGGGCAACGCACGAAATCAAGAAGCGCCCGCGTACTGCCGCCACAGTTGGGTCTTAGGATCCCGACCGTACACCGCAGCGCCATCTTTATTGCCCAATAATGAACTCCCACCGGCTCGCCATGCCATGTGGTATGCAGCGTGCAGTCGTTCGCCTTTTCGTCGTCTACGCGCATCCTTCTTGCTGGCGCGCATGTCTAGACTTACGTGTCCATGTTGCAATGTACGTTGACACGTAGTCTGACGATGTTGGAAAAGCGATGGTGGGACGGTTAAGAATACAACCGCCGATAGTGGGCGGTTAACTCTCGAACGCGCCCCCTTGAAATGTTCAGAGTAGGCCGTTGAGCTGCGGAGGCGACCAATTGCGGATCGAAAAAAACGGCATCCACGTTCATGAATGCCGTCCCGCGTTAGCGCGTGTCGAAGCGTAAACGCGCTTCAATCGAATTTGTACGTCGCCGTAAATCCGAAGCTGCGTCCGAGCACATTATAGGTGTCGGCGAAAGTATTGAAGGTGCTAGGATTTGTTGGGGTTGGCGGTTTCTTGTCTGCGATGTTGTCGATGCCGGCATTGACGCTTAGGCCTTTGACAGGGGTGCGCCACGCGACGTTTAGATCAAAGTAATCCTGTGCGCTGATGCTGCCTGTGCTGCCGAAGGTGCTGTCATTTACCTTGCCTATGCGTTTCCAACCGATTTGCGCAGTGAGCATACTGGCTTCCCAAGTAACGGAGGCGCGATGGCGATAGCTCGGTGCGACGAGTGAAACCGCATCAGACGAGCAGCGGGAACCGTAGGTACCTTTGCAATCGATTGGATCGAGCACGGCGTTGCGCTGAATCGTGTACTTGCGGACGAACGCGCCTTGATATTGCCACTTCAATGTTTTACCAGGCAGACCGCCAAGCACACGATGTCGGAAGCTCAGATCGAGATCAAAGCCCTCTTGTTTGATAAAGGCCAGATTACGATCCACTGGAAAGCCATCCTGAATGCGCCCGGTGGTCGGGTTACGCGTGACGGCTTGGCATAGCGGATTGCCAGCCGATGGATCGGTGATATAGCAACTTGTTAAGGCATCAATTGGCTGAATCTGGCCGACAGCATCCTTGATTTCGATCCGGTAATAATCAAACGCTAGGGACAAATCTTTTAGCGACGTCGGTGTTAACACGGCACCCAAGGTACTAGTTTTCCCTTTTTCCGCGCGAATGTCAGGGTTGCCACCAAAAAAGTAGCCGCCCAGCAAATTCGCGGCGTCGAGCGAATTGTATGAGCCGACCGCCGGCGCATTAAAGCGGCGGCACTGCTCCGCGTTGCCGGTGCCCAGTACGCATGGGTCGCCAGCATAACGTGGGCGTAGTCGTGCAACCGTTACTAGGCTCGAAAATGGAATCGAGAAAACCGGATTCGCAAATTCGCCGAAATTTGGTTCGCGCACTACGTTCTGGCGCGTCGTGCGGAGGCGGAAGTCATCGCTGATTGACCATGATGCACCGAATTTGTCGGTGTCGTAAGTATTTGAGGCACCAACCGATTTAGTGTACGCCGAACGACGCTTCGCGCCTTCAATCGAGAGATTTTTGATTAGCGGCAAATCGCTCAATAGAGGGATCAAGACCTCACCGTAAACTTCGCGTGCTCGGAAGAAAGGCGGAACGCCTGGGCCAGACTCGACCCCTTGATTAAACGACTGACCGAGATTCGGGTTGTAGTCAAAGGTACCTGTCTCGCGGCGATTCTCTGCGCCCAAAGCAAAGCCGATTGGACCAGCGGGTAGTTTGAATAAGTCTCTGCTGTCGCCGGAGACATTGGCACCGATTACATTTTGCTTTCTCTCGCGATCACCATATTTGAACTGCTGTGCCAGACCAGATAAATCTGCTCCGGGGCCAAAAATATCGATGGTATTTACCAGCGTTGGGAAGCGCGCAGCCACGCCATCACCATTAACGACGATAGATTCCTCGGAGGTTCCTGTTTGTGCGTAAACATCCCAACTGACCGCGTCTGTGAATGAACCCTTCAGGCCGACTTGCGCTTGAAAAGTGGTACGGTCGTTTTCCGCCGTTTTCACGCCAAGTTCTCTAAGGGAGCGATTGACGCGAACCTGCGCCACGCCGTTGACGAAGGTCAGAAGTGGCCGCGCCTCAGGCGGAATAAAGCTATTTGCGCTCGTGATGCCGACCACTGTGTTTACAACCACCGGCACCTGACCAGAACGCGGGGCACCGGTAGTTTTGACATTTGAATACATCACACGACCATAGCCTTGGACCGAGTCAGTGAAATCGTACTTGAAAAACGTCGAAGCGTTGACGCGCTTCATCGGCTGGATCAAAAGGTAGCCTGGTGTGTAGTCGGTCGTCTGCGGTGTCAATGTGAAACGATTGGCGTCGTCTACCGAGAAAATCCGACCGCTGGCGACATCGGTGAAGTTGCCGCCGCTGCCCGCGACTAGGCCCGGATTGCGTAGCGCCCAATCGCGCTTACCCGCTAACAACTCTTTGCGCTCGGTGTATTCAGCATAGCCCACCACACTGCCGCGATCAGCGAACTCAGACCCGAAGGTAACGTTCGCGCCGTGTTGCGAGCCGCCACCCTTGGCACCACGATAGTTGGCAGACGTTTGCAGGCCGCGGAAGCGGTCATTCATGATGAAATTGACCACCCCTGAAATCGCGTCTGCACCATACACAGCGGCGGCACCACCCGTGAGGATATCGACGCGTTGAATCAGCGGTGCAGGGATCGAATTCACATCGACCGCGTTACGGAAACTAAACGGTACCGCACGAGTCCCGTTGATCAAAACTAGTGTGCGGCTTTGGCCAAGGTTACGCAAGTCCAGCGTCTGTGCGCCGAACGCATCGCTGCCGGCAGAGGTGCTGTTGACGCCTCCCGCTAACTGCGGAAGCTTGGTCGAAAAATCTTCTACCGTGATCGCACGCACCATGGCGATATCGGCAGCGCTGAATTGACTGACGGGGCTGGTCGCAGTAAGACTTGCGGCCTGCATACGGGTGCCGGTGATCACCAATGATTCTACTTTTTCGTCGCCCTTTTTGGCGTCTGCGGGCGTCACTGCGTTGGCGGATGGGGCAGGCGCGGTTTGTGCATACGCCGAGGAAAGTGCTATTGGCGAAAGGGCAACCATGACAGCCATCGCCGTTGCCTTCAGACGGAACGCGGGTTGATGCAGCGATTGTTTGGGTGTCATAAGCGTCCCTTTGGTTAGGAATGGTGAATAAGCGAGTCAGACACACTTAACTAACCCGCTTATTCTCGAGTTGATGGTTAAGTGGTCTTTAATTGGGATGCTACCTTAACTCACCTGTGACTTGCAACGCGCTGGCAATTGGTACTAAAGTGGTATACAAACGCATTGCGCCTGCCGCCTAGCATCGGTCGCTACCGCCTACCGCCGGGACACGAAAAGACACCTAGTATGTCGATGTTCAATCGATGTTTTTTGGTTGGCCACGCGGGACGGCGAATTCGCAGGGAATGCGCTGGATTTGCTATCGGCTACGAGTCCTAGGTTGAACCGTCATCATGAACACAAATCTCCAGAAGCTTTACCACGTCGCTAACCAGAAGACTCGTCGCATCATTGGTTTGATGTCCGGTACTTCGCTTGATGGACTCGATGTTGCGCTTTGTGAAATTAGTGGTGCCGGGGCAACGACTGAGGTCGAGCTGGTGCACTTTGCGACGATCAGTTACACCGAGGATACCAAGAACGAAGTTCGCAAAGTGTTCGCAAAACGCGAGATTGATTTTCAGCACTTGGCCATGCTGAACGAATGGATTGGCAACCTGCACGCGGAGATAGTGCTCGAGTGCCTGAAGCGCTGGCAGGTTGCACCAACCAGTATTGATGCGATTGCCTCGCACGGGCAAACTGTGATGCATGCGCCAAAGGCACTGCACCGGCAAGCAAAGTTTCCGAATGCGACTTTGCAGATTGGCGACGGCTGCCATATCGCGGTAAAAACCGGTATCACCACGATTTCGGATTTTCGCCAAAAGCATCTTGCAGCAGGCGGCGAGGGTGCGCCGCTTGCTGTATACGGCGACTTTTTTTTGTTTGGCAAGCGCGGTGAGAATCGTATCCTGCTAAACATGGGCGGAATCGCCAACTTCACCTATCTGCCTGCGACCATGCGTGCCGAGGAGGTGTTTGTCACCGACACCGGCCCTGGAAATACTTTGATCGACGCTGTCACGCGCCGGTGTTTTCCGCAATTATCATTTGATCGCGACGCGGCGCTAGCGAAGCAGGGTAATGTGCATCCCCCGTTACTTGCTGCACTCAAAGCAAACGCATTTTTTCGCCAGCCATTTCCAAAAACAACCGGGCCTGAGTTATTTAGTTCTGCCTACGTTGATGATGCCAAACGCGCTAGCGACAGTATGAACGTTTCTGCACACGATACGCTCGCCACGCTGACTCGATTTAGCGCCGAGACTATTGCTGAAGCCGTCCATCATGCCGTTGCCGGCACAGGCGTCGCGCTATCTGAGTTCACCATCTATCTTTCCGGGGGCGGCGCGCATAACCCGCTTTTGGTAGCGTGGCTTCAAGAACTAATCGCGTGTCGTTTTTCGACGACCGATGAGTTGGCAATAGCAGGAGACGCGAAGGAAGCCGTTTTGTTTGCCGTGCTGGCAAACGAAACAATTGCAGGCGGTCGATGTGAATCTGGGTTGCGACCAGGTATTCCCTCGGTGGCGATGGGCAAAGTTTCCTTTCCGAGTTGAGTCGGACGGCGGCTGCGAAAAAATCGGCATCCTTTGCCGCCGGTCGATCAAATACACCGTTTCAGTTTGTTGAACGCCAGCATGCTAAGGCGTTGGTACAGTAGTTGACTGTATCGTTGCACGCCGTTGGTTATTGCAGCCGCCACTAAACGCAGCTGGGTTTACGCGATTGGTGCGATTCTAGTTGGCGACCATGGTTCGCGGTCCGACGCGGCCAACCTCGGTGTACATCTCACATTGCAAGCCATCCGGGCTGAAGAGAATGCCAAACGCATAAGGTGTCGGTTTATCAAAGTAGTTGAAGAGTGTCGGTTTCAAGAGGAACTTATAGCCAAGTTTGGCGGCATTTTCGTAGGCGGGCATCGCGTCGGCGTACAAGAATCCGATGTGATCGATGTTGCTGCGAAACTGTTTGGGGTCGCGCTTAATCACAGTCTCGCGTTCGAGCCCAAGAGCCGCAGGCTCGGAGAGCACAAACAGATGTTTGCCGATTTCCATCAGGGTTGCCTGATCGTTGCGGCTTTTCACCACGCCGCGAAACACGTCCGAGTAGAACTTGACGTTGTCTGCCACATTGCCGACCAGTAGCTGGATATGGTCGATCGCGTACGCACTATTCAGTTTGGCATCTGGCCGTTCAACCAGCACAAGCAAGTTGTAATCCGGCGTATGCACTGCGGCGGCTTTGGTTGTTGGCTGACCGGGAAGTTTGAAGTTGCGCGACGCCACGCTGACGCCATTGGCCTCAAGTGTTGCCAGCGACTTGGCGAGATTGTTGGTGGTAAACGCAATCCAATGGACCCCGTACATGGCGGGTAGTGTTGCGGCCGGCGGCACGGTCTCCTTCTCCCAACGTTTCGGGTCACCGACACGCACGCCTTCGAACGGACCTTTAGGCGAAAGATTGATGGTCGATTGAGTGGGCGAGATAGCGAGAAAATCAATGAAGCGCAGCGGATTGGTCGGCTGCTCGCGCATGGGTTTTGCGCCAAAGTGTGTGATGAAAAACGCCTTCATCTTCTCGTGCGCCACACTGTAGTAATGCAGGTCATCCAGCATGATGGGTGCGAATTTGTCTTCGGCCGCAACGCTGCGCGGCGCGGTGCTTTGCGCCATCGCGGCTGAACCGATGGACAGTAGGATGACCACAAGACTGCGAGATAGAGACTTGATCAACATGGTGCCTTCTCCAATAAAAAATCGCACCTCAACGGGTGCGATTTGGTGTTCGATGATTATGCCGGTAGTGGGTCGCCGGCAAATGTCGGGCCGGTGATGCCCCGCCATTCATGCGAGACAAGTTGTTCATCGATTAACGTCCGGGAAACAATTCGGCCGTCACGATACCAGTGCCAGACGCGGTGACGTGCCTTGCCGTCGTCTGATATCTGAATCATTTCGTAAAGATAGAGGTTGTCGTCGCCCTTGCGCTTCCAATAGAGCATGACGGTGCGGTTTAAGTCATCAAGTGGAACTTCAGCAGCCCAACCCTTGATGAGCTCATTGTCAAACCACATACGACCGTCGTGAACCTGTGCGGGAAAATCGCGTACTTCGGTTTTGCCATCGGGCCAGCTGTAGTGGTTGGTCTGGTGATATGGGTACGGGCCCGATTCAGGAAAGCGGCACACCAAGCGTGACTTATGTTCATCGATCATCTTGCCGCTTGGGTCATAGTGGCGATACCAGCCATCCCAGACGCCCTCGTGTTTTGACAGCAGCGGTAGCATTTCTTTGGCAGTGGTCAAGTTTGTGTCTCCTCAGTTTGCTTAGGTTCTTCCAAGCTCATCAGCTTTGGCGTCAAGATCGTAGTTGTTGTCCGGTGAGGCGTTGAGGGCCTCGATTTCTTGTTGCACGATTCGTAGCACCCGCGCGATGTACATACGAGACCACTCAGCGCGCTCTGTCGCTGATGCTTGGTCTGGCGCATAAGCGTCGATCTCGGCGCGCGTGAGTCCGCCGTGTTTTTCCAGCAAACGTTCCACCGTATCAAGGCGTTCACGCAATACTGCGACCTCCTGTGCAACGGCCATGGTGATGGCCAGTACGCGCTCGACGGCGGGGTCGTCAAAAAAATAAGGCCGTTTGCCGCGTGGTTTTGCGCCTGTTAGCGGGATGTAATCCAGGGGTGTCTGCGTGCTCATTGCGCTCGATCCGATTGATTTTCTACATGCAAGCGTAATCCTGTCGCTCGCTTATTCCAACCTGACCAAGTCGCCTTGCTCGCATCCCCGCAACGCTGGGCCCCTGCTCGGTGGCTCACTTGCGCTCGCTTCGTTTGATTTTCGTCATGCAACCGTAACCCTGTCGCTCGCTTATTCCAACCTGACCAGTTCGCCTTGCTCACATCCCCGCAACGCGGGGCCCCTGCTCGGTGGCTCACTTGCGCTCGCTTCGTTTGATTTTCGTCATGCATCCGTAACCCTGTCGCTCGCCTGCGCCAGTTCGCCTTGCTCGCATCCCCGCAACGCGGGGCCCCTGCTCGGTGGCTCACTTGCGCTCGCTTCGTTTGATTTTCGTCATGCAACCGTAACCCTGTCGCT
>JADCIX010000079.1 GCA_020247545.1 Rhodocyclaceae bacterium | reverse complement strand
TTTGGTATCGTCACACATGGCTGATCCTTTCTGTTTTGACGTTGATGTTAGATACCAACATCTTAACAAGTGAAGGCTCTCAGCCAGCTTTCTTTTCGTGCGCTTTCATGGCAAAAATCGCTTAAGGTAGTGCCATGAGGTGCATACCCGATAAATATTTGTCTGAACTGCTCAAATTCACTGCCTGCCGCTGCTCAAGACGGTTCGCATTGTCCTGTGGGCGCGTCCTTATCGCTGCATTTTGGAGAACCGATTGAGATTTACCCTGCTTGCCAACAGCACAAACCGTTTTGGCGTGGCCAGACGCGGCCGCCTTGAGTTATCACACGGCGTCATCGAAACGCCCGTTTTCATGCCCGTGGGGACCTATGGAACGGTGAAGGCAATGAGCCCGCAGGAGCTCGACGAAATCGGTGCCCAGATCGTCCTTGGCAACACCTTCCATCTATGGCTGCGGCCGGGCTTGGATGTGATCGCCAAACACGGGGGGTTGCACCGCTTCATGGCGTGGGAAAAGTCGATTTTGACGGATTCCGGCGGTTTCCAAGTATGGAGTCTGGGAGACCTCCGGAAAATCACGGAAGAGGGGGTTGCGTTTCAATCGCCGGTGAACGGCGACAAGTGTTTCTTATCACCGGAGGAGTCGATGCGTATCCAGCGTACGCTGAACTCCGATATTGTCATGATATTTGACGAATGCACGACCTATCCCGCACCCCTCACCGATGCCGCGCAATCGATGCGGCTGTCACTACGCTGGGCCAAACGGTCTCGTGATGAGTTTGACCGGCTGGCGAACCCAAATGCGCTGTTCGGCATCGTGCAGGGCGGTATGTATGAAGATTTGCGTGATGAGTCGCTCGCGGCCCTAACAGATATGAATTTCCACGGGTATGCCGTCGGCGGGCTTTCCGTGGGTGAGCCGAAAGAAGATATGTTGCGCATTCTCGACCATACCGCCCCGAGATTGCCGGCGGACAAGCCACGTTATGTCATGGGCATTGGTACGCCAGAAGACCTGGTCGAAGCGGTATCGCGCGGGATGGATATGTTTGACTGTGTTATGCCAACTCGCAATGCCCGCAACGGCTGGTTGTTTACCCGCTACGGCGACGTGAAAATCCGAAACGCCCGCTTTCGGGACGACACCCGACCGCTCGATGAGACTTGTCAGTGTTACGCCTGCAAGACGGCAACGAGAGCATATCTGCACCATTTGCAGCGAACCAACGAGATTCTCGGCGCGCGCTTCAACACGATTCACAACCTTTTCTATTACCAGCAGTTGATGAGCGAAATCCGCGTGGCGATAGAAGCCGACGCCTTCGAGGCGTTCCGGGAGCAGTTCTACGCGGATCGGGCGCGCGGAATGGATTGACAGAGGTTGCGGGGACTCCGGCCCCAGCGGCAACGACATTACGGGGGCGTTCTAGTGGAATCCGCTATAATCGCAGGCTAATTTTTTCGGGCCCAGCCCATGCTGTTTTTCGCGCTTCAGAATGACAATAGCCACCCAGCTTCGCGCCTCATTCTCAGGCGCTATTCGCCGAATATCCACCTTTAGAAACCGGAGAGTTCCATGATAAGCCTCGCGCACGCGCAAACCGCCCAAGCCTCAGGTGGCGATACGTTGATTGGCTTGTTGCCAATTTTCTTGATGTTCATCTTGCTGTACTTCCTCATGATTCGGCCGCAGATGAAGAAGGCAAAGGAACACAAGACCATGGTCGATGGATTGCAAAAAGGCGATGAAGTCATTGCGGTGGGCATCATCGGTCGCATCACCAAGGTGGGGGACGGGTATGTCGGTCTGGAGGTGGGCGAAGGCAAGGTTTTGCATGTACAAAAGCAGGCCGTCACGACTTTGCTGCCCAAAGGTACTTACAACGACGTAACCAAGTCGTGATGTATTTTCCGCCGCGTTGCGTCGAAGCTTGCTGCGTGGCGTGCATGATTTTGACTGCCCGAGGTTTTAATGAATAAGTATCCTGCCTGGAAGTACGTTCTGATTATTGGCGCGCTGATCGTCGCGTTTCTTTACACCGTGCCGAATTTGTTTGGTGAATCCCCCGCTGTGCAGGTCTCCGGCCTGCGCACCAACAAGGTCGATGCTGGCTTGCAGACGCGGGTGGCAGACGTCCTGAAAACGGCAAACCTCTCCAACGAGGGGGTTGAATTACAAGGCGAAACGTTGCGTGTCAAATTCAAGAACGCGGACACGCAGTTTAAGGGGCGCGACGCAATTCAGGCAGCGCTCGGTGAGGGATATGTTGCAGCATTGTTCAACCTGTCAAATTCTCCGGCGTGGTTGACAAAGATAAATGCGCTGCCAATGTATCTCGGACTGGATCTACGCGGCGGAGTGCATTTCCTGATGCAGGTTGATATGAAGGCAGCGATTGATAAGGCGGTCGATCGTTACCTCGGTGAATCGCGCGCACTGCTTCGGGATAAGAAGATCTTTTATTCAGGCATTTCGCGCGATGGAAATAACGTTGTTCTGCGTTTCAAGGAGCGGGCAGAAGCCGACAAAGCGCGGAAAGAACTAAACGCCCAGTTTGCTGATTTGGCGATTCGCGATACCAATCAAGGTGAAGAAGTCGTCATCACCCTGACCATGAAGCCCGAAACCGTATTCAAACTTCAGGAAGCAGCATTGCAGCAAAATATCACCGCGTTGCGCAAGCGCGTCAATGAGCTTGGCGTGTCAGAGCCGATCGTGCAGCAGCAAGGCCTAGATCGAATCCTTATCCAACTGGCTGGCGTGACAGATCCAACCCGTGCGAAGGATGTTATCGGTCGAACAGCGACCCTGGAGTTCCGTATGGTCGCGGAAGAACACGCCGCCGGTGGGCGCTCCTTTGAGCAGTTCCGCAATGAGCCTGCGCCGTTTAACACCGAGAAAATGATCGGCTCCAGCGGTGAGGTGGTGATTGTTCGCAAACAGGTCATTGTGACCGGCGACAAAGTGACCGACGCACAGCCGGGCTTTGATACGCAGCAGGGTAATCGGCCGAACGTAACTGTGCGGTTGGATGGCGCTGGTGGTCGCGCGATGACTTTGGCGACGCGTGAGAATGTCGGCAAAAACATGGCGGTAATTCTGATTGAAAAGGGCAAGCCCGAAGTGTTGAGCTGGCCCACCATTCAAAGCGAGCTGGGTGCGACCTTCCAAATTACCGGTATCTCTAGCTCGTTAGAAGCAAAAAACCTCGCGCTGCTGATGCGTGCAGGCGCGCTCGCCGCGCCGATGGAAATTATCGAAGAGCGAACCATCGGCCCGAGCCTAGGTGCAGAGAATATCGAAAAGGGCAAGAACTCGCTATTGTTTGGTTTTGCACTAATCACGATATTCATGGTCATTTACTACTCGCTGTTCGGCGTGGTTTCGGTTGTTTCGCTCGCCGCCAACTTGCTGTTCCTAATTGCGCTGCTCTCTATGTTGCAAGCGACCCTAACGCTGCCTGGTATTGCCGCGATCGCGCTGACGCTGGGGATGGCCATTGATGCGAACGTGCTGATCAACGAGCGCATACGTGAAGAACTGCGCAACGGCATGTCGCCGCAAATGGCGATCCAAGCAGGCTATGAGCGCGCACTTGACACCATCATTGACTCAAACATTACCACGCTCATCGCCGGTCTTGCTCTCTTGATCTGGGGTTCGGGCCCGGTGCGGGGTTTTGCGGTGGTGCATTGCCTGGGTATCTTGACTTCGATCTTCTCGGCCGTGATGGTCTCGCGGGGAATCGTCAACGTGATCTACGGTGGCAAGAAGAAGATAACGATGTTGTCTATCGGCAATGTCAAGTGGGCGAAAGCAGCGAAGGCCTAGTCCACAGCTTCGCCAACTTTCCATTCGACGGAGTCGCATTCGACGTCGGAGCAATATTCCGCAGTAATCAGAAAGGGCAATCGCCATGGAATTTTTCAAGTTTAAGAAGTCGATCCCGTTCATGAAACATGCGTTGTGGTTCAACGTGATTTCATTTTTGACGTTTTTGTTGGCAATATTTTTTCTTTGGAAAAATGGCTTACACCTGTCGATTGAATTCACCGGCGGCGCAGTGATGGAAGTCAAATATGCGCAAGCCGTTGAGCCGGATAAAATTCGGACGACGCTTGACAGCGCAGGTATTACGGGCGCGGAAGTCATCAAGTTTGGCTCGGCACAAGATATTCTGGTGCGCCTGCCGCTACCGACTGCGGCAAATCAGACTCAGAACAACGCGATGGAGGCGCTGAAGGGGCGGGTGATGACGGCGCTCAATGCCGCCGACAAATCCGCAGAGTTGAAGCGGATGGAATTCGTCGGTTCGGCGGTCGGCAAGGAGTTGGCCTACGACGGCTCACTAGCGTTGCTGGCGGTTTGTATTGGTATCATGATTTATCTCGCCATCCGGTTTGAATGGCGCTTCGCCGTTGCCACCATCATCGCGAACTTGCACGACGTCATCATTATTCTCGGCTTCTTTGCCTTCTTTCAGTGGGAGTTTTCGCTACCCGTACTTGCAGCGGTGCTGGCGATACTTGGTTATTCGGTAAACGAGTCCGTGGTTGTATTTGATCGCGCACGGGAAAACTTCCGCAAGATGCGCAAAGCGACGACACCCGAGATTTTCGACGCTGCTATCACCGGGACGATTTCAAGAACCATCATTACCCACGGTACAACGCAAATGATGGTGATTGCAATGCTGATTCTCGGCGGGCCTACGCTGCATTATTTCGCCTTGGCGCTAACCATCGGAATTTGTTTCGGCATTTATTCTTCCGTGTTGGTCGCGTGTCCGATTGCGAACTACCTTGGCGTGTCGCGTGAAGACTTTGTCAAGCCCGTAAAAAAAGACGGCGAGCCAGAAGTTATCTCTGCACAGCCTTAAGCCCCCGCTCGTAAGCGGAAGTTGCGAATGGATTGGCTGTACCACCTTGCTGGCATGGTTCTTCAGCTCGACAAACACCTAGCCCTTCTCGTTGCGCAGTACGGGTTATGGATCTACGCCGTTCTGTTCGCCGTCATTTTTTCGGAAACCGGGCTGGTGGTGGCACCATTCCTGCCGGGTGATTCGTTGTTGTTCATTGCGGGGTCAGTTGCGGCGTTGGGCGGCATGAATATTCATTTGCTAGTGGTGCTGCTGTTCATTGCCGCTACCTTGGGCAACCTGACCAATTACGAAATTGGCCGTTGGTTCGGCACGCGCGTTATTCGACGCCCGAAGGCGGCGTGGCTGCGGCCCTCGCAAATTGACAAAACGCACCTGTTCTTCGAGACGTGGGGCTCGGTGGCTGTTATCGTTGCTCGGTTTGTACCGTTTCTCCGTACCTATGTTCCTTTTGTTGCGGGTATTGGCGCGATGCACCGCCCGAAGTACATCGCCTACACGTTGGTCGGTGCCGCCCTATGGGTCGGATCACTCTGCTACACGGGATACTTGTTTGGCAACTTGCCTTGGGTTAAAGCCAACTTGGGGTTGCTGGTGATCGGGATCATCGCGCTGAGTTTGCTGCCGATTGCGGTTGGTATGCTGCGTACGCGGTTTGGCAGGCGCAAACCGAGTTAGCCCTTGGCGAGGTGTGACGGTGTGTTGCGCACATAACTGACCGCGGCAACAAAGAACACTACACACAATGCGACCTGAATCGTCGCGAGCGCTTGGGAAACGGCGCTGATATCTGCCCATGCACGCACCACGCCTTCGGTGAAATATAGCCAGATAAAAAGTGTTGACCACTGGTAGGTGTAGCGCCGTCTGGGCGACGGGCTAAGAATGCCGGGTAACGGAATCAGCAGCGGTAGTGCCTTGAGCACCATCCATGAGCCGCCAGGCCGAATTGGGGCAAGTAACCACTCCCACAACAAACAATTCGCGATAAGCATACAAAGTGCCGCGACTGCGGTCACATGCGCTCGGTGTGCAGTTGCCTGGTTCATCAGGCAGCAAGCTTCGCGGCAATCGTCGCCAAGCGTCTTCCGGCCGCGACTGCCAGTTGTTTTTCAGCGTTCGACACGGGTAGTGCGCCGTCGCTACCACCGACGTGGCTGGCACCATAAGGGGTCCCGCCTTGTTGCGTGGTGGATAGTTCGTGTTCCGTGAAGGGTAGGCCGACGATTAACATGCCGTGATGCAGCAGCGGGATCATCATGCTCAACAGTGTGGCCTCATTGCCGCCGTGCATCGTCGAGGTCGATGTGAATACTGAAGCCGGCTTTCCCGCCAGCGCGCCGCTCATCCATTCTCCGCCGGTGCCATCGAGAAAATATTTTATCGGTGCCGCCATATTGCCAAAACGCGTTGGTGAGCCTAATGCCAGTCCAGCACATTCGCGCAGATCTGCATTACTGACATATGGCGGACCATTGTCGGGCACTGCCGGTCCGGTTGCCTCGGCGATGGTCGAGACCTTCGGTACAGTGCGCAATCGGGCATTCATACCGGGGACACTCTCGACGCCGCGCGCAATGTGGGTGGCAAGTTCGCGAACACTGCCGGTATGTGAGTAGTACAAGACTAGAATGTCTGCCATGTTGGGGTCGATCGATAATTTGAAAAAGTACTGCGGCTGGGATTGTCGCTTGATATTGTCATTATAAGAATTCGTCGGGGTACAAACGTCGCTATGTTTAGGCCACTACTGTTTTTTCTACGACACAATCTCTCGAGATCGTTCAGTTACCTACTTTTTGTCTCGAGACGGGCGGTTGAGGACAAGTGCCTGACGGTTGCGGGAAGTTTGACGTTCACCACCCTCTTGGCGATCGTGCCCCTGTTTACGGTGACTATTACGCTGACCGCAAAGTTGGCGTTTACGCGCGACCTTATTCTGCAACTGAAGACGTTTGTCCTGAAGAACTTCGTACCCGAAATGGCGAGTCGGATGGTTGGTACTTATATGGACCAATTTTCGAACAACGCCTCCCGTCTTACCGCGATTGGATTGTGTATCGTTATTGCGAGTGCAGTTGCGCTGTTGTTTACGATCGAAAATAGTTTTAATGGCATTTGGCGTACTCGTCGAAAACGATCTTGGGGTCAGCGGCTGCGGTGGGCGGTGGTGTTGCTCATGGTCGGCCCGGTACTGATTGCGACCAGCCTTTCCATCTCGATGTTCTTTGTCAAGTTGTCGCGTACCTTTGAGTCGGCGCTGCCTTGGCTGGACGACGGGCTGTTGCGTTCAATTCCGGTGATCACAACTTGCCTGGTTTTGTATCTCTCGTACCGGTGGATTCCCAACCGCCATGTGCCCGCTCGGCACGCTTTGTTGGGTGCCACCATCGCCGCAATTCTCTTTGAATTGATGAAGGCGCTGTTTGTCTTGTACATCACGAAGGTGCCAACATACAGCTTGGTTTATGGGGCCTTTGCGAGTATTCCCATCTTTCTCGTTTGGATGTTTCTTTGCTGGCTGGTGGTGTTGGTCGGTGCCGAAATTGCCGCCACGCTGTCTTACTTCCGGCATACAGACGCGCAACTTGCCCCGCTCGATCAAGAGACATCAATGGCAAGATTGTTCGCCGCGATAAGTGTTTCCGATGTGCCGTTAACCCTAGAACAGCTCAGAGCTGCCGCGCCAATGCCGCTTGACGTCGCGGAGGATGCCCTGCACCTGCTGCTCGAACGCATGATGGTCGAGGAGGTTGTTGGTCGACCGGTGCGCTATGCGCTACCACAGATGCCCAAAGCATAAGGCATAAGGCGGCGTGCCCAGCACACAGATTGTCAGAATGGCTGAAACGGAAACAGATCGAACCTTGCAGTCTGCTCGATGCACCCGTCCGCCGCAGGCTTGGCGCGATGGGTCGTAGGCAAGACGTTGGCCAGGTGCGGTCGGACTCAATGGCCTTGGTGCGTGATAGAGAATCGACTCACGCCCGGGCGTTCTTGGAGTTGACCTGCAAGGTTTTTGGCGGTGGCTGTGTCGTCCGGGGGTACTGGTGAAGGATGCAGCCTAGGTATCGGCTGCGTCGGTAGATATCGGCGATTTTTCACTCAACTGGTGGGCGAATGTAGCGGTAAGTCCGGTAGAGGCTATCATCAGCATTTTTTCTTGGAGGAATTCAGATGCATGCATCACGAAAGTCGATACTTTTTGCCGGATTGTTGTCGATGGTGGTTGTGCTGGTGCCCGCGCGGTGCTTAGCTTTTGACCTTAAGGACACCGATGGTGGTGTGCAGCGGCTAAAAGACCTCAAAGGCACTTGGGTGGTGGTGAATTTTTGGGCGACTTGGTGCGCGCCGTGTGTAAAGGAAATCCCGGAGATCGCCGAATTCGCAAAGGAGCAAGGCAAGAAGACCCGTGTGATCGGTATCGCTCTCGATTGGGACGAAAGTGGCAAGAGGGACGCCGACGAAGCCAAGCTCAAACGCGCGGCAATAAAAATCGGACACGCCTATCCGCTGGTGCTGGGAGACGATAAGACTGAAAAGGTGTTCGGCAAGATCAAGGGGATGCCGACCACGATTGTCTATGGGCCAGACGGCAAAGTCGCCTACAACAAGACGGGCGTAGTCAACAAAGAACTGCTGACTCGCGTGGTAAATGGCGAGAAGGTGAAATAGGCAATGATGCTGCGTCGCGCTCAGTCGCCGGAATTGGGCCGCGGCGTTAGCCAAGTATCTAGGTTTTTCTAGCCACGCCCGCTGGCGCTTTTCTCAAATCTGATTCACTGGCCGGGCGGCGTTGCGGTCTTTGTTGGGTGACGCAACGTTTCGCTGTGCACCGCAAAGTTTCCGGAAACACGATCCGCAAAATAGTGCCGCAGGGTCGCTGCGATGGTGCGGAATGCCAACTCGTCCCAAGGGATCTCTTGCTCCGTAAAGAGCGCGACTTCGAGGCTCTCGGTGCCCGCCATAAAGTTGAGGTCGGCCAGTGTGGCACGGTAGAGCACATACACTTGGGATATATCGGGCAGTGAGTGCACTGTGTAGAGGCCGTCGATGCGGATTCGTGCACCCGCTTCTTCCAGTGTTTCACGCGTCGCGCCCTCCTCAAGGGTTTCTCTTTCTTCCATAAACCCGGCCGGCAGCGTCCACTTGCCATAGCGCGGTTCAATTGCGCGTTTGCACAGCAACACGCGCTCACCCCAAGTCGGCAGGGCACCCACAACAATCTTCGGATTGAAGTAGTGAATGTGGCCACAGGCGTCACACACATCACGAACATGGTCATCACCATCTGGTATGCGCTGGGTGATGCGATCGCTGCCACATTGGCCGCAAAAACGTGGCGCGATGTGTGACATCAAGACCTATCCAAGGAGAACGCAACCGCCAAAAAACGGTCGAACAACGTGTCAACACAGAGTGATTGCAGAACGTTTCTCATAGAGGGGCATGGTAGCATACGGCACTTTTTACAGTCACATTGAAGCGGGAATTTACGATTGAAAGCACGTACGTTTTGGGCAGCAGTATCGTTTGTCGGAGCGCTGCTCGTCGCGCCGGCGTTTGCACAAGTGGCAATTGTTTTGAACTCCGGTGATGGCACTGTTAGCATCATCGACAAAGCGGAAAAGAAGGAAGTCAAACGCATCCCGGTCGGCAAAGAGCCGCACCACTTGATGGCCACCCCGGATGACCAGTTTCTAATCGTTGCCAATGCGGTCTCGAATGACCTTGTCCTACTCGATCCGAAAACCGGCGAAATTCGTCGTCGGGTCGACAAAATTTCCGACCCGTACCAGATTGGCTTTTCGCCCGACAAGAAGTGGTTCGTGTCGGTGTCACTCCGGTTGAACCGCACAGACATCTACGATGGTGACTTCAAGTTAGTCAAACGTCTCGCCACACCCAAAGCGCCATCACACGTTGCCTTTACTTCTGACAGCAAACTCGCATTTATCACCTTGCAGGATTCCAACCAACTCGCGGCCATCGATCTCGCCACCCAGGCGGTTAAGTGGACGATGCCGGTGGGGCCGATGCCGGCAGGCGTGTGGGTGACCCCGGATGACAAGTTCGCTCTCGTCGGCATGACCGGCGCAGATTACGTGGAAGTTATCGATTGGCGGACGCAGAAGACAGTCAAAAAAATCAAGACCGGCAAGGGCGCACACAACTTCATCGCGATGGGAGATGGGCGGCGTATTCTCGTGAGTAACCGTGTAGAGAACACCGTGAACATCATTGATCAGCAGACGCTCGAAGTGGTCGATACCATCAAGGTACCCGGTGGCCCGGACTGTATGGAACTCACCGCCGACGGCAAAGAACTCTGGGTGACCTCGCGTTGGGCGAAGAAGGTGACAATCATTGACATGGCGACCAAACACATCGCGAAGCAAATTCCAGTCGGCAATTCGCCGCATGGCATTTACTTCATGGGCCATGCTGCGCGGAAGTAATCGTGTTTACTAGCAGGCTCCTTGCGGCGATTGCTTCGCCCTCCCGCTCAAAGCCGCTCTGCGTCGTCCGGGTCGGGCTTGCCCACATGGCATTTACTTCATGGGCCATGCTGCGCGGAAGTCATCGTGTTTACTAGCAGGCTCCTTGCGGCGATTGCGCTGGCGTTCGCAGCCTCATGTGCAGGGGCATCAGTTCCAACGCTGCCTCAACCCGCTTGCAAAGCGACTGTCTATTTGACGATCGATACGGGTCACATGGGGCCAGCTGAGGCGATGGCGGCGATTTTGAAGAAACATAACGTAAAGGCAACCTTTTTTCTCGCTAACGAAAAAACGCAGCGAGGGGATACGTCACTTGACCCATCGTGGACGAGGTTTTGGAAAGCTCGCGCGGACGAAGGCCACGCGTTTGGTTCACACACGTGGCGGCACTGGTATTTCCGTGGCGATGTTGGCGCAGATATGGTCCGCTACATTGCGTGGGGCGGCAACACAGGTGAAGAATTGAACGCCGATCAGGTTTGTCGAGAGCTCCGCAAAAGTGACGACGCATTCAAATCAATGACGGGACGCGCAATGGATCCAATCTGGCGCGCACCTGGCGGCAAACTCACGCCCAATACAATCAAATTCGCGGAAGCTTGTGGTTACAAACACGTCGCATGGTCGCCTGCGGGTTTTTCCGGCGATGAACTGCCGAGCGAAAAATATCCAAGCGACATACTCATCAAGAATCAACTAAAAAGCATTCGGGATGGTGACATCCTGTTGTGGCACCTGGGCATCTGGTCACGCAAAGACGCGCTGTATCCGAGGATGGACGAGCTGATCACCGGCCTGAAGGGGAAGGGGTTCTGTTTTGCGCGAATTACCGACATGACCGATAAGACTGAGTACCAGACAGCGAGGCGTTAGTGATTAACTGGATACAAGAGCTATTTGCGGAGCTACATCAGCACGTCTTTGAGTCCGGCGTGCTGCCGGTGCTCTACGCGCTTGAACTCGGCGGTGAGGCAGAGCGTGCGTTTAACGCCACCCAGTTCTTCCTTATCGGCGCAATCGAAATCACCTTCCTCGCGATTGTGCTTGGCGCGCTGGAGAAGTGGCGGCCGGTAGAAGAGCAGCCGCACACCGACTGGAAGAAAACCGACGCGCTGTACACGATGTTGCATCGCTTGGGTTTTGTGCCACTGCTGCTGTTCTTTTTGCTCATGCCGTTGGTTGACACACTGGATGGCGCGTTACGGATGCACGACATCATCCCGCCGAATTTGGAAGATTTGGTACCATGGCTGGCGGGTGCACCGCTTGTATCGTTCCTAATCTATTTGGTCGTTCTCGACTTTGTCGCTTACTGGTTGCATCGATGGCAGCACCGATACAACTGGTGGTGGTCATTACATTCGTTGCATCATTCACAACGCGAGATGAGCTTTTGGTCTGACGATCGCAATCACCTGCTGGACGATCTACTGATCGACAGCGCCCACGTCATGGTGGCGTTGTTGATTGGTGTGCCACCAGGCCAGTTCATTACACTCGTGGTGGCATCGCGCATGATCGAAAGTCTTTCCCACGCCAACTTACGCGTCCATTTCGGTAACATCGGTGAGCGACTTCTGGTGAGCCCACGGTTTCATCGTGTACATCACGCGGTTGGCCTTGGCCACGAGGGGTCGACGCAGGGCTGCAATTTTGCGGTTCTGTTCCCGATTTGGGATGTGCTGTTTGGTACGGCTAATTTTGAACGCACCTTTCCGGCGACAGGTGTACGTGATCAAGCCGACGGACGCGACTATGGTGATACATTCTGGCGGCAGCAGTGGCTGGGGTTGCAGCGCCTGTTGGTCCGGCAGTAGGTGCCTGAAGTTAAATTCGCATCCATCTCTTTTGGCACAATCCTCGAACGCAAAGCTTTTGAATGTCCGATAGCCCACAATCCCCCCCCGCAGCAAATGCAGCAATAGCGAAATCGCCGGTAATACCACCTCCGCAGGTCGCCCCTGTGGCGACCATCGAGTCGCTGGATCACGAAGGCCGTGGCGTTGCTCACGTCGACGGCAAGGTTGTTTTTGTTGAGGGCGCGCTGCCGTTTGAGACAGTGTCATACCGTCCGGCACGCAAGAAGAAGCAATTTGAGACGGCGTCGCTAGTTGATATCAAGGTAGCCTCGCCGCAGCGGGTTTCGCCCGGCTGTAAGTTTTTCGAGATATGCGGCGGTTGTGCCCTGCAACATGCGGATTTGCGCTTGCAAGTCGCATCCAAACAACGTGTGCTCGAAGATAACCTGCGTCGCATCGGCAAGGTTACTGCGGGGCAGATTCTCCCGCCGATTTACGCGGCACCTTGGGAGTATCGTCACCGCGCGCGTATCTCCGCGCATTACGTCGCCAAGAAGGGCGGTGTCCTGATTGGTTTTCGCGAGCGTAAATCCAGTTTTGTCGCCGATATGCGCTCCTGCGAGGTGTTGGCCGGCGGTATTGGACGCCTGATTTCACCGCTGCGTGAATTGATGTCGTCATTGGACGCAAAGGACCGGATGCCCCAGATTGAATTGGCTGTCGGTGAACGCGTCACGGCACTGGTAATTCGTAACCTTGAAGCGGTTTCTGCGGTCGATGAGGCGAGGCTCATGGCGTTCGCGGATCGCTATCGCGACTCACACCGGATTCAGTGGTGGTTGCAGCCGAAGGGCCCAGAAACCGCCTATGCTTTTTACCCCTCGGACGCGCCTGAGCTGACCTATCTGTTGCCCGAGTTTGACTTGGAAATCTTGTTCCGACCAACCGAATTCACTCAGGTTAATCACCGTGTGAACCGCCTGATGGTTGAGCGGGCGATCAATTTACTCGATCCACAGCCGGGTGAAACGGTAGCAGACCTTTTCTGTGGCCTGGGTAATTTCACGCTGCCCATCGCACGGCGCGGGGCAAAGGTTGTTGGCGTCGAGGGAAGTGCGTCTTTGACCGAGCGTGGGACTGAGAATGCACGGCGAAACGGTCTTGCCGCTAACACTTCTTTTTTCGCGGCAGATTTGTATACCGATCAGGAGAGCGCCATGCGGCGCGTGCCTGCCGTCACCAAGATGTTGATCGATCCACCACGTGATGGGGCGATGGAGGTTTGCAAGTTGTTGACCGTGGAGGCAAGACCCGAGTTAAGGCGCTTGGTTTACGTCTCGTGCAGTCCCTCGACGTTGGCGCGTGATGCGGACGTACTGGTAAACGTGAATGGATTTCGTTTAACGGCGGCGGGTGTTGTCAACATGTTTCCGCACACTGCGCACGTCGAGTCGATTGCGGTGTTTGAGCGTTGATGGTCGTTTGGAATTTTCAGCAGAAAAAAAACGGCCATCCTAGGATGGCCGTTTCTTTTACTTCTAATCCAGCATCAGTCCGACGAGCTGGTGATACCAAGCAAGGCGAGCAAATTGGCGAAAATATTGTATATGCTCAAATAGATCGCCAAGGTCGCGCTGATGTAGTTGGTTTCGCCGCCTGTGATGACACGATTGATGTCATACATCAAGAAGGCGGAGAAAATGCCAATCGCGACCACCATCAGCGTGATCGTCAGAGCGGGAATCTGCAAGAAAATGTTGGCAAAACCAGCCACGAGCAGAATAATCATGCCGACAAACAGGAACTTGCCCATGTTGGTCAGGTCGCGTTTGATGGTCGCCGCAAGTGTGGACATACCAAAAAAGATCACTGCCGTGCCACCTGCCGCAAGCGCGATCAACTGGCCGCCGTTGGACATTCCCAGCACCCGCCCGATCATGCGCGATAACATCAAGCCCATAAAGAACGTAAAGCCCAACAAGATGGCGACACCCCATGCGCTGTTTTTGGTCTTTTCAATCGCGTAGAAAAAACCGAATGCGATTGCCAGGAAAGCAAAGAAACCAATTACGGGAGAGCCCGAGAAAAACGAGAAATTCATCGACATGCCGACGACGGCACCAATGACGGTAGGCACCAGCGAAAGTCCGAGCAGCATGTAGGTATTGCGCAAGACACGGTTCTGCGCAGCGCCGATTGTGCCCGCCTGCGGGCTATAACTCGAAGAAACGGAAACGTCGTTTTGCATAGTAGTCTTCCTAGAAAATTGGCCAAAAGGTCAAGGCGGTTTACAACACCAAGTAAAGACCGCAGATTGGAGCAAAAGTTTCAACGAGATAGATAGCGAAATCAACCCCATTTTTTTTATGGGATTCCGCGTGAATTAGGTGGCGCGCACCGTCGCGACCTATCTGGCGGTGGCGGAAATGCACTAAACCTCGTCTGGCCGGTGAAATGGTAGAATCATGCGCTCTTTGGGAGGTGTGGCCGAGCGGTTTAAGGCACTGGTCTTGAAAACCAGCGATGGCGCGAGTCATCCGTGAGTTCGAATCTCACCGCCTCCGCCAGTTCGACATGCAGAGAAGTGCAAGAAAACCCAGGAATCCTCAGCCTCCGCTGGGGATTTTGCTTTTTCGCGGGCCAATTCCTGCAACAAACCCGGTACCGCTGGAGCGACTGCTAGCTGCCAGGGAACAAAATAGTAGCGCCGCTACGCCCAGCACCTCATGAAGATTGAGTAATGGCCAATGCAAAGCCCAAACCAAGCTTTCAAGCGTGCCAACCCAATGCCGACCACAGCACTCATTGCACATGATTTACCAAGTTGCGTCGGAGGGTTGACTGAAAGGATCCAACTTTCGTTTTGTGTCGCAAGGCAAACGACGAGTCGCCTAACCTGAATATTTCATGGCGGCGGGTTCGAAAGCGGGCGAGTGGGCGTGCGATTTTTTGCCTGACCGAGCACAGCAGAGCGGGCTATGCTTCGGCAGCAAGGTGCAACATTGCCGTGCAATCGCCCACGAGCCAACCTGCAGCCCGCATCCACAGCAAGCGAGAAACGAGCCTAATTGGTTTGCCAATCGCTCATAGGCAACGTCCTACTAAGCAACCGACGACCCATGAAATCGTCAGGCTAGCTTCCCCGTGGCGCAATGTTGTGGCACTGGTCGAAGGTAAACGCCTTTTCCAATGGTGCACGGCAACGTTCTGTGGAACGGTTAAAGTTTGAGTGCTATGTCTATGTTCATCATCGCGCGCCCAGCCTCGCCCAGCCTTTGTGTCGGTCGCCTCGTCGCATCGCTAGGTGAATGTTAAATTGAAGCTGAAAAGTCCTTATCTGGCGGGCTTCTTCAAACTTTTTTGTCGGGAAACGCCCGCCAACAGGGCACTTTTTCTAGTGATCGCTCTATGCATGTGCGTGAGTGCTGCGGCGGCTGATGACGCGGTAGCTGTTGTTGTGACCGCAACACGTGTGCCAACCACCGATCCACACGTTCCCGCGGCCGTTGATTTCATTCGTCTGCAAGACCTTCGTAGCACGCTACCGATGATTGATGCCGCCGAGGTGCTTGGTCGCGTGGCCGGTATCAACACGCAGAACCGTCAGAATTATGCGCAGGACACGCAGATCAGCATGCGTGGCTTCGGTTCACGTGCGACGTTTGGTATTCGTGGCATCAAAATTTACGTTGACGATATTCCTGCCACCATTCCGGACGGACAGGGGCAGGGCGCGGTGGTGCCGTTTTTTACCGTTGATACCATCGAAGTGCTGCGTGGCCCGTGGGCGGTGGGGTACGGCAACGCCGCGGGTGGCGTGGTCGCGGCTACCACCCGCAGCGCGTCAGCCATTGGTGGTGTCGAATCACGCGCTTTGATGGGCGCCGACGCGACCAGAATCACGACCTTGCAAATTGCAACGCCACCCGTACCAACATCGCCCGCCCGCGCTGCTGATATGTTCAGCGGTTTTGTCGCCACCCAACGTCTAACGAGTGATGGCTACCGCGACCACAGTCGCGTACAGCGTGATCAGACCTACGCCAAGCTGGTGCTGGGACTTGCCCCAAGCTCATCAATCATATTGACGGCAAATGCGATTGACCAGCCAGATACACAGGACCCACTCGGGCTGACGCGTGCTCAATTTGAAGCCGATCCGCGGCAGGTGGCGACTGTCGCGACACAATTTAATACACGTAAATCCATCCGCCACCGCCAGGCAGGCCTGGTTTGGGATTCACGACTGGCGGGACTTGATGTGAAGGCGATTATTTATGGTGGGACGCGTGCGGTAGTGCAGTATCTCGCCACCCCGATGAGTGCGCAGCTGCCGGCATCAAGCGCTGGCGGTGTGGTCGATTTTGATCGGTCGTTTAGTGGTGTCGGTTTGCGTGTTGTTAATGCAAACGGACCGATCACGTGGGCGCTGGGTTTTGACACGGATCGTGCGCGTGATGAACGCAAAGGTTTCGAGAATTTCATTCAGCGGGGGACAACGAGCGAACTCGGTGTGCGCGGCACTCTGCGACGCGATGAGACAGGACACCAGCGCGCCAACGATGTTTTTGCACAAGCCAATTGGGTGATCGACCAAACCACGGCGATGCAGGTTGGGGTACGCCGTAGTGAAATTCGATTTGAGGTGGCAGATCGTTATGTTCGACCGGGTAATGCCGACGATAGTGGCGGCATTGGCTATGCGTCTGTGACACCTGCGATTGGGTTTTCAAAACGTTTGAATACATCCTCATCGGTGTATCTGTCAGCTTCACGCGGCTTTGAAACGCCAACCAGTGCGGAGCTGGCGTATCGACCCGATCAAGCTGCCGGGCCAAATTTTGCACTGAAGCCGAGCACGTCGAAACAATGGGAAGCGGGCTGGAAGTGGATCGACAACGTTTTATCGGTTAAGGCTGCAGCGTTTGCAATTCGATCACAAGATGAAATCGTCCAAGCGACTGCGGTTGGCGGGCGTTCGACGTTTCAGAATGCGGCGTCGACGAATCGTCGTGGGCTGGAGGCGACCATCGACTGGAAACCCAGCGCGACGATAACCGCGATGGCGGCAATTACCGCCATTCGCGCAGAAGTGGGCCAGGCTTATGTGGCGGGCGGTAGAATCGTGGCGAGTGGCAGCAGGATGACGGCGGTGCCTCGCGGTAACTTGTTTGCCGCACTCCGCTGGCGTCCTGCTGGTCGTGATGGTGATGGCTGGTCCGGCTGGTCGTTGGGCACCGACGTCACGGCGCGCACGCGCATGGCGGCTGATGATGCCAATACAACCTATGCGGCCGGTTACGCCGCATTTGGTATGGACGTTCGCTACCGCTGGCGCACCTTCAGCGTATCCGGCCCTGCTGCGTCAGCGGTTGAAATTGATGTGTTCTTGCGCGGCGATAATCTGGCTGATGCAAAATATGCGGGAAGTGTCATTGTGAACGACGCCAACTTGCGTTTCTTCGAAAGTGCCCCCGGTCGTCGCGTAATGTTCGGTGTAGCGGCGGCGGTGCGCTTTTGAGCGTTTTTTCTGTGCAGCGTCCGATCGAGTCCCAATTTTTTCTCCACGAAAGTATTTATGAACCCACGCAATTTTCAACAGCCATCTGGCGTTTGTCTTTCGATTGCCATCGCCTTCTGCGGCCTGATGTCTGTTCCCGCGTTTGCCCAGAAGTCCAAGTCGCTTTCCACCGCCGAGTACAAAGTCAACGTTGTCACCGTTGTCGATGGCCTGAAAAATCCCTGGGCGGTTGCGTTTCTTCCCGATGGTCGTATGTTGGTGACCGAACGACGCGGCACGCTGCGTGTTGTTGATGGTGGCAAGCTGGTGGAGAAAGCGGTGGAAGGCATGCCAAAGGTCACCGAGTTTGGCCAAGGCGGCTTGCTCGACGTCGCGCTACATCCAAAGTACGCGGAGAACGGCTGGATCTACTGGACCTATAACGCTGTTGATGGTGGATTACACGGTACCGAGCTGGCGCGCGGCAAACTTGGCGGTAGCAAAGACGCGCCGACCATGACGGATGTGCAGGTCCTGTTCAAACTCGCGCCGAAATCGGATCGCGGGTTTCACTTTGGTTCGCGCATTGTGTTTGATCGTGACGGCTACTTGTTTGTCACCTTTGGTGACCGCGGCGACAGCCCAGCAAAAGGGGCCGCACAACGCTCCCAGCAGCTAAACGACCATGCGGGCAAATCGATCCGCTTGTTTGATGATGGACGTGTGCCGCCGGACAATCCGTTCGTCAAAACCAAGGACGCCAAGCCGGAGATTTTCACCCTCGGCAATCGCAACATGCAGGGTGCGGCGCTGAATCCGGTGAGTGGCAAATTGTGGACCCACGAACACGGCCCGCAGGGTGGTGATGAAGTCAATATCATGGTGCCCGGTGCTAACTACGGCTGGCCGGTAGTCACCTACGGCGTCAACTATGGCGTTGGTACCAAGATCGGCGAGGGTACGGAAAAAGCAGGCATGACCCCGCCACTGGTTTATTGGGTGCCGTCAATTGCGGCCTCCGGGATGGCCTTTATCGGCAGCGATGGCAACGGCGGTGTGCGTCCCTCCAACTTCCCGAAGTGGAAGGGCAATGCCTTGGTCGGTGGGTTGGCCGGGCAACTCGTGGTTCGTCTGACACTTGACGGTGACAAAGTCGTGGCGCAGGAACGGATGTTTACCAATGAGCTTGGGCGCATTCGTGATGTCAGAAACGGACCCGATGGCAATATCTACTTGGTCATTGATGCCAATAACGGCGCGTTGTTACGAGTCGAGCCCGCCAGGTAAGCATCCCTAGGGCGGGAGTTAAGCCATGAAATCGATCCGCGTCTGGGATTTGCCCGTCCGTCTTTTCCACTGGCTGTTGGTGTTGTCGATCATCGGGCTCTTTGTCACGCAAGAGCTCGGTGGCAACTGGATGGAGTGGCACAAGCGCCTCGGCTTCTTTGTCATCGGCTTGATTCTGTTTCGCTTGATGTGGGGGCTGGTTGGCAATCAGCACGCGAGATTCTTGAACTTTGTGCGCGGGCCGTCAACGGTTTTGGCGTACATGCGCGACATGAAAAATCCGCTCGCCAAGCGTTACCTCGGGCATAACCCGATGGGAGCGTTGTCGGTGATCGCGTTTCTGGTGGTGATCGCTTTTCAGGCGGCGACCGGGCTATTCGCCGATGACGACATTTTGATGAGTGGCCCGTATGCAAATGCGGTAAGCAAAGCAATCAGCGACCTGCTCACCAAGATCCATAAGATCAACTCGAACGTGATCATCGGCTTGGTGGTGCTGCACCTCGGTGCAATCGGGTTCTACTTCTTCATCAAACGAGATAACTTGGTGAAGCCTATGATCACCGGGAAAAAGTCTACTATTGACGGGGATTTTGAGACGGTTTTGCCCGAAAACGCCCGTCCTGTCTGGCTTTCTTGGGTTTGCGTCGTCGTCGCCACGGCACTCACTTATGCCATCGCAACGCGCTGGTTTGGCTAACGCGCAGCGTTGCGGGCTTCACTCGGTCCGGGGTGTTCGCAACGCGTGTTTGCAACGCGGACTTGCAACACGTATTTGCAACACGGCGCGGCGATTCTGCAACTTACGCGCCCGCGTCTGCAATTGGTCACCTCAATGTTTGGTTTAGGGCGAATCGTCCCCATCATGTAGGTATCTGCACAAGCAATCGCGCTGGTGCATAACCCGCAACAGGAGGCAGCATGAACTGGGCCGAACAACTTGAGAAACTGCAGCAACTTCACCAGCAGGGCGCGTTGACCGACGAGGAATACACGGCCGCAAAAGCGCGTGTCATCCGTGACCTCGGGCCAGGACCGGCGCCAGCGGCGCAAGCTGCACGCGCCGCGATCGAACAATCACAGTCTGCGATGCAGCAACTCAAGCGTTCGTTGACCGACCGTTGGTTGGGTGGTGTTGCTGGCGGACTTTCACACGCGACCAACATTCCAACTTGGGCATGGCGCATTCTGTTTATCCTGACCGCGTTCCTGCACGGCCTCGGCATCTTGATGTACGTGTTGCTGTGGATCTTTGTGCCACTTGAGCGACCGATGGCAATGGTTGCTGCGGCTCCAGCAGCGCCCGGGCCAACTCCGCCACCCGGTCCTCCACCGGTGCCGCCGACGTCCTAACGTCCTGCGGAGCACAAAACAAAACGGAGATTGGCATCGCCAATCTCCGTTTTTCATTGCCTGTAGTCCAATCGCTGCGCCCTAATGGGCTTGCTCTTGGGAGAGAAATTAATGAAATGGACGCCCCCTACCTGCAACGGCATCGAAGTGCCAAAGTGGAAGTGTCATCAACCACCAAAAGTAGGAGGAGGCGTCATGAAAGAGATTAAGGTAATTGGACTGGATTTGGCAAAGAATGTATTTCA
>JADCIX010000078.1 GCA_020247545.1 Rhodocyclaceae bacterium | reverse complement strand
CTAAACGTTTGACGTTTCCGGTCCGGATTGACCTTCGGCGTTTGCTTAACCACTACCGCTTTGCTCATTTGACACCTCCTAAGGTATTTTTACCCTTTTAAAAGTGTCCACCAAAACCGGGATAGCTCAGACACCAATTAAACAACGGCAACAGCAAACACCATTATTGGCGGGTACTTCCAGAACGTTTGGCTTGGAAGTGACAGTCTTTGCTAGGGTTTGGGCTTTTGGTTGTTTACTTGGTGTCTGACCCTAATTGCGCTAATTGCGCTCGACCGTCTTCCTTGTGCCCAACAATCAGTTCTTCGCGGCTCAGCAGCCTGCACGCCTCATCCGCAAGCCTCTCATCCGTCTTCCCGTCTTCGCTCATCTCTCCACCTACGTGTCCACGTTGCTATCTACGTGGACACGTAGTCTGTCCGTTCAGCCAGAGCTACGATACAACGGTGTTGGGCGGACGGTTACACTACGCAGGCCGCGAACGAGTTTAGACAAAGTGTCAACTTGTCATGGCCAAAAAATGGGGCGCTGGACCATTTGATTCGTACAGTGGTGAGCGGCGATGAGACCGTCGCACTCTATCCCTATCTACGCGGAATAACGGTACGGCGTTTCGGCAACCAATAGGCACCTAGAATCGCGTTAACGTTTGGGAGTCAGAAAATCTACCTGCATCAATCGGATCGCAGTCTAGACGCCAACGTGCTCAGGCCGATCCCGGGCACAGCGGCTTAGGTGTACAACCCTTGCACAAAAAAAGCCGGCTTACGCCGGCCTTTATTCGTCTAAACCTATTGATTTAAGCCGCCGCCTTTTCTTCGACTTCAGGCGCTTCGCTTGCAACAGGACGATCAACCAGTTCAACAAGTGCCATCGGTGCGTTGTCGCCCTGACGGAAACCGAACTTCAAGATGCGAAGATACCCGCCCTTACGCTCTTTATAACGTGGGCCGAGTTCAGCGAACAGTTTGACAACCATATCACGATCTCGCAGGCGGTCAAATGCCAGACGCTTGCTGGCCAACGTATCTTCTTTGGCAAGAGTGATTAGTGGCTCGGCGACGCGACGCAGCTCTTTGGCCTTCGGCAGAGTCGTCTTGATGACTTCGTGCAGAAAAAGAGCGTTGGTCATGTTGCGCAACATCGCCAAACGATGTGAACTGGTTTTATTGAGTTTACGAAGACCGTGACGGTGACGCATAGTAAATTTCCTTTGTTCTCTTGGCCGCTTTGCTTAGTGGAACCTAAGCCAGCCTTGTTATCGTTATGGGTTATAGACATAAACCTACTTCATCACACCGGCAATGGGCCAATTCTCCAGTTTCATGCCGAGTGTCAGCCCCTTGCTGGCGAGGACTTCCTTAATTTCGTTGAGCGATTTACGCCCCAAATTAGGCGTCTTTAGCAACTCGTTCTCGGTGCGCTGAATCAAATCACCGATGTAATAAATGTTCTCGGCCTTGAGGCAATTCGCCGAGCGCACGGTAAGTTCAAGGTCGTCAACCGGCTGCAGCAGAATCGGATCCACTTGCGGTGACTTTGCCTCCTCAGCCTGCATCGGCGTACCTTGAAGGTCGGCGAAGACGGACAACTGGTCGACCAACACGCGTGCAGCGTAGCGTACTGCTTCTTCCGGCTCAATCGAACCGTTAGTTTCAATATCCATTACCAAACGGTCAAGATCGGTGCGCTGCTCAACACGCGCACTTTCCACTGCGTATGAAACACGACGCACTGGTGAGTAAGATGCATCAAGAAGAATCGAGCCAATAGTGCGACTTTCATCGTTGCGGCGCGCTGTTGCGGCAACATAGCCTCGACCTCTTTCAACTTTGATCTGCATGTCGATTTTGCCGCCAGCCGTTAAGTTGGCAATGATGTGGTCGGGATTCACGATCTCAACGTCGTGCGACTGCTCGATATCGGCACCGGTAACCGGTCCGGGCGTTGACTTCTTTAACTTTAGCGTGGTGTCTGTGCGATTGTGCAACTTCAACACCAATCCCTTTAGGTTCAACAGAATATCAACGACGTCTTCCTGCACTCCCTCAATGGTGGAGTATTCATGCAATACCCCAGAAATCTTGACTTCGGTTGGTGCATAACCGGGCATGGAGGACAAAAGGATGCGGCGAAGCGCATTACCAAGGGTGTGGCCATAACCGCGCTCAAACGGCTCCATCACGACTTTTGCGTGAGCTGGAGAAATGTTTTCGACGTCGATGATGCGCGGCTTCAGAAAAGTCGTGGCATTGCTTTGCATTGACGAGGGCCTCTATAGATTAACGCGCGCCGTGGCGTCCCACGGCGCGGGAATGAAACGGATTACTTCGAGTAAAGTTCGACGACGAGTTGCTCGTTGATATCTGCAGCAAACTCTTGACGATCCGGCAGCGCTTTGAACACACCAGCGAATTTCTTTATGTCGACTTCTACCCAGTTCGGGAAGCCATTGGCTTCAGCAAGCTTGAGTGCGTCTTGAACGCGCAACTGCTTTTGCGCCTTTTCCTTCAGCGACACAACATCGTTTGGCTTCAATAGATAAGACGGAATATTCACCGACTTACCATTGACCAAAATACCGCAGTGGCTCACCAACTGGCGCGCCTCAGCACGAGTCGAGCCAAACCCCATGCGGTAAACGGCATTGTCTAGGCGAGACTCAAGCAATTGCAGGAGGTTCTCACCGGTAGCCCCCTTACGACGCTCGGCTTCTGCGAAGTAGGTACGGAACTGGCGCTCAAGTACACCATACATCCGGCGAATTTTCTGCTTCTCGCGAAGCTGCGTACCATATTCAGATACGCGCGACTGTTTCGCGCCGTGCTGCCCCGGACGCGATTCAAGTTTGCACTTCGAGTCCAGCGGACGACGTGCGCTCTTCAGGAAAAGATCAGTGCCCTCGCGACGCGAGAGTTTGCATTTAGGACCAATATAACGTGCCATGTGGATATCTCTTTTGCGAATTACATGCGACGACGCTTGGGTGGACGACAGCCGTTGTGCGGAACTGGCGTCACATCAGCAATCGACATAATTTTGATTCCCAATGCGTTCAGCGCGCGAACAGCGGACTCACGACCGGGGCCCGGCCCCTTGATGCGAACTTCAAGGTTCTTGATGCCACATTCCTGTGCAGCTTTGCCCGCAGCCTCGGCCGCGATCTGTGCTGCAAACGGAGTGGACTTCCTTGAACCTTTAAAGCCAGCGCCACCTGACGTCGCCCACGACAAAGCATTGCCTTGCCGGTCGGTGATCGTGATGATGGTGTTGTTGAACGATGCATGGATATGTGCGATACCTTCCGACACATTCTTTTTGACTTTCTTGCGAACGCGTGTTGCTGCAGCAGTCGGTTTAACCATTGTGTGTACCTCGTTTCCGAAACTCTATTTCGCTAGGCGAACAGCTTTGCGTGGTCCCTTGCGGGTGCGCGCGTTGGTGCGAGTGCGTTGACCACGAACCGGCAAACCCTTGCGATGACGGGTGCCGCGATAACAACCAAGATCCATCAGACGCTTGATTGACATCGAAATTTCACGACGCAAATCGCCCTCGACAGTGACTTTGCCAATCTGCTCGCGCAGTTTGTCCATGTCGCTGTCGTTCAGATCCTTGATCTTGGCTGAACCGCTCACACCGGCAGCCTTGCAAATTCTCTGTGCAGTGTGTCGGCCAATGCCATAAATCGCAGTGAGGGCGACTTCTGCGTGTTGATGATTGGGGATGTTTACACCAGCAATACGTGCCATGATGGTTAACCTTTAGCCTTGACGTTGCTTATGACGCGGATCTTTACAAATGACGCGCAAAACACCCTTGCGGCGCACCAACTTGCAATTGCGACAGATTTTTTTGACAGATGCCTGAACTCGCATTTCTTTCTCCTTGCTCACCGTCGCCTATTTGGCGCGGAAGGTGATACGTGCTTTCGTTAAATCGTAGGGCGAGATCTCAACCGTGACTTTGTCCCCCGGCAAAATGCGGATGTAGTGCATACGCATCTTTCCAGAGATGTGTCCCAACACGACATGCCCGTTTTCCAACTTAACCCGGAACATTGCATTCGGCAATGTTTCCTGGATTACGCCCTGCATTTCAATCGTCTCTTCTTTTGACATTAATCTATGACCATTCCCTTTTCGCTACAGCTTACCGAACAGGGAAGCCTGCGCCGCCTTTGAAGTTCGCCTTCTTAAGCAGGCTTTCATATTGGTGAGACATCAAATACGCTTGCATCTGCGCCATGAAATCCATCGTCGTCACGACGATGATCAACAGCGAGGTTCCACCAAAGTAGAACGGCACATTCCAACGCATGTGCAAGAACTCCGGAAGCAGGCAGACTGAGGTGATATAGGCAGCGCCGACCAACGTAAGTCTCATCAAAATCTTGTCGATGTACCTTGCGGTTTGTTCGCCAGGACGAATACCAGGAACAAATGCACCACTTTTCTTCAAGTTCTCTGCCGTTTCTTTGGAATTGAATACCAATGCCGTATAGAAAAAGCAGAAGAAAATTATCGCGGCAGCATAGAGCATTGTGTAAAGCGGCTGCCCCGGTGCTAGCGCTGCGCCCAAATCCTTCAGCCACACCATCTGATCACTTTGGCCAAACCAACCGGCAACAGTGGCCGGAAAAAGAATAATCGACGAGGCAAAAATCGGCGGAATCACACCAGCCATATTCAGCTTCAAGGGCAAATGTGACGCTTGTCCACCGTACAGCTTGTTACCAACCTGGCGTTTGGCATAGTTCACCAAAATCTTGCGCTGGCCGCGTTCAACAAAGACCACAAAGAACGTGACAAATACGACTAACGCCAAAATAAACAAAAACGCGGGAATGGACATCGTTCCGTTATTTACCAGCTCCATGGTTCCGCCAATAGCACCAGGCAAACCGGCGACGATACCGGCGAAGATGATCAACGAAATACCGTTGCCAATGCCGCGCTCCGTAATCTGCTCGCCAAGCCACATCAAGAACATTGTGCCACCGACCAACGTGGTCACAGTAACAAAACGGAACATCATCCCCGGGTCAACAACCAAACCTTGTTGCGACTCGAGCGCGATCGAAATGCCGACCGCCTGAAACAACGCAAGCGCCACCGTTCCATATCGCGTGTACTGCGTAATCTTCCTACGGCCTGCCTCACCCTCCTTTTTCAGCGCCTCAAGCTGCGGAGAGACAACCGTCAAAAGCTGCATGATGATGGACGCCGAAATATACGGCATGATGCCAAGCGCGAACACCGAGAAGCGTGACAAGGCACCGCCCGAGAACATGTTGAACATGGCAAAGATGCCGCCACCTTGCGCATCGAATAACTTGGCGAGTTGCACCGGGTCGATTCCCGGCACAGGAATATGCGTTCCGATGCGGAAGACAATTAATGCGAGCACCAAGAAAATCAAGCGACGCTTCAGGTCGCCCATCTTTCCGAACGCTGCTAATGGATTTGTAGCCAAACGTGTATCCCTAGTTCGCCGTCAATTACACAGCCTGCGAAGCTTCGATCTCGCCGCCAGCCGCTTCGATAGCAGCCCTTGCGCCTTTGGTCACGCCGATCCCAACGAGCTTGACCTTTTTATCGATGCCACCCGACAGGAATACTTTTGCACCAAGCGCGCTAGGCGAAATAACATTCGCCTGTTTCAACACTGCGATGTCGATCGTGTCGACTGGCAACAGGGCTATTTCGGACAATCGCACCTGCGCGATGTCGTGACGAGTCAACGAAACAAAGCCGCGTTTTGGCAGGCGACGTTGCAGCGGCATTTGTCCGCCCTCAAAGCCAACCTTGTGAAAGCCACCAGAACGGGATTTCTGCCCTTTATGACCGCGACCAGCGGTCTTACCAAGACCCGAGCCGATACCTCGACCGACACGACGGCGAGGCTTCTTTGAACCCTCAGCGGGTTTAATGTCATTCAGATCCATGATTCTTAGCCTTCAACTTGGAGCATATAGCTCACTTTGTTGATCATGCCGCGATTTGCGGGTGTATCAATAACCGTGACGGTGTGATTAAGTCTCTTCAAGCCCAAGCCGCGAACACAAGCCTTATGCGCCTCAAGACGGCCGATCATGCTTTTACGCAGCGTCACTTTGATGGTTTTCTGGTTGGTCATGCGATCTTCTCCAAGCGCCTCGATTAGCCCAAAATCTCTTCAACTGTTTTGCCGCGCTTCGCGGCGACTTCGGATGGGCGTGAAATTTGCGCTAAGCCGTCAAGGGTCGCGCGAACGACGTTGTATGGGTTGGTTGAGCCGTGACACTTTGCCGAGATGTTGGTGATACCCATTACCTCGAACACTGCGCGCATAGCACCACCTGCCTTGATACCGTTGCCTTCCGCAGCCGGTTGCATAAAAACTTTGGTGCCGCCATGCTTGCCGATGACCTCGTGATGAAGCGTGCCGTTTTTGAGCGGGATCTTCACGAGCTTGCGACGAGCCTGCTCCATTGCCTTCTGGACGGCGACGGGAACCTCTTTCGACTTACCCTTGCCCATACCGATGCGACCATCACCGTCACCAACCACCGTCAATGCGGCGAAGCCAAGAATACGACCGCCTTTTACGACTTTCGTGACTCGGTTAACCGAGATCATCTTTTCGCGGAGACCGTCGCCTTCTTTATCCTGAATTTCTGGTTTTGCCATTTGGACGTCCTTGACTAAAACTTGAGGCCGGCTTCACGCGCGGCATCTGCCAGCGCTTTCACGCGGCCGTGGTAAGCAAAACCAGCACGGTCGAACGCAACGTCCGAAACTCCGGCGGCTTTAGCGCGCTCAGCAATACGCTTGCCAACTTCCGCTGCGGCAGCCGCCGTAGCACCACTCTTCAACGCGGCACGCAACTCTTTTTCTGCGGTAGAAGCTGCAGCCAGAACTTTCGCCCCAGTGGCGTCTATCACCTGCGCGTAAATATGCGTATTGGTTCGGTGTACTGTCAAACGCACTGCCTTTAAACGCGCGATGGTTGCGCGGGTTTTTGCGGCGCGACGCAGACGAGATTGCTTTTTGTCGATCATGATCGAATTCCTTACTTCTTCTTCGTCTCTTTAAGAACGATGACTTCGTCCGAGTAACGCACACCCTTGCCCTTGTAGGGCTCCGGGGGACGATAACCACGCACGATGGCGGCGACTTGCCCAACTTTCTGCTTGTCAACGCCCTTCAAAATGATTTCCGTCGGCGTCGGCGTTTCCGCCTTGACACCTTCAGGCATATCGTGAACGACCGGATGAGAGTAGCCCAACGCCAAGTTCAACTTGGCACCTTGCGCTGCGGCCTTGTAACCCACGCCAACGAGCGTCAATTTGCGCTCAAAGCCTTTGTCTACGCCATGAACCATGTTTGCCAACAACGCACGCATCGTTCCAGACATGGCATTTGCAGCCTGCGTATCATTCGCAGCTTCGAACACCAGCTTGTCGCCATCACGCTTGATGTTGACGAGCGAAGTCGCGGCCTGCTTCAAGACGCCCAACGGACCCTTGACAGTTATTTCGTCAGCCGCAAGTGTCACCTCGACCTTTGCGGGAACAGTGATGGGGAGCTTACCAACACGTGACATTTATTCTCTCCTTACACCACGATGCAAATAACTTCGCCACCAACACCGGCAGCGCGTGCTTTGCGATCAGTCATGACGCCGCGGGAGGTGGAAACAATAGCCACACCGAGGCCGTTCATGACTGGTTTGATATCTTCACGCCCGCGATAAATCCGCAGACCGGGACGGGAAACGCGCTCGATCTTTTCGATCACCGGCTTACCCGCGTAGTACTTGAGACCAACATTCAGCTCAGACTTGCCGTCGACCGTGCGCACATCGAAGCCTTCGATGTAGCCTTCGTCTTTCAGCACATTTGCGATTGCCACCTTCACTTTGGAAGATGGCATCGTTACATCAACTTTTTCCGACTGCTGCGCATTACGAATGCGGGTCAACATATCGGCGATCGGGTCACTCATGCTCATAATTTATCTCCGCCCCACTTCTCGCTACCAGCTAGCTTTAACCAAGCCCGGCACTTCGCCGCGCATGGCAATTTCACGCAACTTGTTACGACCCAAACCAAACTTGCTATAGACGCCGCGCGGACGACCGGTGATCGCACAACGATTGCGGAGGCGAGTTGGATTGGAGTTTCGCGGAAGCGCCTGCAACTTCAGACGCGCCTGATAACGATCTTCATCAGAGGCACCCTGATCGTCGATGATCTTAAGAAGCGCCTCGCGCTTCGCCTTGAATTTCGCCACGAGCTTTTCGCGCTTGGCTTGACGGTTGATCACTGCAAGTTTAGCCATGCCCTTAACCCCTGAATGGAAACTTGAATGCAGCGAGAAGCGCCTTGGCTTCCGCGTCATTCTTTGCGGTCGTAGTAATCGAAATATTCATGCCGCGAATCGCATCAATCTTGTCGTATTCGATTTCCGGGAAAATAATCTGCTCTTTCACACCCATGTTGTAGTTACCGCGGCCATCAAAGGAGCGACCGGAGATACCACGGAAGTCACGAACGCGCGGCAATGAAACGGTAATCAGGCGATCAAGAAATTCGTACATGCGGTTTGCGCGCAATGTCACCATACAGCCAATCGGATAGCCATCACGAATCTTAAAGCCTGCGATCGACTTCTTTGACTTGGTTACGACAGGCTTTTGACCGGCGATCTTCGTCATGTCGCCGACAGCATGTTCCATGATCTTCTTGTCTGCCACCGCTTCGCCGACACCCATATTCAGGGTGATTTTGGTGATACGGGGCACTTCCATCACGGATTTGTAGCCGAAATCCTGCATCAACTTCGGCACAACGGTTTCTTTGTAAAACGATTGGAGTCGAGCCATGTTAAGCGCCCCCTTAAGCGTCGATTTGTTCGCCATTGGAAGCAAACACGCGCACCTTGCGCTTATCGCCCAACGTCTTAAATCCGACGCGATCCGCTTTTCCGGAGGTCGGGTTGAAAATGGCAACGTTGGAAAGATGAATAGACATCTCTTTTTCAACGATGCCGCCGGTGGTGCCCTTCATCGGGTTTGGCTTGGTGTGTTTCTTCACCCGGTTGATGCCCTCAACCAGCACACGCTCAGTCTCAAGGATCATCGATAGCACCGTTCCGCGCTTGCCTTTGTCCTTACCGGTGATGACGACCACCTGGTCGCCTTTGCGTATCTTGTTCATAGCGTATTTTTCCTTCGCGTCCCTACAGCACTTCGGGGGCCAGCGACACGATCTTCATGAACTTTTCGGTACGCAATTCGCGCGTCACTGGTCCAAAGATACGAGTGCCGATCGGCTCAAGCTTTGCGTTCAACAAAACCGCAGCATTGCCGTCGAATTTGATCAACGACCCGTCGTTACGACGAACACCTTTGGCGGTACGCACCACCACGGCGTTATAGACCTCGCCTTTTTTGACGCGTCCGCGCGGCTGCGCTGATTTGATACTGACTTTGATGACATCACCAACGCCCGCGTAGCGACGCTTGGAGCCGCCAAGGACTTTGATACACATCACCGAACGCGCGCCGGTGTTATCGGCCACGTCGAGAATCGACTGCATCTGAATCATTTTTTTATCTCCAACTTACCCGCCACAGATGGCAGCCAGTTTTGGATCCGTCTTATGTCCTCGCACCCGACTCGGAGCCCCGAAGCAAATGCGCTGACAGGTTAGAAAGCTTCTTTTGCCTGATCGCTTAAAGCACTCTTACAAGTGCGGCTTGTGCAGACTTTCAGGCGGCAGGGTCAGACAGCACCCTGTTTGTGCAGACTTTCAGCCGACATAGCCACGGCCGAAGCAGCGAAGTCCGCCAGTATACGCTGAAGTTAAGCCGCATAGCAAGTGTTTTGCTTGGATTATTCAACGGTTGGCCTATCGCGGCGGATGTCAATGTGGGGGGGGGGACGGGTGGAAACACCAGTGTCGAGCTACATTCCCGCAGGTGCGCGCTACACAGCAGTCATACCGCCATCGACCGACAGAACTTGGCCTGTTACATAGCTGGCAGCATCAGAGGCAAGAAAGATGGCCGGCCCCATCAGATCTTCTTCACCGCCCAGCCGCCCTAGGGGTGTCATCGCAATGATCTGGGTTTCGATCACCTGCAAAACCCCGGCACTCATCTTTGAGGGGAAAAATCCCGGCGCAAGTGCATTCACCCGGATGCCATACTTTGCCCATTCGGCCGCCAATGCACGTGTCATGTTGATCAAGCCACCCTTGCTGGTATTGTAAGCGAGGGTTTGCATCGGGCCCAGTTGGCCGCGCAGGCCCGCGACTGACGCGACGTTGATGATCGAGCCGCAACGCTTCGGGATCATGGATTTCGCTCCAACCTGTTGAGTGACCAGCCACGAGCCGGTGAGATTGGTGGCGATGATCTTGTTCCAAGCCTCAAGCGGGTAGGTCTCGGCTGGCGCGCCCCACGATGCTCCAGCGTTGTTCATCAAGATATTGATTTTGCCAAAGTGCCTCAATACCGCATCGACCATGGGTTCGATGGTTTCTGGTTTGGCAAGGTCGCTCTCCACAATGAATACGTCGAACCCCAGCGTGGCCAGCTCTGCCCTTGCCTGCTCCAGCTCACTACTTTTGCGGGCCGTAAGGGCAAGCTTGGCACCCTGGGCACCGTAGCCCTTGGCGATTTGCAGACCCAACCCGCGCGAGCCACCGGTGATCAGTGCCACTCGGTCGGATAAATCGAAGAGTTTGTTGGCAGTCATGATTGTTTTCCTGCGTTAGTTTACGGTTAAATTCACGCCTCGCGCCTAGCCTGAATATTTCATGGGTCGCCGGTTGCTTAGAAGGACGTTGCCTCTGGGCGATTGGACGGCAATTTTGCGCCTTGCTGCCGAAGCATAGCCCGCTATGCTGTGGTCGGTCAGGCAAAAAACCGCTCGCCTGTTCACCTACTCGCCCGCTTTCGAACGCGCCCCCTTGAAATGTTCAGGCTGGGTAGCGATTGAAAAAGCAAACTATCCGAGCGGTGGGCGTTTACAGACATTTATTGCCGAAAACACCCGCCGAAAAAGGGGTTTCACTTTCTTAATACGGGCTTAACGGGTCGTCTAAAACAGCTCGCTTGTGCCGGGTTGCCACTTTACCCCCAAGCATTGAAAGTGCCACCGCCTCCGCTATCTTGATGCCGTCAACGCCCGCGCTCATGATGCCTCCCGCGTATCCCGCCCCTTCTCCCGCCGGGAACAATCCTGCGGTGTTGACACTTTGAAAATTATCGTCGCGCCGCGTAATCCGGATGGGCGATGAGGTTCTTGTCTCCACCCCCGTCAGAACTGCATCATGCATCGCGAAACCAGAAATCTGTTTGTCAAATGCCGGCAGCGCCTCGCGCACAGCGTCGATCACAAAGGTCGGTACACAATGGGACAGATCCGTCATCTTTACACCGGGCTTGTACGAAGGCACAACTGACCCAAGCGCGGTTGAGGCGCGCCCTGCAAGGAAATCGCCGACGAGTTGCGCAGGGGCGTTGTAGTTTTCACCGCCGGCAACAAAGGCGGCTGACTCCCAACGACGCTGGAAGTCGATGCCGGCAAGAACATCATCAGGATAATCCACCGCCGGGGTAATGCCGACAACAATGCCCGCATTGGCATTGCGTTCGGTACGCGAGTATTGGCTCATGCCGTTGGTCACTACTCGACCAACTTCAGATGTTGCGGCCACTACCGTCCCACCGGGGCACATACAAAAACTGTAAACGCTACGACCGTTCGAAGCGTGATGTACCAGCTTGTAGTCGGCGGCACCCAACATCTGATTTCCCGCGTTCGGCCCAAAGCGCGCGCGGTCGATCAGCCCCTGCGGATGCTCGATGCGAAATCCAATCGAAAATGGTTTGGCTTCAACAAATACGCCGCGTTCGCGCAGCTTTTGAAAGGTGTCGCGCGCGCTATGGCCGATCGCCAATACGAGGTGGTCCGTCTTGATCGTTTCTCCGTCTGCCAGGACGACACCCCGCAGCTGTCGCTCTCCGGCACCCTCAGCGATATCGAAATCGACCACCTTCTGCTGGAAACGAATTTCGCCGCCGAGTGACTCAATGGTCGCCCGCATGATTTCAATCATTGATACCAGCTTGAAGGTGCCGATATGCGGCTTCGACACATACATGATTTCGGGTGGCGCACCGGCCGCGACGAACTCCCGCAGTACTTTCCGGCCGAGGAAATGCGGGTCTTTAATTTGGCTCCACAGTTTGCCGTCGGAAAAAGTACCGGCACCTCCCTCACCAAATTGCACGTTTGATTCCGGATTGAGCGTCGATTTGCGCCAAAGCCCCCAGGTATCTTGTGTGCGCTCACGCACCGCTTTTCCTCGCTCAAGCACAATCGGCCGAAAACCCATCTGCGCGAGCGTCAAGGCCGCAAAGAGCCCGCACGGCCCCATGCCGATGACGACAGGGCGTGGATGGTTCGATGTAGCTGCAGCGTGCGCGACGAACTTGTAGCTAGTGTCCGGTGTGGTCACTACTTTCGGATCGCCACGCATGTTCTTCAGCACGGCGGATTGGTTCTTCACCTCGACATCAAGAGTGTAAACGAGCCAGATGTCCGCTTTCTTGCGCGCGTCGTAGCCACGACGGTAAATCGTCAGCGTGAGGATTTCTTCAGGTGCGATCTTCAGGCGCTGCGCGGCGAGTGCGCGTAGTGCGTTGAGATCGTCTTTGTCTTCCGCAGGCAGCGGCAATTTGATTTCGTTGAGTCGGAGCATGGCAGAGGGTTATTCTGCAGTTGGTCAGAATGCCAGATGGGAGTTTCAGTGGTAACGGATATGCACCTTGCTATCCAGAGCGGTTAACTTGACTTCAACGAATTCAACTCCCGCAGTTGATTCAATTGGTACTTTGAACAAAAAAAGTTACCGATACCGCGCTCGACGAGTTCCGCCTTCTTGTCGAGCCAACTCACATTGAACATCGTTGCATTTGAGTAAAGTGAAGGGAGCACAGGCGAAAAACTGAAACTGGCGTTTCGTCCGGGCAAAAAACACAATTTCGGCGGCGTAAAGGGTTGAGGGCGTTGCTTTCCAGTGCCATAGCCCATCACTGACAACTGGGAGAAAATTGTGTGATGAAGACTTGTCACCCGAAATGGCTGGTCAATAGGATTATCGCTACTTGCCATGCGCGCTTGATCGAATCTAAAGCACAGCTCCGACGACGTTTTGTTGAGTACTGACCCCCCAAACGCCGTTGACCCTGCGTTGAATGACAACTCAAACCTGTCTCCAACAAACACTGGTCGATCAAACAGTTGTGAGTGTGATCCTTCGGGAGGCGCGAATCGCACAATCTGCGTCGGTGTGGCAACCCAACTGTTACCGGTGGCATCCGTTCCGGACACATGTACATCAAGTTGAAAAACAGCCCCCACCGTCCCCAGCCATACACACCCGCCAACAAGCCCGACAATCACTAACGAGCCAGCGACATATGCACTCGCTTGCGCTCGTAGTCGCATGGCATCCCTACCACCATTGATTGATAGGTTCATCATCATCCTCAGATTGCTCGAGCCAACTCCTGATCAGTTCTACGATGTAACTCCAAACCGCATCGAGTAGTGAGCTACATCCCTCACAGTTATCAGGTGGGGAATATACACAAGCAGCATGCCCCCATTACCGATATCTCTCGGTTGCTCATGCAGCCAAACACCAGAAAGAGTTGGTGCAGGACTCGCTTGCGCTTTAGTCGTGTTGTCGCAATTGATAGTGGCATCATTGGATGAGCTATCTTGCTGACTTTGCAAGCCAACGATCTCTCCTCGAAAATCGGACGGCACAACACTGTTTTTCTCAGCACCCGCCTTCGCGCTCACCTGAAAACTGACCACAGGCAAAAGGAGAATTAAAACCGAACTCAACAGTTTGGCCGCAACACTTGCATAACGTGCTCTCACTTGAGCGCCTCCCATTGTTAGCCGCAAAAAGGTTATTACATCAATTTGAATACTAACAAGCGATACTCCATTAACAAGCACTGTCAAATTTCCAAGACACAGAAATAAAAAGGCCCGCCAATTCTCATCAGCGGGCTTCCTCATTTTTTGCCTAGTAAAACCGATTACTCGATCTTCGCCTTCTCAACCAGCTTGGTAACCGCCCATGCTTTTGTCTTCGACATCGGCTTGGTTTCTTCGATGGTTACGGTGTCACCCATCTTGAACTCATTGTTTGGGCTGTGTGCGTGGTACTTCTTGGAACGGCGCAAAACTTTACCCAAGATCGGGTGCTTTACCGCACGCTCAACCAAGACCGTAACCGTCTTGTCCATCTTGTCGCTCGTGATAACGCCGGTGAGCGTACGCTTGCTTTTGGTGATTTCAGCAGTAGTCGTCATTATTGTGCCTTCGCTTTTTCGGTAAGGATGGTCTTGATCTGCGCAATCTCGCGCTTCACACGACCAAGCTCCGTCGTCTTAGACATTTGCTGCGTTGCAACCTGCATGCGCATCGAAAACTGTGCGCGGCGCAGATCCAGCAATTCTTTGTTGAGGTCTTCCGGGGATTTCGCCCGCATTTCTTTGGTGTTCATGGCGTAGTCCTTTCTTAGCCCAACAGACGATGTACAAACGTGGTCCGGATCGGCAGCTTTGCCGCAGCAAGTGCAAACGCCTCACGCGCCAATGTCTCTTGCACGCCGTCCATCTCGTAGAGTACTTTGCCGGGCTGAATTTCAGCAACAAAATATTCAGGCGATCCCTTACCGTTACCCATGCGGACCTCAGCAGGCTTTTTGGAGATTGGTTTGTCCGGGAAAATACGAATCCACACGCGACCGCCACGCTTGATGTGACGAGTCATTGCGCGACGCGCAGCTTCGATCTGACGTGCCGTCAAACGACCGCGACCAACTGCCTTCAGACCAAACTCGCCGAACGAAACTTTGGCTCCCGTCGTGGCGATGCCTTTGTTCCGACCTTTTTGTTCTTTGCGATATTTTCTTCTAGCTGGCTGCAGCATTTTTCGCTCCTGGACGGCCACGCGGCTTACGCCCTGGCTCAGCTTGTGGCTCCGGTGCGGCAACAGGAGTTTCGCCCTTTGCCAACATGTTGCCCTTGTAAACGAGAACTTGTACGCCGATCACGCCATACGTCGTGCGCGCTTCAGAAAAACCTTGATCGATATCCGCACGCAAGGTGTGGAGTGGCACCCGGCCCTCACGGTACCACTCGGTACGCGCAATCTCTGCGCCGTTCAATCGACCGCTTGACGTGATCTTGATACCTTGTGCACCCAGACGCATTGCATTTTGCATCGCGCGCTTCATTGCGCGACGAAACATGACGCGTTTTTCTAGCTGCGCAGTAATTCCATCAGCAATCAGTTGGGCATCAGTCTCTGGCTTGCGAATTTCCTCGATGTTGACGTGCACTGGCACGCCCATCATCTTGGAAAGGCTCACACGCAGATTTTCAATATCTTCGCCCTTCTTGCCGATCACCACGCCAGGACGCGAAGAATAGATCGTGATCTTTGCATTCTTTGCAGGACGCTCAATGACTATCTTGCCAACCGACGCGTTTGCCAACTTTTTCTTCAAGTAGGTGCGGACTTTGATATCTTCCAGCAGCATGATCGGGAAGTTTTTGCTATTGGCATACCACTTCGAGGCGAAGTTCTTGGTAACAGCCAAGCGAAAACCGGATGGGGAAATTTTTTGTCCCATTTTGACTCCTTATTGCTTGCCGTCGCCGACGGTCACAAAAACGTGACATGTCGGTTTGACAATGCGGTTACCACGGCCTTTTGCGCGCGCGGTAAAGCGCTTCAATACAGGGCCCTTTTCAACGATGATCTTGGCGACTTTGAGGTCGTCAATATCAGCACCGTTGTTATGCTCAGCATTTGCAATGGCGGATTCCAACACCTTCTTAATGATCGTTGCGCCTTTTTTTGGCGTAAACGTGAGGATGTTGAGCGCTTGGTCTACTTTCTTGCCGCGGATGAGGTCAGCAACCAAACGACCTTTTTGCGCGGAGAGGCGTACGCCCCAAAGATTAGCGGATACGTTCATTAGTATCGCTCCTTATTTCTTGCCAGCCGCCGCAGCCTTCTTATCGGCTGGATGGCCTTTGAAGGTACGGGTCAAGGCGAATTCGCCCAACTTGTGGCCAACCATGTTTTCGCTAACAAACACCGGAATGTGTTGCTTCCCGTTGTGAACTGCGATGGTCAAACCAACAAAATCCGGCAGGATGGTGGAACGGCGCGACCAAGTTTTGATTGGCTTGCGGTCTTTAATGGCAGCGGCCTTTTCAACCTTTGCTGCCAAGTGCCCGTCTACAAACGGGCCCTTCTTGATGGAACGTGCCATGGCAATTAACCTTTCCGACGATCGCGAACAATCATGTTCTGTGTGCGCTTGTTAGTACGGGTCTTAAGACCCTTGGTAGCTTGGCCCCACGGCGTACGCGGATGACCACCGCCGTTGGAACGACCACCGTGCGGGTGATCCACGGGGTTCATACAGATGCCACGAACTGTAGGACGCCAGCCGCGCCAGCGATTTGCACCGGCCTTGCCGATTACACGAAGTGCGTGCTCACCATTACCAACTTCACCAATGGTCGCTCTGCAGTCGACATGAACCTTGCGAATCTCGCCGGAGCGCATACGAAGCTGTGCGTACAACCCCTCGCGCGCCAGCAGTTGTACCGAAGCACCGGCGGAGCGCGCCAGCTGGGCACCCTTTCCTGGTAGCAACTCGATACAGTGAATCGTCGAACCAACCGGGATGTTACGGATCGGCAAGCAGTTACCGACCTTGATTGGCGCGTCTTGTCCAGAAACAACTTGTTGGCCAACTTCGACGCCTTTCGGCGCAATCATGTAACGACGTTCGCCGTCTGCATAACAAAGCAGAACAATGTTTGCGCTACGATTTGGATCGTATTCAAGGCGCTCAACTTTCGCAACGATACCGTCTTTGTCGTTACGCTTGAAGTCGATGATGCGGTAGTGTTGCTTGTGACCGCCACCTTGGTGACGGGTCGTGATGTGGCCGTGGTGATTACGACCTGCATTTTTCGACTGCGGTTCCAGCAACGCTGCATGCGGCGCACCTTTATGCAGATCAGCATTGACCACCTTCATCATGCTACGGCGGCCAGGCGAGGTCGGTTTTGTTTTAACGAGAGCCATTACACCGCCCCTTCCGTAAACTGGATGTCGCCATTGCCCGTCAAGCAAACATAAGCTTTTTTGACGTGATTACGACGGCCTTCAAAACGTCCGTGGCGCTTTGCTTTGCCTTTTTGGTTAACGATATTCACGCTAGCCACTTCAATTTTTTGATCTTTAAACAGGAGCTCAACTGCAGCCTTCACTTCGGCCTTGGTTGCGCTCTGCAGGACTTCAAAAACCACCTGCTTTTGCTTGTCAGCCACCATGGTGGCTTTCTCGGAAATGACGGGTCGCAACACGACCGTCAGCAGACGTTCGGCATTCATGCGAGCACCTCTTCAAATTGTTTGACCGCCGCCTTGGTCAACACCACATTCGCGAAACGAACAAGGCTGACTGGATCGGCGTGTTTAGCCTCGAGCACCATCACGTTCTCAAGATTGCGCGACGACAGATAGAGGTTTTCGTTGAAGTTATCGGTAATGATCAATACCTGTTCCAGCCCCATTCCCTTTAACTTTGATACCAAACCCTTGGTCTTTGGCGCGTCCAGTTGAATATCTTCGACAACGGACAAACGATTTTCGCGAACGAGTTGCGACAGAATCGCGGCAATACCCGCGCGGTACATCTTGCGATTTACCTTCTGCGAAAAATTCTCGTCAGGCGAATTCGGGAAAATCTTGCCGCCGCCACGCCACAGAGGCGAAGACGCCATACCAGCACGCGCGCGTCCGGTACCCTTTTGGCGCCATGGCTTCTTTGTCGATTTCTGAACGTCGCTACGACCTTTTTGTGCGCGGTTACCCGAGCGTGCGTTTGCCTGGAATGCAGTTACCACTTGGTGGACAAGCGCTTCGTTGTAATCGCGGCCAAACAGTTCTGCCGACGCTGCAACGGTACCCTCAGAGGCACCCTTGTCATTGATAAGCTTTAGTTCCATCATTTCGCCCCCTTTGTCATCGGAGCTTTCGCAGCAGGGCGAACGACGATGGTGCCATTTTTCGCACCAGGCACGGCACCCTTTACCAAAATCAGCGACCGCGCTACATCAACACGTGCGACTTCGAGCATAGGCATCGTCGATGACACATCACCCAAGTGCCCCGCCATGCGCTTACCTGGGAACACGCGGCCTGGATCCTGCGCCATGCCGATTGAGCCTGGAACGTTGTGAGACTTCGAGTTACCGTGGGAGGCACGGTTAGACGAAAAATTATGACGCTTGATAACGCCCGAGAAGCCTTTACCCAATGTTGTGCCTGACACGTCAACCTTTTGGCCGACCGCAAACATTTCCACTGAGAGCACTTCGCCAACCTTTAACTCGGCAAGCTTTTCCGGGGTAACGGCGAATTCCTTTACGACCGAACCGGCTTCAACACCTGCCTTGGCATAGTGGCCAGCTTGCGCTTTTGCGACGCGTGACGCACGACGGGTTCCAAAGGCGACCTGGACACCTGCGTACCCATCATTTTCAGGGGTTTTTAACTGTGTGACTCGGTTATTCGACACATCAAGCACTGTCACGGGGATGGCTGTACCATCATCCGCGAAGATGCGAGTCATGCCGACCTTCCGGCCGACGAGACCTAAGCTCATCTTCATTCCTTTTGTGATTAGCCCCGTTCCACCTTGAAAACAAAGGTGTTACAGGGTGTCCGCTACAATTGGCGAACGGGTTGTTTACTTGCTACTAGCTTGTTGACCTCTGCGGATCGATGCAAGCCAAAGACGCAAAATTATAATCGCCCCATCTCAATAAATCAAATACTTACGCTATTACAACTTAATCTCTACGTCCACGCCTGCCGGAAGGTCTAGCTTCATCAATGCGTCGACGGTCTTATCCGTAGGGTCGATGATATCCATCAACCGCAAGTGGGTACGAATTTCCATTTGATCGCGCGATGTCTTATTGACGTGCGGTGAACGCAGAAGATCAAAACGCTCAATTTTGGTTGGTAGAGGCACCGGTCCCTTTACGACCGCGCCGGTACGCTTCGCGGTTTCTACGATCTCTAGTGCCGACTGGTCGATCAACCGATAGTCAAACGCCTTCAAACGAATGCGAATTTTCTGTTTGGCGAGTTGTGCTGTTGCCATCTCGTTTCCTTTAGGCCGCTTCAAGGGCAGCCGTTACTTGGTTAATTCTTTCGGAAGGTTCAGAACCGAGGGAAGCCGCAATACAAGCCGACCACCCTATGGAGCTTCTTCCGGCGCTACTTGTTTACTTCAATACTTTTGAGACGACGCCTGCTCCCACGGTACGGCCGCCTTCGCGAATCGCAAAGCGCAGACCTTCCTCCATCGCAATCGGCGCAATCAACTGCACCACAATCTTGACGTTGTCACCAGGCATCACCATCT
>JADCIX010000077.1 GCA_020247545.1 Rhodocyclaceae bacterium | reverse complement strand
TTGCCAAAAGTCCAGTGCTCAAATAGTCGGCAAGCCTGATGCCAATCGGTAAGGTCGCTGCTTTGCCTGCCATGGCTGATCCTCTCTGCGCAAAATCGACTGAGAGAGATTACACCTAATTTCACTAAGTGAACAGCATTGGGGACAGACCACGATTATTCTGGGACGTTCCAAAGGTGTGAGAAAAGACAGGATTGCAGAAAATAATCGTGGTCTGTCCCCAATTATTCGCCCTAGCACGGAAATAAATCGAGCCTGGCCCCTTTAATTAACGCGCAGCATTTTCAAGAATCGCTGGTCTTGGGTACGGAAGGCGCACAGCTGCCCCGCCCTGAACATTCCAGACGTGCGCCTAGGATATCGGAATTACGCGTGACGTGCCCCCTATTGTTCAGGTAATGGTTATAGATGCTCATGGGTGTTGTGGCCGACGCCAAATTGACCCTAGGTCAAAAACTAATCGGCGCAGAAAATTCGTGAAACGCAAGCACGGGTACCGGGTTTCAGGCATTCGTGCTGGTGGAAGCAGGATGAATTTGATGCGGGGGAAATTTAATTCGAGCCTGGAACCTTATATTCAACCTGATCGCATCAACAGCGAGAAATTCGTTCGCCTACTTGACACGGGCCAGCTAATGGGTGGCCCCTTTAATTCGATTACTACGTGACCCCATGACCCCTTGTTATTTGAAGGCTTAGTAGCGCGGCCTCAATTGGCTTCGCGTAGAAGGGCAAAAAGACTCGACCCTCCCGAATCTCCATCAGAAGCGCTTCGAGTTCCGGCCTTACCTCCACAAGTTGCAAATCCGAAGTGATCTGAACGGCAAGCATGGTTTTTGGTTCATTCCTCAATATCAGCCAATCGGTCATTGCCGCGGCGAGCGCGTCGCGATCCGAACTCGAAAAGCGCGCCGCGAATCTACCCACGTAGTCGTAGAGTTCTTCGCCGGAGGCCCTTGTAGGGAACGCTGCTACTTGCGAGTTCAATTGATCTAGGACAGGATTCGCACTCATCGCACTCTCCGTAACGCATCTGCAGGAATCAAGGTATCAAACACAACCTCTTTGCCCCCACCCGGCATACCAAAGTCACGTCGTACCTGCGTAGCGCCCGGGACATTTACGCCCATCTGTCGAAGCCTGCCGACGTCGATTTCAAAAAGCGCATTGCGGGCTCCTGTCGGTGGCAAAGCCAAGTCAATCTGAGCTTGAAGCGGACTCATCGAACCGTTTGGCGTTGTGAATACCTTGCCGGACGAACCTGGCCTTAAACCGTTCTCTGCTATGCTGTCGGCATACTTGCTCGGCGCGTAGTGATAAAGTTTCTCCGCCCCTTGTGCCGCCTTACTCATCACCTTTGCAACAGGCCCGGCGACAATAATTGCAACATCAAGCGGATCGTCAGCGACTATAACCCGATTCACGGCCGTTGCTGCTGCGCCTACCGCGCGTCGCGGCACTGAAGACTGATCACCTTCTACAAATTTGTCAATTTTTTCTTGTATCTTGCCTTGAAAGCCAAAACTAATTGGTGCGGACCGTGGCACTGAAGTGATGTCGTTAGACGCCTGCGGTGGTACTGCGGTTGAGGCCGCTTGAGGGGCTTTTGCGTCGAACAACACAGTGCCCTTACCGTCGGTCTTCATTGCCACTTTGCCGCCAACAAATGCTGTCCGCGACCCGTCGACGTTGTTCATGACGTAAGTCCCGGATGCTATTGTTTTTTCAGCTTTCTCGAACGTGCTCGCGCAGATGCGGGACTCAGTCGAATTGGCACAAAACCCCGTCGGATCCGTCAAATTCGTCGGGTTATTCATCACATATGAATAGCGGTTATAGCTTTGGCCATTCATGGGGTCTTGCAGGATGGGGTCCGCACTCAAGAATCGGCCAATCAGCGGGTCGTAGATGCGCCCGTTCATGTGCACGAGGTCTAGCTGATCGAGCATCTCGTGCCCGGTGAAGCCACGGTTATCCACCACCCCATCAATGGTGTCTGGCGTCGGCGTGGCCGGGGTACCGGTGGCGGCACCGTTGGTGGTGCGCCGTTTACCCCACGCGTCGTAGGCCAGCCGCTCTCGCAGTGTCCCGGTCTCGCCACTGATGGCAATCGGTGAGCCCAGCCGGTCTTTGTGCAGCCAGTTCAGTTGTGTCGGCGGGGTGACTGCCGGGCTACCCGTGGCTGGCCGGTCAATCTCCACGCCAATGCCCATCGGCCAGTAGGTCTTGATGGTGCGGGTGTTGGTGCTGGTATTGGTCTCGACTTCCATCGCCCCGGCGTAGGTCACGGTGGTGTTGCCGCTTCTCACCTGCTTGGTACGCTGATGCTCCGGCCCATAGGTAAAGGTAGCGGTGTTGCTGCCTTTGGTGAGCGTCAGCGGCATGTCAAAGCTCGTCCACGTCGCGGTGCGGCCATTGGGGGCGGTGGCCAGGTTGCCGTTGGCGTCATAGGTGTAGGTGCCGGTGCCGAAGGTTCCGCCCGTCACACTGGTGATGGCGTGCGGACGAATGGCCGTGGGGCCTTGCGCCGGATAGACCATGGTGCTGGCGGTGCCGCCACCCACACCGGTCTTTCTGGTCATGTTGCCAGTGGCGTCGTATTCAAAGCTCTGCAACGCTTGGCCCGTGACTTGGCTGGTCTTGATGCGGTTGAGGGTGTCGTAGGTGAAGTTTTCGGCAAAGCTGCCGGTGTCCCAGACGACGTTGCGGGTCATGACGTTGCCAATGGCGTCAAAGCTGTAGGAGTCGTTCACCAGATTGGTCAGCGCGACGTTACGCACGATGAGCTGGCGTAAGCGGTTGGCGCGGGTGTCGTAGTCGCGGATTTCGGTCAGGTTATTGCCGAACCGCGAGACGACGGGCTGTTGTGCGGCGCTTTGTTCGGTGAGACGCCAGAGCACAATCGCGGGGATGGCCGTCGGTGTGGTCGTGGCTGCACGCTGCCATTGCGCCAGGTATCCGTAAGCGTTGTAGCGTGCCTGGAAGATTTTGGCGTCATCGTTGCCACGCTGGTAGGTCTCTGAAATCACCCTGCCCCAGGCGTCGTAATCGGTGGCATGGGTGTAGGCCCCGTCGGTCAGGTACTGGGTGGTGAGGCTCGGGCGCCCCAAGCTGTCGTAGGCGTGGATGCGGCTGTAGTCTTTAGTCTGGTTCGGAGACACTCCAACTAGCGTGTATGAACCGATACCTGCCAATGCCGCCGAACGTCCAAGCGATTTACCCGTCGCGCAGTAGGTCTGTCATTAACGGTGGTCGTCGCATCAGTGTGCGCCAAGGCCCATCAACATCAACACACCAAAGTCACCTTCAGATGGACGGTTTGTCGCAAAACTGTCCGAAGATGCCCGTCGTTGCTGGTGTTTGGTCTTTTCGCTAGGAGTGGTCTGAAGGGTTGGCCA
>JADCIX010000076.1 GCA_020247545.1 Rhodocyclaceae bacterium | reverse complement strand
CTCTCCCCGCCAAGCAGTCCCAGCCCAATCCGTTCCCGCTCAACTTGATCCAAATGACAATACGTTTTCTCCGTCTCAGCTTCCATCAACACCTCCAAATAGTCATATATGGGGTGTTGCACTTGAATCTTTAGACCGCCATTCCCCCAGATTAAACTCCAGCGTCCACGGGCACTTCCACGGCTTTTTGCTCTGAAATACCCGCCAATAGGCGAGTTCTTCCATTTGGGAACTTCTATAAACCTACTGCGCGGGCGAATCTGTCAGTTCCGGTGCTCGCCGTACACTGTGTACGTGTCCGCTCCTCACTGCCAACTTCACCCGCTCGCGACGGTTCTTAGAAGTTCCCATTTAATGGATATCCCGGTGGCGAACCAACACTTGTTGTTTCTCGCGGAAGCGGGCCGCGAGCTGCTCGCTGATGTACACCGACCGATGCTGCCCGCCAGTGCAGCCGATTGCAACCGTCACCGCGGCACGGTGATCGCGCACAAACGACGGCAGCCAACGATCAAGGAATCTCGCGACATCGTCGATGAACTTGGCAACGTCGGCATCGGCTTGGAGAAATTTCTTTACCGGCTCATCCCTGCCGGTTAGCGGTCGTAGTGTGGTGTCGTAGTAGGGATTCGGCAGGAAACGCACATCAAACACCATGTCGGCATCTAGGGGAATACCGTGTTTGAAACCAAACGATTGCAGCGTCAAAGAGATACGACTCCGATCAAGCTGTAGCCAATCCTTGATCCAGTCACGCAAGCGGTTGGCGTTCACGCCGGAAGTATCCATGCGGTGGCCAAGCTCGGCGATATCTGCCAGCAACCGCCGCTCTTCACCGATACATGCTTGCACTCCGCCCGAAACCCGCTCGGCGAGAGGATGCGGACGCCGCGTCTCGGCAAAACGTCGTGCGATCGCTTCGTCACTCGCCTCAACAAACAGCAGCCGGCAATCGACACCACGATCTCGAAGCCCGCTAACCAATGCCGGTAACGCGCCGACCGACTCGCCGGCACGGATATCGATGGCTACTGCGATCTGCTTGACTCCTGCCAGCTCGCGCAGCAGTCCTTCGACCATGGCGGCGGGTAGGTTATCGACCGCAAAGTAACCTGCGTCTTCAAGCGCTTTTAGCGCCACACTTTTGCCAGAACCCGAATAACCACTGACGAGCACGAGTTTCATTTCACCGCACCACGCTACTCTGGCGTATATGCATCAAAGGATGCGGTGGCATTAGGGTCGAAGCTGGTGTTAACGGGAGCCCGCGTCTTGTCTGAACCACGCGAAGATGCCGGTGGCGGGGATTCACCCATTTGCTCGCGCATCGCGGCTTCGTGTCGATCGAGGAAATCCTTGGTCGAATCGTAGCCACGGGTTTGCAAAATGTAGTGTCGCACCGCAGCCTCCACCAGTACCGCGAGGTTACGGCCGGCAACAACTGCAAGTGTGACTGTGGGAGTCTCTACACCGAGGATGGTCGTTGTGCTGGACTTGGTCTGTAGCCGATCAAGCCCGGCAAAATACTCTTTAGTTGGCCTCTCCAAGTGGACAATGAGCCGCAATGTCTTGCGAGGTCGTACTGCTGTTTCACCAAAAATGGCGCGGATATTCAACACACCAATTCCGCGTACCTCCAAAAAATCGCGCAACAACGGCGGGCAGCGACCTTGAATGGTCTCGGGTCCCACCTGATAAAGCTCGACCGCATCGTCGGCTACGAGTCCGGCACCACGCGAAATCAGTTCCAGCGCAAGTTCGCTTTTGCCGATTTGTGAATCGCCTGTAATCAGAATGCCAAAGCCGAGTACGTCCAAAAACACACCGTGCGAAGTGGTGATCTCGGACAACTCGCGCTGCAAATAGGGGCGCAACAAATTGACAAAAGTGCGACTCTTTTTTAGCGACAAAAATAGTGGCGTGCTGTAACGATCTGCGGCCTCGATCAGAAACTTCGGCGCATCCACACCATCACATAGAAAGATGGCCATCGTTTCGTTGGTACAAAGTGCCTCAAGGCTCGCCGCACGATGCGCCTCGTCGAGGTTTTCCAGATACTCGATATCCGAGATGCCAAGCGCCTGAATTAAAATCGGATGAACTAGGTTCAAATGCCCGACCAGGCCCACCCCGGGACGATTCAGCGCCTCATGATTGAGCACGCGCGATGCGCCTCGCTGCCCGCCAACCCAGGTTAGCGAGAGCTTGTCGCGACGGTCGTCAAACAGCCGCTGAACGCTGAGCTGCGGCATTTGTCGAGCCGGATGTCGAGCCGTAAATCAACATGTCGTGCGCGCGTACATTGTCGCGCTCGGCCAACAGCGCATCACGCAGATTCTCGTCGCTAAAGACCTGCGCCAGTTCCGACAGCAGATTCAGGTGCTGTTCGGTGGCGTGCTCCGGCACGAGCATCGCAAACACAAGCCGTACGGCTTCGCCATCGGGGGACTCAAACGGCACGCCTTCCTTGGTACGGATGAACACCGCCACGGTCTCGCGCAGATTCTTGATGCGCCCATGAGGAATGGCAACGCCGTGTCCCAAGCCGGTGGATCCGAGCTTTTCGCGGGCGAATAGCGCGTCGAACACCGCTGATCGGGCGATCTTGTTTTCATTCTCGAACAGCAGACCAATCTGCTCAAACAAGCGTTTCTTACTTGAGACTTCTAGATCCAGCAGGACGTGGGCTACCGGTAAAGATTTGGCAAATGATGCGACTGGCATATTGCGGGCTTAGAAATTCTGATGCGGCATTCTACGCCTCGTCAGTCAGGCAAGCGTGCTCACGAAAAATTTTGCATATCTGACATGATTGCGCGATGGGAGCACTAATGTCGATCTCGTGCGCCAAAACACAAACCGCCCGATTTACCGCGTGAGCGGGCCAATCGGACGGCATTGGTTCACTGCAAGTTGCAACCGAAATCAGGAATCCAGGAGCGTCCGCTTTGGCGCTTCAGAAATATGTTTGCTCTTGATTTTTTCTTTGTGCTTGACGATTTGACGGTCTAATTTATCCACCAACAAATCAATTGCGGCGTACATATCGGCATCGGCAGATTCCACAAAAATGTCCTTGCCGGAAAGGTGCACATTCGCCTCGATTTTCTGTCGTAGTTTTTCAACGGTCAGTATCATGTTCACATCAATCACATGGTCGAAGTGGCGATTTATTCGGGTCATCTTGGAGGCCACGTAATCACGCATTGATGGGGTGATTTCGAGGTGATGACCTGTCATGTGCAAGTTCATATGCCGCTCTCCTTTCAAATGGACACACCATGTGTCCGGTTAATCCGTCCCCGCTCAGGGACGCAAAACATTCTCAATAGAGTCAAGATACGCCCATTCTGCAAAGGGTGCAACTCGAAAAAGGTGGGCTATTGCCGCGCTAATCGGCGACGCAGAAAACCGACGCCGACTATATTGATTTTCGCAAACTCGCAGGCTGGATTTGCAGTGACTCGCGATATTTGGCAATGGTTCGACGGGCAACCAAAATGCCTTGGTTCGACAGTAAATCGGCAATCTTGTTATCCGACAAGGGCTTACGTTGATCTTCAGCCTCCACCAGCTGCTTGATTAGCGCTCGAATTGCCGTCGCCGAACACGCGCCACCCGCCTCAGTTGCCACACTCGAACCAAAAAAGTACTTAAGCTCAAATATGCCTCGCGGAGTGAGCATGTACTTTTGTGTGGTTACTCGCGAAACCGTGGATTCATGTAGCCCTACCTGGTCCGCAATCTCACGCAACACTAACGGACGCATGGCCACTTCACCATGGTCAAAAAAGTGGCGCTGATTTTCGACAATCGCTTCGGTGACCTTCAAGATGGTCTCGAAACGCTGCTGAATATTTTTGATCAGCCAACGCGCTTCTTGCAACTGACTAGCAAGATTCTTGCCTTTTGTGTCCCGGCTTTTGTACAGCAGGTCGGCATAGAGCTGATTTACCCGCAGCCTTGGCACGGCTGCTTGATTCAACATCGCACGCCACTTACCACGGAGTTTCTTGACAACGACATCCGGGATCACAAACCTTGTGTCACCCTGACCAAATCTGCGACCGGGCTTCGGCTCCAGCGCCACGATCAAGGCACGTGTTGCGCGCAGCTCGTCGTCGGATAAACGAAGAACCCGCTTGAGTTTGGCAAAATCGCGCTGCGCAAGCGCGGCCAGATGCTCCGTCACCAACGCCTTTGCATCCGTCAAATGAGGCGTTGCTGGCGGCAACTGATCTAGCTGCAGGCGCAAACATTCGGATAGTGAGCGGGCTCCCACACCAGGTGGCTCCAGATGCTGGATATAACTCAATGCAACATTGAGTTCGCTGCGCAGCATTTCTTCAACGTCATCGTCGCCAATCTCGGCAAACAATCCATCACCGGAGGCGGCAAGCATCCGCACCATTTCGTCCAGCTCATAGGCGAGGTAGCCGTCATCGTCGAGGTGCCCAATGATGAACGCCGCCATTTGCTGGTCGCGCATCGACAACGGCATCAAGCCCAGTTGCGCCAACAGGTGTTGCTGCAGCGATATCGAAGACTCAGCCGCAGCGCCGTATTCATCGCGATCTAGACGATCACCATCATCGTCGCCGTTAGTGGCCGCACCCGATCCACCCATGCTTTCAAAACCACCGATCGCACCGAATTCACTACCATCAAATTCCAATTCTCGCCTTTCAGAGGATTCGTTCTCCCCTGGGGTTGCCGACAGCTGGCCCGATGCGTAGTCTTGGTCGCTATCGGCACCGATTGAGGCGGCCTCGGGCAGGCGATCACCGGCGGCATCACTCGCCGCTAAATCTGCCTCACGCGACTCGTGGTCCTCGCGCTCAAGCAACGGATTTTCGAGCAAGAACTTTTCTAACTCCTGATTCATGTCTGCGGTCGACAGCTGCAACAGTTTGATGGACTGCTGTAGCTGGGGCGTAAGCGCAAGATGTTGTGAAAGCTTGAGTTGGAGCGATGCCTTCATGATCAGGGTTAGAGCCGGAAATTCTCGCCCAAGTAAACCTTGCGCACAGTTTCGTCGGCGACAATCTCTTCAGGTTTGCCCGTTGCCAGGACGCGGCCCTGATTGATGATGTAGGCGTGGTCACAGATGCCGAGCGTCTCGCGAACATTGTGGTCGGTAATTAGCACACCGATACCTCGCTTCTTGAGAAACTTGATGATTTCTTGAATATCAATAACCGCGATTGGGTCAACACCAGCAAACGGCTCGTCGAGCAATACAAAACGCGGATCCACTGCGAGCGCACGTGCGATTTCGACCCGGCGTCGTTCGCCTCCCGATAGACTGACGGCCGGGTTGTTGCGCAGATGACTAATGTGCAACTCGTCCATCAACGCATCACGCTTTTTTGCCATTTCTTCGCTACTCAAACCACGCAGCTCCAAGACAGCCTGAATATTCTCAGAAACACTGAGCTTGCGAAAAATCGACGCTTCTTGGGGAAGATACGCCACCCCCAACCGCGAGCGCTGATAGATGGGCAGAGCAGTCATGACGTGTTGGTCCAGCTGAATTTCGCCCCCATCAGCAGGAACGAGTCCCACAATCATGTAGAAACAGGTGGTTTTTCCCGCGCCGTTTGGGCCCAGTAGGCCCACCACCTCGCCGCTCTTCACTTCCAGCGAGACGTCGTGCACCACTACTCGCTTCTTGTACGCCTTGCGCAAGTGCCGGGCCCGAAGCACACTAACTTCCGGCTCCATGCGCCGGTCGGCGTCAAGCTCGGTTGGAAAAGAGTCACGCGCGGCATCCATGCCTACTTCTTCGCTGGCGTCGCCGGCGCTGGCGCAGCCGACGGGACATTGCCGCGCGCTGCATCCTTGGAGGGCTCTTGCCTTGGTTGAATGGTCATTTGCACCCGATTGTTGCCGGTAGCGATCGTCGCTTTCGGATCCGCCTTTCCATCGGGCACCCTACCGAACGCCTGTATCACATCGGTCAATGAGTTGTAGTAGATGTACTCGCCGGTTAACTCGTCCGTGCCATTCTTCAAGCGCGCCCGCGAAAAGAGCTTCAGGGTGTTGGCCCTATCATCGAACTCGGCACGATCTGCAACCCCTTCCATATAGTCGCTGTAGCCCTCGCGTTTCTCGCGGAACGTAATTTGGCCGCCGACCTTGCCGAACAACTCGGCAAAAACTTTACCCTGTGCGTCGCGTTTGAGGCGCATGCGCTCGGCAGTGATACGCATGGTTCCCTGCTCCAGGACGACTTCGCCTTCAAGCACCAGAACATTGGTAGACTGATCCAATACATTGCTCGCCGCCTCAATCTTGATGGGCTCGGATCGATCGGCCTTTTCGGCTACAGCCCCAAGTGGTACAAGAAAAAATGCCGCGACCAGTATGGCCAAGGGGTGCCACAAATAAACGTTCAATTTTTGTTCGAGATATCTCATCGACATATCACTTCCCGTTGGTAAGCGTTGCACGCATTTTTTCCATGCGCAACGTTTTGGTAAGGCTATTGAGCTCAAAACTCGCCGCATTCATTACGCCCTGTGAGCTCTCTATCACAACCCCTTCGTTTGAAGACGCTGTGTTTTTTTCGGGCAGCACCGTCAGACGCGGAGTGCGAAGTTTCATTGCAGGCGTGTTGCCAAATGGGCTCGAATCGATCACCACGCCACCCTCCATCATTACCTCATTGCCACCGGATATCAGTCTGGCGGTCGGCGATTTGGCGACTAGCTGCGGCTGACCCGGCGTCATCGCAGTAAACACCACCTTGTCGAGCTTGGACGCATCTTCGACCGGAAAATGCGTCATTGTCTCGGCGGTCAATACATATTGTACGTCGCCGACGGGGGACAACTTTCTGGCGACAAATCGCTCTACCACCACGTCGGGATCATTGCGCCCGAGCTCTCGAGTGCTGGCGCCTTCGTTGGTGACGTAGTGGGATAACCAAAAAGTGAGCGCAAGAAGCAACAAGAGCACACCCACGGGAAGAATCGGTAGGGCGCGCCCGTTCATTTCCACAACTCCGCCAACGATGGGGGAGGGATAGACCGGTCCTGAAGCGCCACAACGACACTTTTACCAGGCGACGCGTACCTTAGTTCAATGGCTTTTGGAAGTGGGGATGTCGGCGACGCGTTCTTCAAAGAGCGATTTGACCCTGGGCTTGCAACGGGCCAGCGCTCCTGCCAGTTGTTGTTCTCATCAAGAAAGAAGAATCGCCCTTCGCTGCCGCGCCACGAAGCGAGAACTCCAGACGATGCCATGCCTTTCAACAAGTTGGACACATTTTCCCGCGACTCTAGTCGGAGCTGACTCTCGCCACTCTCCGGGCTAAACACAATGTCGAATTTGTACTTCGTCGGACCATGCGTCTTTGCGTTCGGTACATTGATTGAAAGCCCTTCGACATTTCTCGCGTCCCCCACGAGCGGCGGTGGCGGATCTTGCTGGGAACTAGGCGGTGGGAGCACCGAGAGACCGATGGTTTCGCGGAACCAAGCAAGTCGCATCGCCTGATCGCGGGCATTGGCGGACTCAGTTGAGCCGACTTCGGCAAGGCGGATGGCCTGCGCAACGCCCGAAACTAGAATGCCCGTCACCATAAAGAAGAGGGCCATCGCGGTGAGTATCTCCAGCAAGGTGAAGCCAGACTGGCGCACTGAAGCCAGTCCGCTGCGACGAACACGGGGCATCCGCGCCAATTGAAAAGACGACGGAAACAAGAGGGACAAGGACCGGTGTAGCACGATCTTCAAGGGTATATCGGGTTCCACTGCCGTGAATATTCGACTCTAGTATGATTCACGATTATGCATGGACTTAATCATAACGCCTTAAGCTGCTCAGAAAGCAAAACGCACAATGCCAACGCAGTTAGGCTCGGCGGCGAACTGCGCATGAAGGCGACGGTACCCCCCGGGCCGTGGCTACGTCGGCACTCATGCCGCCCGCCTTCGACCGGGTTCGTCCTGATCGCAACCTTGGTGGCGATTACCATCATTAGCCTCGGGGCAGCCTACTTCGCTTCGCAAGTGGACAAATTGCGCATCAACGCCGGGCAAATGCAGACTTGGGCAGAGGCCGAGCGCGAAGCTTTTCTGTTGCGTGAGACCTTACTGTTCGCGGCGGCAACGGGTATCCGCGAGGAAGGCGGGCTCGCATTCGGCGGCGCGGTTCTGGCAACCGACGGACGGCAGTACACAATCTCGAAGGGCCTCGTCCTGAATGTGCAAGACGAGAGAGGACTGCTGGCGATAAATACACTCGATGAAAGGACTATCGCGCGATTTTTCACTTCTATCGGCGTGCGCGCTGAGGAACACGCAAGGCTGGCTGACGCGCTGCTCGACTACATTGACCCCGACAACCTTCGGCGCTTAAACGGCGCTGAGGCACAAGACTACGCGCGGGTCAATCGCCCCCCGCCCAGCAATGACTTCCTGCGTTCGCGCCAACAGCTGCGGGACGTGCTCGGTTGGAGCGATATTCTCGACAGGTTTGTAGCGGCGGATCAATCTTCCCAACCTGGCATTCAAACCCAGTTTATCGATCTATTCTCGACCGCGCGCCACTTCGGACTAAACCTAAACTCCGCGCCTGCAGCTGTGTTGGCCTCTGTGCCGGGCATAGACCCAGCGCGCATACCCGCGCTTCTGGATCAGCGTCGAGCGCAGGCGTTTACATCGCTTGCCCAACTGGTTCCGTTCACCAATGGCCCAATTGACACAGACTATTTGGGCCTTGTGGGAGCCAACGAGCTGAGAGTGGTTTTGCGTAAGTTAGACCTGCCGTTCCTGCTAGAATGCCAGTTGGCGATTACCCCTGCCGCACGCGATCGACCGACTCGCCTCAAGGAGTGTTTCAGAGGTCCGGCAGCAGCACTCAAGTCAAACGGTTCTGATGAGTTTCAGCGCGCGCTAGCGAAACAGCCCTATTCGAGCGTCTCCACAGAAGTAACGCCACAAAAACCGTCAACTACTGTCTCTAGGAATGACCAACGCAACGCGATCCAAGCTGTTGAATCAGCGGCCCCCAAGTGGCTGGTTGAGGCGGTTACTCCCCGATAGTCTGCGGGGAGAAAGGCTGTTCAACTTAGAGAGGAGTTTTCGCCAAACGCGCCGGGGGTTGGAGCGCCCTGACGGTATTTCGTCGGTTGAGGATGCCTCCTCCGGCGATAACATCTGGCTGTTATCGCGCGGCTGTTACACCGTGCGTATCCTCGACTTGGCCAACGTCCCCGCAGCCAAACGCGAGCAGGCGATTCGACTCGCAATAGCAGGCTGGTCACCTTTCACCGAGACTGCGCACTACATCATCCCAAACGACCGCGGTGCCAAACTCTGCGCCTGGGATGGGGCAATGGTCGCCGACGTAATGGCGCAAGCAGGCGTTCAAAGGGACGCCATGCGTGTGATACCGGAATCTGCACTTCGGTTAGAAGCCGCCCTAGACAAACGGGAAAACACGGCTTCGGCACAGTTACTCGCGGCGCTGGACGGTTACACAGGCAGCGTTACCGGCGGAGGCAGCACACTCGCAGAACAATGGTGGCCCGAGTTGCCCACCGCGTCTCAATGGCAGAACTTTTTGCGCGGTGCCGGTGTTGACGCGTCGGCGGTACTAGGGGACCCAGCGCCAAAAACAGAATCCTGGCGCAGCCAGCCTGTTGGTTATCCGGCAGACAGGGAAGTGACAAGTTTTTCAACGAACGAGGCAATCGGCATTTGGATAGTTGCACTGGCACTCACCATTCCCACCATTTGGTACGCCAATCAGCTGCGCCTCACCTACGCCGCCAAGTTCGATACTAGCGAACGCCTGCGGCAGACCGAGAAAGATCTGGACTCCGTATTGAGCTCGCGTGAAGCCGCACTTGGAACCCAAGATCGGGCCAAGAAACTAGCCGAGCTGCTCGACACGGTTGACCATCTGCAACTATTTGCCCTGATAAACGACATTGTGATGCAGAATGCTGCTCCCAACTCGTTACAGCTTACCGACTGGGAGGTGCGTCCAACGCTGTTGAAGTTTTCCCTGATAGCGACAGTCGGCACACCCCCAGCCGCCTCCACGTTGGTCAAGGCTCTGGAACGTGTCCAAACATTCCGCGACGTTGAAGCCAGGCTCGACGGCTCAAGGATCAACGTAACGCTGAGGCTTATTCCAGCCAGCAACATCGCCCCCGCCCCAATTGTGCCTGTACAGTCACCGACACCCAACGTCATACCGGCCAAACGCGCTTGCGCGACCGCGCCGGTGTTTGGGTTGCCCTTTGACAAAATGTGTGAGGCGGCGATCCCGCCAGTCGCACTCACTAGGCAGCAGCTGGTGGCCTAGATGACCAACCCCAGCTTGCACAACGCAATCATCTCGGTCCGCAACGAATTGCGCACGAATACCCGTCTGAGAGTTGGGGTTTACTTCCTGTTTGGCATTTTTTGGTTGTACGGGATTTTGCTGCTAAAGGAATTCGTTGTTGCCGAGCGCGGCAGTTGGGAAGTGATGGAGGCAAAAATAGCACGTGCGCGCGCGACTGCTGCGGCAGCGGACTGGCCGCTGCGCGCTCAGGAAACAAAATTGGCGGCGGCGGATCTGGAAACATTGTTGTGGCGCGAAGGTAGCGTTGGACTATCACAAGCCTCATTTGAGGAACGCATTTCCCAATCTCTTTCCCAAGCGGGGGTTTCGGTCCGATCTATTCGCACCACGGCAGTCACAGACGGCGGCGGTACTGCGGGTCAATTGGGGCTCATTGAGTTACGCGCCCGAGTTCAGACCGATTTCCGCGCAGCAACGCTATACCCATGGCTTGGTGCAACGGCACGGCAAAAATTTGATAAGTCCCCAACGATCTTCGTTGATTCTCTGAGCATTCGGGGTGCCAGCGTCGGCCAACCGGCAACTGCCGATATGGAACTGGTTGGTTATGCGATCAAGGCGGTTAGCGCGCCCTCGGACTTGTCGCCGCTCAACCCCGCCCAGCCGGGAGCGCCGAAGTGAACGCCCTGCTGAAGCGGTATTTGATCGCAGTCGTTATCATCGCACTCGCGGTGGTGTTACTCGCTCCGCAACCGGAAGTGCGCCCGCAACGGACTGCGGGGGCCGACGACGCTTGGGTCGTACCGCGAATTGGATCGCAAGGCGGTAATTCAGCCAGTATGCTGCGCGACCTCGTGCAAAGTAGACTGTGGGGTGCGGCGGCGGACAACGCCAATCCCATGGACGAAAAAGCGTCTCGCTGGCGGGTCGCCGGAATCACCGGCAAGCATTCCGAGCGATATGTCATTATCCAGTTCGGTGATGACCGCATTCAGGAACTCAAGGCAGGTGACAAATTTCCAGACGGCACCTTGATCTCAGAAGTGCGCGAACCCGGGATTTGCGTGTTACTCAGTGGCAAGCGGCGCTTTCTGCCAATTGATGGACAAATGCCGCCAATTGTTTGGTAGTCGATAATCGAGTACAGAATATGAAAGTTCCCTCGCCAACAACAAAATTTACCGCGCTCGCAATTCTCTCCGGAATCGTTGCCGGATGCGCGACCCATCCGGTTATACCGCCGCCCCTACAGGTGCCACCCAGGGCGACCCCTCAGGCAACAGACGCAAGCGTTGCTGGCGTAGGCACCGAGCCGAAACGCTCGCTTGTCTTGGAAAACCCGTCGCCACCCGTGACTATTGGCAAACCAGAAACTCCAGCGACGCCAAAACCAACCGGCGGGCCAGCCGATATCGCGCTGAACTTCGATCAACTTCCGCTACCAGCTTTCATACAAGCGGTCTATGCAACTGCGCTCAAGCGGACCATTAGCATCGATCCTGCTGTTTCAGCCCGAAAGGATTTAGTGACACTGCGCGGTGGGAAATCCTTGACCGCGTCAGAAGCTGAGTCTGTGGCGGGACTACTTCTAAAAAGCTACGGCGTTGCCGTGCAAGATCTAGGCGGCTTAACGCGTTTTGTTCCCGACGGTTCAACGACAGGTTACTTGGCCGAAATTCGCCGTGGGCGAGCCCTACCAGACACGCCGATGCCAATGCGACCTGTATTCTTGTTGGCGGAGTTGCAATCCATTCGACATAACGATGTGATGGGTTACCTCAAGACGCTGTTCGGCGAAAAGATTAAGTACATAGAAGATCCAATGAGGAACTCAATCTTAATGGCGGGGAATGGCGAAGACATACAGGCTGCGCTTGAAGCGATTCAAGTGCTGGATCAGCCAATGTTTAAAGCGCGAAACTCAATTCGCATCTCCCCTTCCGTCTGGTCTGCCGACGAGCTTGCAAAACGGTTGACCGAAATCCTCATTCAGGAGGGGTATGCGGTTGGCACTACATCGAGTTACGGCAGCCTTCAATTTCCGATCACGCTTTTGCCCGTTGCTGGTGTAAATAGCGTTATCGTGTTTGCGCAATCAAAGGAAATTATTGCGCATATCGTTGAATGGGCCAAAGTCCTCGATAAGCCGGCAGAAAAGAGCACCGGACGAAACTTTTTTAGTTATCAGGTGAGAAATACTGATGCCACCCGACTCGCCGAAACCGTGCAGCAACTTCTATCTGGAATCGCGAGACCAGCAGCGGCTGCTTCGCCCACGACTGGTGCAACGGGAACCCCTGCGCCATCCGCAGTCGGGGGTGGCGGCGTCGTCGTCGACAAAGCGACCAACACCATTCTATTTAAGGCAACAAGCGACGACTACGCTGATATCGTGCGTTTGCTACGCGAACTCGACCGAGCTTCACGCCAAGTACTTATTGAAGTTACCGTAGCGCAAGTCGCTGTTGATGACTCGCTAACACTTGGCGTCGACTGGATTTTTCGAAATCTCAACAACAGCGGCTTGAATGTCACCCAGCTCGGCGGCAACACTGGCGGCAGCGCAACTTCGTTTGGCAGTTTCACAGGGTTTGCCATCACGCAACTTGATCGTCTAGGCCAACCACGCGCAGTCCTAAACGCCTTGGCAAGCGATAACAAGGTAACGGTTCTTTCAAATCCGAGTTTGATCGCACGAAACGGCGAAGCCGCTAGCATCCAAGTCGGCCAAGACGTGCCGATTCTGACCAGCCAACAAACCAACTCTGCCACTGGTGGTACCGGCGTCATCTCGTCCGTGCAATACCGCAACACCGGCACCATCCTAAAGATCAAGCCGGTGATTCACTCCTCTGACCAAGTGGATATGGAAGTCAATCAAGAAGTCAGTAGTGTGGCTAACAACACCACTGGCGGCATCAACTCGCCGACAATCAACAAAAGCTCGCTTGACACCAAGCTGACCCTTAAACATGGATCGACCTATGTGCTCGGCGGTCTCATCAGCAACAACGTCGACAAGACACGTAGCGGCGTACCTTTCCTCAAAGACATCCCAATTCTTGGGCAGGCCTTTAGCAAAACGGTCGACTCGACGAAGCGCAACGAACTTGTGATTCTCATCACGCCATATATCATCAGCGATGATGGCGAGGCGCGTGCTGTGACAGATGCGTTCCGCAAACAGCTTGGCGCTTGGGCACAGGAACAAAAGCCAGCCAACCCCGATACAGCGATGCCATCCAAGTGAGTCGCGCTGAATCAGCGCCTCACTGCCGCAAGGCCTGCGTCATGGCATCGCAGAAATCGCGTCCAACACTAACGTCGGTGTAAGCAACTCCGGCAGAATCACCGGCTCCCCACGAGGTGGGTAGAGCACGTACAGTGGCACGCCGTTGCGCCCAAACGCCGCGAGCGCCGCGGTAATCGCCGGATCCTTTCGGGTCCAGTCGGCTTTCATTCGTACCACGTTGCGTGTTTTCATTTGCGCAACGACAGCTTCGTCATTGAGCGCGACACGTTTGTTAACCTGACAGGTAATGCACCAAGTCGCGGTGAAATCGACGAACACCGACTTTCCGTCGTTGCGTAGCGCCGCAATTCTTTCTGTCGAGAACGGCACCCAATCTGATGGCGACGCGGATGAGGCCGCTGACCCCGCCGCCGGCTCCGGGGGTGGTGCAACAGCACTGGCTCCCGTCCAAGCAAACCATAAGCCTGCGGCTGCGAGCGCCAGACCAACCGCAACTGCGGCCACTGGTTTTCGCGTTTGCATACGTCCATAAACCCACCCTGCCAACGCGAGTACCGTGAGGCCCGCCAGTAGCGCGGCAACGCCATCGTTGCCCGTCTGCGCGCCGAGTATCCATACCAGCCAGACGACCGTGCCATAGAGTGGGAAGGCCATCACCTGCTTGAAGGTATCCATCCACGCACCGGGCTTCGGCAAATATCGTAGTAACGCGGGGAAAAACGAGAGTAGCGATACCGGTAACGCCAATCCGACCGCTATGGCGACGAACACAAGCAGCGCGATTGGTGCCGATTGGCTGAGCGTAAAGCCAACCGAGGCACCAAGACCGGGGGCCATACAAGGCGTTGCGACAACGGTTGCGAGTACCCCGGAAATGAGTGCGCCCACCAGCGGATTCGACTGCGCACGTTGTTCGGCGTCTCCCGCCACCGCTTGAATTGACGTGCCAAATTCGAACACGCCAGAAAGATTTAGAGCCATCACAAAAAACAGCACTGCGAGTGCGCCAACAAACAACGGCTCCTGCATTTGGAAACCCCAGCCGATCGATTGCCCCGCGCCACGCAGGGCCAGCATCAACCCCGCAAGCGCCATGAAGGAAAGCAGTACACCGACGAAATAAGCCGCGCCCTGACGGCGCAACAAACGGCTTTCACCATGCGCGTTTTCGACAAAACCCATCACCTTGATGCCCAGCACAGGAAACACACAAGGCATCAAGTTGAGCACCAGCCCACCAAGGAGGGCGAGCAATAGTGCCAAAGCCAAACTCAAGTCAGGACGGGGATTTGCAGGCGTTTTTGCTTGGATTATGGCGTCGTTACTAGACTTTGACGCCTTTGTGCCAGCGAGATAAACCACCGGTGCCGAAATGCTAACCGCGCGCGCCGAGATGGCACCACCACCGGCGACCGTTGTCCCCCAAGTAACTGCGCGTTTATCGGCTTCTTCCGCCACCAACACGCCATCGAGGGTTTTCAGGTCATTGTTTTTCGGGTCGGCGAGCGCCACGGTCAATGCAAAACCATCCGGCGTTTTCGAAAATATCTGTTTGCTGGCGTTCGCCATCACGTCGTCACGAAGCGGATAGAACGCAACTCCGGCCGTGTCTACAGCCGCCTGGGTTTTCACCTTGATGGTCGCGATCATCCCTTCAATGGCAACCGATACATCGCGCAGGGTCTGATCAGGGAGCGACGCTCGGGAGCGCGCGAACGAGGCTTCCCACGCTGAATCCAACGCTGGCACCTTGTCTGTTGCAACTAACGACAGGCTGACAACACCCTCCTCTGGGATACACACGTCTGCGCAGACAAGCCAGTCGGCTTTTGCCTTCAGGGTGATTTTCGCGCTACGCGGAAACGTTGCCGGCGTCTGGATGTTCACCAAGTGCAACACTTCCCCCTCATAGCCGAAATTCATCAACGGGCCGAGTGGAAGTTTTTTCGGGTACGGCCACTGAATTTCGCCCGCCGTGAAACCTTCAGGCAGGGTCCACTTGAGCTTTGTCGGCAGCCCCGAATCGCCTGGATTGCGCCAATAAGTGTGCCAGTGATCGATGATCTTCAGCCGCAGAGCCGCCTCGATGGGCTTGCCGGGCTGAAACGTAGTGTGTCGTGCGACTAGCTGCGCCTCGACGTGAGGCGTCTTGACGACCTCGGCAGCGTCGGCAAGACTACTGATACCGAGCGCCAGCACCGACGCTAACATCGCAGCGACCCGTTGCAAGAGCGAAATAGGGGATGCCTCCGGGAATACAGACCGCCAGTGCGCGCAGGAAATCATGCCACTGCTAACCTCATGGGATTGTTAGAGAGATTCCGCCGGACATCTCAATCGTCTCGGCAGCCCAACCTATTGACCAAAAGGCTTGGTCAGCGTTCGCGGCGATGCGCGTAAAGATGGTGCCCACAGTCTGATTTGAACAGACGACCTACCGCTTACAAGGCGGTTGTCAATGCAAATCAACGGTGAGCATAACTCCATGAATTCTAAACTGAATTTCGCGTTTGTTCCATCGTATTCTGGATGGGAGTAGCGATTAAATAGCGATAGGAGATTTCATGGCATCAGTTCTTAAAACCAAAACAGGCAGCTTCCGAGTGCAAATTGAGCACAACGGGAAACGCGAATACAAAACATTCCGCACGAAGACACTTGCGACGACTTGGGCAAATCAGCGCGAGGCCGAGCTCGAACGCGGCCTAATTGCGAGCGTTGATCTTGCGCAACGAACCGCTCTAAATGAGGTCATTCGAGATTACCGGGCCCGTGTGCTCCCTACTAAACGCGGACACCATTTGAAGTCTTCCTTGAATGCTCTCGAACGAAGCTTTGGAAGTTTGCGCTTGATCTCCATCACTCCTCGGGATGTATCGCTGTTTAGAGATGACAGACTTAAAGCGGGAGCCTCGGGCTCGACCGTTACAAAAGATTTGAACTTGCTACGAGTGCTGATCGACCATGCAATTCTAGAGATGAGCATCCATCTGCCATCAAACCCTGCGCGCATGTGCAAGAACCCCAAATCCGCGCCCCCTAGAACGCGAGTTTTGGAAGCCAGTGAGGAAGCATTGTTGTTTGAGGCTACTAAACACCCGTTGTTGCCGTCAATCATGACCTTGGCGATTGAAACTGCAATGCGACTCGGCGAGTTGCTGAACATGCGCTGGGGCCATATCGACTTCAACTCAAGAACGCTTTTCATCCCGCTTACCAAAACCGATGTTCCCCGAGTAATTCCGCTTTCCACAAAAGCCCTTGCAACTCTGCGCGCACTGCCGCGCAACATCAAAGATGAACGTGTTTTCGGCTGCTGGAAACGTGCAGACTCATTCCAAAAGACCTTCCGCCGCGCAGTTTTGAAATCCGCGATTAAGGATTTTCGATTCCATGACCTTCGTCACACCGCTACTAGTCGGCTAGCCCAGCGTTTGCCGAATGTCATTGAACTTGCGGCAATCACAGGTCACAGCAGTCTTTCAATGCTGAAGCGTTACTATCATGTATCGTCGGCTCAGCTCGCTGCGAAACTGGCGTAGTTCTGCTGTTAAATCAACGGGGCTACATCCCACAATTTACAATCGGCATGCTTCTTTCGGCAGCACTGCTTTCGGCCCAAGTGTTCCGATTCGTTTGGAGGTATTGAATGGACGTTTCTCTTGTTGCCCAAGCGCCGAAAGAACTTCTTCCCGACTTTGGCAACCCAATTTCCAATGAGCTTCTCGAAAATTTCGCCAGCGACCAGCTCGTTATTGATTGCCTAACCATCAAGCTGATTCCGCAGGAGCCTGGAGACGGAGTCAATCCCATCGAAGGCGTAGGTTTAATCCATCTCCGGGCTGCCAGCGAGTTCTCACTTAGGATGTATTCAAAGGAGCCGCTGGTGGACCCCTTCAGCGAGCTAAAGAAGTTTGCGAATCGGGTGCCCGGTGAAAAAATCTCTGCTTCTGAGTTTTATGACTTGGAAGCGACGGACATCAATGGCTGTATTTGGAAGAGTGAGGGGTTGCTAATCTCTCCTGTTGGGTCTAGTCGCGGCACAGTTGTAACGGCAAAGTTTTCAATGCTGACGAATACAGCGGAAATCGACAGCAGACTACCTTCGGTGCTGAATATGTATTTCTTTCAACCCATTGAGGTTGCATATACACAGTATCTTGAGACTGAAGTGAAGCAGCACGGCAATACTCGTCTGCGTTCAATGCAACTTGGAGCCGCACCCACGTCCAATCCGCCTTTTGACTTTAATTTTTCAAAGGTAGATATCTCTCACGGAACAGCCACGCTCTCGGTGTTTTCGAAGTCTGAGGCATTCCCGCCGGCCTACGAAACGAGAATTATTGAGGCGTTACGATTCGTTACCCTAACGCCGATTTCATACTGCATCGTATCGAAGCAATCCGACGGCATCCGTTACGTAGAAATCAATCCAAAGCGTGAGTACAGACGAGGCATTTTGTCGCCAGCCGTTCCTGCGTCGCGGCCAGAATGTGCACATGATTATTGGAGGCTGTTCCACGCATACCTCGGTCACGCGGCTGAATGGGATGATTCATCAACCTATCACCCGCTCTCATCGCAGATGTATAACCTGATCAATTCAAGTAGCAATCAATTGGATTTAGTTTCTCTGCTCGTCGCTATTGCCGTTGAAGGTGTTCTAAACACGGAATTCCCTGACGTTGGTCGGCCCAGCGACACTCTACTTAAAAATCTAAAGATACTGATGAAACGTGTCGATAAGTCGACGACGCTTGATAAGGGATTCGTAGAAAGAGTCAGGGGTGCTCTTAATGCAATGAAGAACGCTCGGCCGAAAGACAAGTTGATTGAACTACAGACCAAGTTGCCGATATCGAAGGGCATGATCAACGATTGGCAACGCCTGCGGAATACGACTACGCATTCAAATGTCGCGATGAGCGCAGTTGATGTAAGCGAGCTATATAGGCAATGCAACTCGGTCTATGCCCTTCTGAATCTTTTGGTGTTTTCGGCAATCGAATACTCGGGTCAATACACCAACTATGGCAAATCAAAGTGGCCCGTAGAGAAATTTGAGACTAAAGTGCCCGCCGCGTAGCCCAAGCGCGTATTGCTCTGAACGTAAATAATTGTTATTTATCAGATAGTTAAGCCTTCCTTGAATTCCTCAATCCCGCCCCAACATCGCCTAGAGGCGATGTTGGGGCGGGATTGAGGAACCTAACTAAAGCGCTTGCTTTAGTTGCTGCCATTCGATAATATTGTCTTACTACTCTCCCTTTGTGATGCTCTAAAAGATCACTTAGGGCGAAAAAACCGCCGCAAGGCGGTTTTTTCACTTCTGGCGCTGAATTTGAGAACAATTGCCTACATAGACGGTTTCAACCTCTACTACAGTCTCCTGCGCCACAGTGGCCACAAATGGCTGGACGTTGTGAAGCTAGTAGAGAATATCCTTCACGCGCAAGACCCGACGGCGCAACTCTTGTGCGTGAAATTTTTCACGGCACCTGTGCTTGCCAACTTTGCAAGGCATGGTCAGAAAAGTCCCGAAGCGCAATCAGCATTCTGGCGCGCTCTCGAAACACGACATCAGGGTAAATTTGAAGTCATAAAGGGGAGGCACTCGTCGGAGGAAGTAAATTTGCCTTTAGTGATTTCAGGTGCGAAGCTCGACCGCGCCAGGACGGCGCATGTCTGGACGCTCAATGAGAAACAAACAGACGTCAACCTGACACTGCACGCATACAAAGATGCGATTTCAGGAGCTGTTGATCAGGTTGTCCTTGTGACGAATGACTCTGATTTCGCGCCAGTTGTGGACGCAATTCGACACGACACCAGCACTCGGGTTGGGCTCATCTTGCCGTTGCCCGCGGCTTCAGGTCAACACAGGAGGCCGAGCGTTTCATTAACGCGCCACGCGCACTGGGCCAGAAAACATATTTTGGATGCTGAACTTACTGCCGCACAAATGCCGCCGGTAGTTCCCACCCGCAAGAAAGCTATTCTGAAGCCAGATCATTGGTAGCCTGAAAACGCTGGCGAATTGTGTGCCTATAGAGGTGCTTTGGACCGCTCAAGATTCAGCGCCAATAAGCGGCGCAAGATCTCTTCGTCCGGCATCTCCGGCGTGTAGTCGTCCCAGCCGTACGCCTTCGCCACTGCCGCATCGAGCGTGCGATGGGCATCTTCGAGCCACTGCACTTCGCCTTTTTGGCGGGCGTTATAGAGGTTAGTGAGCGTGCGTTCTTTGATGGCTTTGGCGAATTCGGGCTTGGGGATGATGCGGTCGGGGTAGCCTGCGACGACTTCGGGGATGACACCGACCCACTCGGCTGGGTTTAGCCAGGCTTCGCGGAGTTCATTGAGGCGTTTGGCGGCAGTGGCGATGTCGGCAGCGTGGGGATTGGTGTATTGCTCAGGCTTGATGTTGGGGGTCAGGCCTTTTGGGAACGGGAAATTTTCAAAGCATGATTTGGCGTTGTATGTCGGGTCGTTGCCAACGCCGTGCATTGACGCATTCGCCAATGACCAAAGTTCGTGAATTCTTGATTGAAGAACACCAAAAGACGTGTCGTCGTCTCTTGCAATCGCATACAAACGTGAATCGGGAAATACGGCGACCGGTAGCCATACAAAAAATCGGTGCTTGGCGACACGGCTAGTGGCGATATAGCGATATAGCGGTTGCAACGCCGAGCGCATATCCGCGCCAGATCGTCCGTGGAGCCACCATTTTTGTTTTCGCGAGACATCGTTCTGCGCGTCGCGCTGAGGTTTGATGGACGCCTTCGCATACTCAAAAGGCAGCTGATACAAAGCCGCCTCAGTTACACCGGCATCCGAGCCAAAGTCGATGATCCACGTATCGCTTGCTCGCTTCGTTAGGTCCTGCCCATTTGCCCACGGGTGCAAGACGTCTGCGTTGCTGCGGCCATGTGGGTTCGGTGCGGCGAGCCATTCGCGTGCCAGCTGGCCCGGTATGTCGAACGACCCAACCTTAACTGGCCCTTGAAACGCTACCTTGGTGTTTGCGTCGAGCGTCAACGCCTTGCCCAAATCGATGCCGCTGTCGGCGGAAGTCAAATCAGCGTAGATGCCCGCAACAGATATGCCGTTTAGCAGCTTCGAAGGATGACTTTTTGCGAAAGCTACGATGGACACGCGTACTGCAGCACCTTCATTCACCCATTCTTCATCGCTCCACGCGTTGTGGATTTCGCCGTTTGTCGCGATGCGTTCTAACACGGGTCGATTGGTGGACTGACGAATCGAATTGGTCCCAACTAGCCCCGCGCGTTTTGAGCCTCCCGTTTCGATTGCGTGCTGTGCATTCGCAAACCAGTAGCAAACCAAGTCTGCGCCGCCGGGAACCCAATGCTTGTACAGCTCGCGTAGATCTTCGGTATACGCATCACCAAGTTCAGCGCGCATCTTCTTGTCGCCAAGAAATGGTGGATTGCCGATGATCACATCAACCGCCGGCCACTGTGCGTGTGTGATTTGTTCGTGTTTGGTTGGTTGCCCGTTCACGACTGTGTTCGTGGTTACGTTGTTCACCAAAGCATCCCGACACTCAATCTGATCGAGCGTTTTGAGAATCGGCTCCTTGCTCGGCGCGAAGCCGTGTTTGAGCATCCATTGAATATCACCAATCCATACCGTCACCTTGGCAAGCTCTGCTGCGTAAGGACTGATCTCGATGCCGTACATCGATTGCGGGCCAACTTCCGGAAAGCCGCGCTCCAGCCCAAGCTCTTCGGCTTCCAGGCCGACGCGAAGCTCGATGTCTTTCAGCGCCTGCAATGCGAGATACAAAAAGTTGCCGCTGCCGCAGGCGGGATCAAGCACTTTGAACGCTTTGAGTTTTTCTTTGAACGTGATGTAGCGCGCTGTGGCGTCTTTGAGCGCCTTGGTGGCTTTGGCTTTCTCTGCCGACTTCTTGCTGTTCTCGAATTCATGGAACACCGCCATGCTTGCGGCAATTGATTCTTTCTCAATCTGCCATTCACTCAATAGCGGTTCGACGATGACTGGGTTGACGATGCGCATGATCGACACGGGATCGGTGTAGTGCGCGCCGAGCTGGCTGCGTTTGGCGGGGTCGAGCCCACGCTCGAACAAGGTGCCGAAGATGGAGGGCTCAATCGCGCTCCAATCAAGCAGCGAGACATTGATCAGTTTGTCGATGTCGTCGGACGTCAGCGGCAGGGTGAGATCGTCGTCAAACAAGCCACCGTTAAACCACTGAATGACGTGCTCGCCGAATTCGCCGTGTCTATCCGACATCGCCTTGAACAGATTTTTTAGCTGGCGCTCAAAACGGCTGATGTCGGTTCGACCGTTTTTCAAGACGGTCGAGAAAATCTGGTTCGGCAGCAGCGGCTCGCTCGCGGGGCCTTTGGCGTCTTCGGCAAACAAGCAGAAGATGATCTTGTTTAAGAAATGCGCGACCTGATGCGGGTCGTGGCCGCGTTGTTGTAGCTGCCACGCCAGATCGCCGATGAGTTTGGCGGCCTGTAAGGTGATGGCGGCGCGAGTGCGCTGCGGCTTGAATTTTTCCGGGTCGGTGAAAAGCCACCGGAGCTTTTGCAGGTTCTCGGGCGTGCCGATGTCGGCGAGTGCGATGGTATGCAGCTCCGACGGCGTGCCGGTGAAGTGGGTATGAATCTCAATACGCAGCCGGTCGCTCACCACCAACAGCGGTGGGTTATCGAGTGCCAACGCGTAGGTCATGAGTTGCTTGAGGGCCGTCTCCAAATTCGCGTTAGGGGCTTTGTATTCCCAGGCGAAGTTGTGACGCATCCAGACATCCGCCCAACCACGACCCGCGCCGGTACGTTTTGCGCCTCGCTCAAAGCAGTAGTTATCAGGGTCGCTCGGCTTCTCAACACCAAGGACTTCGCAGAGGTCAAGGAAGTGGGCTTGTGCGCCCGCGCGCTCGGAGAGTTTGTTGTCGCGCCACTTGGCGGTGAAATCTGCGGGGGTCATGTGACTGTCATTCTGCCGTTTTTTCCGTCGGACTGCGAACCTATGTGCGCGGCGCTGGAGCTATCGATTGGGATCGTAGTTCACGAAAGAGACTTGTTCTGGGCGTGGCAGTGTTTGACACACCCAGAAGCGCTCTAGGGTCGTTCGCTGATGGCCATACTTTCAAGCAGACTTACCCGCAAAAGCGCCCCACAAATTAATGCGCGAAGTTGCCAAGCCCAGAGGGTGTAAGGAATTTTGTGTAGATTAAATTTTTGCTAGGCTCCCTACTATGTCAAGGAGCCACTATGTCTACGAGCAAGTCACCGAAGTCCAAAACGTCTGCCACACCCGCTGTTCCACAAGAACTGCTGGATCATGT
>JADCIX010000075.1 GCA_020247545.1 Rhodocyclaceae bacterium | reverse complement strand
TGCGGGTAGCGTTGCCCGTGCTGGGGTTGACCTGATCGTAGGTGACGGTATTGACCACGCGATTCAAGTCATCGTACTCGACGCTACGCGCCAGTTCCGCCGCGCCGTTTTCGAATCGCGGTTGCCATTCCTGTTCCAGACGGCCGCGGCTGTCGTAGGCTTTGTCGGCAAAGATGGCCGTGCCGTCAAATCCCCAGGTCTGGCTGCGACGCAGCTGGCCGGCGCTATTCATGTAGGCCATGGTGGGAACAGAGATGCGGTCAGCGTCTTTAAAGTTGTCGTTGATTTCAACGTAGGTCACATCTGCCATCGGACATAATGTCCCGCACTGCTTGCGATATTTTTTCGTGGAGGTGCCATCAGCGCGCCGCTCTTCAATCACACGGCCAAAAGCATCCAGCGTCCAATCGGTCGCGAGCAAATTCGGGCCGACTAACCTCGTCATCACGCCGTTTCGATCACTGTAGGTGCGCGTCTCGGTGTGGTTGACCGCGTTGGTGATAGTGGACGGGAAACGCCCGTAGCCTTCAAAGACTGTTTGCTCCACTGCCGATTGTGCCTGCCCGGTCTGCAGGTCCTGCCAGATGGTCGTCTTGGTCGCAGGATTGCCAAAAGCGTCGTAGGTGAAGGCGGTCGCGAGCTTCAACTCAGGCGTACCACTGGGTTCAATCACCTGTGTTTGTACGCGCCCTGTCTTGCCCGGGAAATAGGTCGTGCTGACTTCGCGGGTAATCGCCGGATTGCCAAGGTTGTCTTTCTTGGTGACCTTGGTGTTCTCGACCAAGCCGACGAGCCAGTTCGTTAGATCTGGTGTCTTGAACGTATTCATGGTGACCGTCGTGAACTTGGCCGACGCAGTTATTGCAGAGCCAATCTGGTCGGTACGGGAACGCAGCAGATTGCCCCAGTCGTCATAGGTCACTTCGGCCGTGTCGATGGTCCCCACAGCATCCACGCCGGCCATGCTTTCGCTTCCCAGCGTGCTGCCGTCCAAATCACTCTTGGTGGTTGAACTGGCGGCCACGTAAGTAAAGATAGTAGAGGTGCCGTTGGCCTGCGGGATCGCCTTGGATTTCAACGTGTTGGTCGTGCTTGCAAGCGTAATGCCCGCTCTTGTCGTGACAGAAGATGTGACCATGCCAGTGAATGGCCACACCTGAGCGTAGTTACTCGTCGCGACAATACTGGATTGTTCGTCAGTCGTGAGGACTTTGGCAAAGCCCAGCGAGCCCCGACCCGATAAGTCGGTGGCGGCATCTTGGTATTGATAGCTCATGGAGCGCTGCGCGCTACCACCTTGGCTAACCACGATTCGCTTGACAAGCTTGCCGACGCCGCTTGAGGAGTAGCGTGGATAAGTCAGCGTGCTCGTGCCTGTCCGAGTCACGATGCCGGTTGTGAGTCCGTCCGCATATTCAACAGAACTGACATGACTGATGCCATTTGTGACACGGTGGATGCGATCCAATGCCTGTCCGGGCAGGGCGCGATCAATCGGCTCGTAGAGCGTCCATGTCCCTTCCTCAACCCAGACACCATTGACAAAGTAGCCCCCCTTGTAGGACATGATCTGTGTGCGGCCACTTCCCGTGAAGTCGCCGAAAAACCCGGGCGAGCTGATACCTGTCGCATTGATGGAGACTGGGTCATACCCTCTGAAAACGGTCTCTGGTATGAGTGCTGGTACACAATCAAAATTGCTGTCCGCCACGCCTCCGCCGTTTGTAGAATCGTCCCCCTTGAGGCGGCAGAATTCCATCCTACCTGTGGTGTTGGGCCATGGTTGCGAATCTAATCTTTCCATCAGCAGCGTCGGATGACCGTCCGCTTCGAACTGCCCAACGCTGCGCAACTGTCGGTAGCGGATTAGCGACAACGTTGGGCTAACCACATCAGTCGTATCGGTGCCGCTAAACTTCTTGCGCACACGGCAATCGAGCGCACGCCCCGTTGAAAGGCACACCGTGAACTCCGTTTTGGCAGGTTTATAACGTATTCCATCCGCGGCGCTCAAGAATTCGATATAGCCGAACGCTGTTCCAGAGTAGCCAGAGCCATTGAAGTCGGCGGCATTTGAACCGTACTGGCCGATATCAAACTTATAGGGAAGTTCATTAATCATTGGCAAAATGCTGTTGCCTAATTGCGCTGAAGGGTTCACGGGATAGCGATACTCCGTGATCGTGTTTGAAGTCGATGATCCGGAAATTTGGAAGTCGGTAGGAACCACCTTGGCACTAGCGTTAACCCAACGATACTGTCCACCGTCTACAAATTGACCACCATCATCGGTCGTACGCGCCCTATAGGGAATCGTCCAGCGTACATTGTTGGGTTTGCCGGTACCCGCGAAATCCACCATCTGCTCAAAGCTAATGTGGTCGTATTTGGAATACTCCAAATACGACTGTGTCCGATCAACTTTTTTGAGCAAGCCCGCAGGCGCGTTGGCGTCTAAATTACAGGTCATGGTCGGTGCTTGGTTAGCGACGACAGCGCTAGGGTTTGCCACGACGCACAGTGCTGCGCCGACTGGTCCGCCTAAACTACCACTGTCGTACTGGCCATAAAACGCAGACAAACCATTCCCCGCCGCATCAACCACGAAAGGCAACGCATTGTCTACGTTGCTCACCGTGCCGACCGGGATCGACAACGCGCCACCGCACGCAAATACAAGTGTGCTCGACGAGGGCGATGCGCTCATCCCCAACGGAGAGACGCAAATGCGCACCGTTTTAGTAGAACCGACGCTTGTCTCAACGATTAAGTCAGGTGACCCGTCACCGTTGAAATCACCGGTTCCGAGAACGACGAAGTTCTCGCCAGTACTGAGTTGGTAGTTGTATTGTGTGAATCCTAAACCCGTGTTGTGGAAATAGCGATATTGGCTCTTGTAGGTTCCCCGGCCCTTGTCGTTGGCGTCGTAGTAGGCATTCGTTTGGAAGATATCGCTCTGCAAGCTGGACGAAACTGGGGACGTTTCGCGCTTTTCGAGAAGATCAGCGCGGCCATCATTGTTAAAGTCTGCAAAGGCGAAATACTCCGCGTGAAGGGCCGAGACCGGCGAGCCTGACACGACGTCTCTCGTCGTCAAGATCGGGCCGTTTGCCCAGACACGATTTGTAAAGCCTGGCTGCTGCTTACTTGGGTCGGGTTTGCCCCAATCAAAGGTTGTTTTTGGTAAGCACTGCTCCGGCCCGGTGGTCGGTGTTGCACAGGGCTCAACGGACAGCAACAAACTACGCCCGCTTGTCGGGCTCTTCTCGTAGGCCAACTTATATGTCCTCACCGGATTACCGACCGAAACATCAAGATTGTTGCCCACGTAGGTCTTGATGGCGCTCAGACGCGAACGCAAGTCATTGCGCGCTTCATCGACGTAACGCGTCCAGGCATCATCGCGCGCGGTGTATTCGAACTCAACCGCCGCATGCGCAGGCAATCCCTTGCCGCCGTAACGAATTCGCTTTGGACGATGCTCACCGGTCGTTGCGTCTTGATCGTACGCAAAACGAATGTAGTTGTCACCTCGATCCATGACCTCGCTGATCGCCCAGGACAATGGTGCGCCCTTGGCCACGGGCGCTGCGGGTGCAATGCCCGCTTGCTTACTTTGATCGAAAGGCTGGACGATGGCCTGCACCACGCTGCTCGCGCTGATTGCAGCATCGCCATACCGCATGATGCGCCCGTCCTTGGATTCTACCAAGAAGGCGCGGCCGCCGATGCCCGTCCCCACCGCACGAATGCGCGTGAAGCTATCAATCTCAGTTCGGTACTCTGCGTTGTCAGCCCAGTAGTTTGCGTCGGTCAAGGCTTGATTCACAAGTACCAATCGCTGTCCATCCAGGCAAAGACGATCCGTCAACCCAAAGGCAATTCGCTCATTGACGCCATCCTGGGCTATCGTCTTACCGCATCGATGGACGCTGGATAAGCCGCTCAAACTCCAGCCCAAGCCAACCAGACCGTTGGTGCCTTGGCTGCTGTACCCCAACGAGAGCTTGGGTTGCAAACCCGCCGTACCTGGCGGAACATCAATATCTATCCCGTAGTTGGCAGCGCCGTCTTTGCTCACCGAGAGGCTGCCGGATAGTGTGCCCGCATCTGGGTCCGTCAGGTGCGGAACATCGATGGACACGGGCAGCGGCGTCGCATCAAGCGTTGAACCGGCGATGCCCACATCGATGGTGCGCCGCGCAGACTGCTTAACGACCTTGCCGGTACCGTCAATCAGTTGCGCCAGGATGATATAACTGCCCGCTGCTGCGCCCGTCCATGTGATCGACCAGTTGTTGCCGACCTGCGCCGCCGTTCCCGGAATACGTTGGCCGTTCGCATAGAACCTGACCGTGCTGTTCGGTACCGCAGTGCCACCGACCGTCGCAGCAAAGTTGATCGGCGCATTCAAGTTGAAGGACGCATTGGCCGCTGGCTGGCTTAACGTGATCGTTGAAGTGTTGCCTGCGTCGACAAAGACGCGAACTGGTGACGAGAAGATTGTGACACCGTCCTTAATCGTCTTGGCCACAACAATGTATGGCGCGCTTCGTTGCGCAAGTCCCGTCGCGTTGAACGCGTAGAACACATCATTGTTCTGCGCCACCGTATCGGGAACGCCTTTTATGTCCGCGCCGTTGTCGATGCTGAAGGCTACTTGATATGGTGGAGTGGAGCCTGTCACCCGCGCACGCATGAAGACAGTCGCTGTCGCGGTATAGCGGTCACCATCGACCGGCGTTGTCAGCCCGATGCGTATAGTGCCCGGCATGATGCAGTTGTTCTGTACACACGCGATGTTGACAAGAGCGGTGTCAACCGTGGCTACGACGTAAATCTGCTTACCAGCGTGTGTGGCCACATACGGGCTCAAGTCAAAGTTGAAATGATGCGGCGCACCAGGCGTCTGACAGGTCGTTTGGACCGTGGTGTTGTCAAGTTCGGTGGCGGCGTTAGCCGTCTGCGCGCTCGCGAGTAACACGCCGCCCGCTTCAGCGGTACGCTCACCAACCCAAACATCGTATAACAATGGCGTGACGACGCCGACCTGGCAGGCAAAGCCAAATAGGATCGGCTTGCTGTCGGCATCCGTGCGGATACCACTGACCGTCCCCTTGACATTTGCCGTGTAGATGGTGACGCGTACCGTATTCGATTGCACGACGTTGCCGGAGTTATCGGTCACACGCACAAAGAACTCGTATACCCCTGCTCCAGTCGCGTTGTAGGTCAGGGTCCGCGTTGTGCTTGTCGTGGAGAGCGTGATAACTTGTGCCGACACAAAGTTATTGTTCGTGCCCCCGCTGGTGTCAACGAAGAGCTCCATCCTGGTCAACGTGCCATTCGGATCCCTCGCAACCGCCGTGAGGCTGATAGGTGTCGTCGTGGCTGGTGGTGCGGCTAGCGACACCAGACTCGGCGCGCTTAAACTGACCGTAGGCGGGTCGCCGATCGGGTTGACGGTGTGTTTAATGCTCTTGACTGACGGGCCACCGGTGCCTTGGCAGGTGTAGCGCCATTCGGTCTCGCCAATGATGTTGGTTGAGGCGCTGAATGTACCGTCAAGGAACGTCCCATTTGTTGGCGCACCTAGCTTAGGGAAAGGGCTTTCCTTATTTCGGCTAAAGTCAACCACACACGATGTGGCATTCGTCGAATTCCATTTTACTTGGTACGGTTCGCCAGCCTTGGTCACGGGCGGAGTGTCCGACAGCTCGGTGGTCACCTGCGAGGACACGACAATGTTTGCAACGCTGCTGACAGCGGTCGATCCAAAATTACTGCGCGCGCGGAGTTGAAGCGCGTGGTTGCCATTTCCAAGCGTCACGGCAGCATTTGCCGGAAGCGTTGCACCCGCGTAACTACCAACGGTGCTTCCGTTGTCCAACACCTCGATTAACTCAATCACCCCACCCGGTGCTTGTGCCGTACCTGCGATCGGAACCAACACAGTGCCATTTGAAGATTGAAATTGTTGGCCAGAAATCGGGGACGATAGCGTGACAGTCGGTGGATCCGTAGAAGTCACGGTGACAGTGTAGGCTACGGAATCAGTTGGTGTGGGTGCATAGGCGCGCAGGTAGATCTGATAAGTACCTACACCCAATTCGGCTGTGATCTGCCCGCCACGCGCCACGTTTGCAGGCTCGCCGTTGGAGCCGATGACCACTGGGTACGAGACGCTCTTAAGTACTGTCGAGCCCGAACGCAACTCAACCTTGGTGACCCAGTCAGCTGCAGAGAGTGCGAGAACCTGGAAACTAAAGCCGACGGGCATCGTGGCACCAGGCAGCACGCTACCGCCCGATGTGATCGGCGTCGCGAACACGATGTTTGCACCCACGTTGGCGGCATTGACGTTCACCGTGATCGGCGCGGAGGTGCCCACACCGCCTACGGAATTCGTCGCCCGAGCATAGATGTTGGTGTAGGTGCCCGGGGTCGGCGTCGGCCAGACATAGGTATAGGGTGGCGTGGTACTCGTACCAATGAGCTGACCCGCGTTATAGAAGCTGACATTGGTCACAGTACCCCCGTTGGGATTTACCTGGGTATTCAGGGGAACGTTTGTGCCCGCACTGAAGTACCGCCCACTCACCGGCTCGGTGATTGTGACCGTCGGCACAGGTGCGGTGACGGTGACGTTGATGATTGAAGATTGCACCAAGTTGCCGTTATTGTCCGTTGCGCGCAGCATGAACGCGTAGTTGCCCGGCGTCGCGCTGTAGCTAAAACTGTAAGTCGCGCTGGCCGTTCCAGGAAGTTTGGTGTCGATCAACGTGAAATTGCCGGAACCGGGATTGGTGTCGACGAAAAGATCTAGCCTAGATATCGTACCGTTTGAATCGTTAGCCGAACCGGTGAGGGCGATCGTTGCGAAGTTACCGCTGCCGAAGGTGACGAGGGGATTGCCGTCTAGAATCACGGTCGGTGCGGCACCGCCAGCGGGATCGACAGTGTGGGGAATCGTGTTGCCGGCCGGTCCGCCGACGCCTTGACAGGTCGTTCGGAACAGAACGGTGCCAACCATGGCGGTAGTTAAACTAATACTGCCGTTAGTCGCAGTGGAAAGAATTGGCCACGGCGATTCGCCATTGCGTTGGTAGTCGACTACGCAAGAGGTCGCGTTTGTCGAGTTCCAAGTGACCACATAGCCTTGACCGGCTAGCGTGATCGCTGGTTCTTGACTAATGTTTGCCGTGACCTGTCCCGAGGCGACCGTGAACGATTGCGAGACTTGTGGTGCGGCGGTGAAGTTGGTGCCGCCCGTCTGATTGGCTGCAATGGTGCAGGTACCATCTGTCACCAGGGTCACCGTGCTAGTGGATACCGTGCAAACCGGGCTGGTAAGTGAACTGAATGAAACGGCCAAGGCAGAGCTCGCCGTCGCGCTCACCGTGAATGGCGCGCTACCGAGTGTCCTGTCCGACAGCGCAGCAAAGCTGATTGTCTGGCTGGCTTTGTTGATGACAACCGTGGCGCTCACCTGCGGCGCAGCATTGTAGGTCGCATTGCCCGCCTGGTTGGCGGTGAGTGTGCAGGTGCCAGCGCTGACAATGGTGGCGGTGGTTCCGGATACGGTGCAAATGGTTGGTGTGGTTGAGGCAAACGTGACCGGGTTGCCCGATGCCCCACCGGTGGCACTCAGGGTAAAGGTGCCACCCGCGCTGAAAAAGATCGGCGTGGCCGGGTTAAAGTCGATGATCGTCTGGGCGATCAGTGCCGGCGCGACCGTGAACGATCGCGAGACTTGTGGTGCGGTGTTGAAGTTGGCGTTGCCCGCCTGATCGGCCGCAATCGTGCAGGTCCCGGTCGTCACCAAGGTCACCGTGCTCGCCGATATCGTGCAGACCGAGCTGGTAAGTGAACTGAATGAAACGGCCAAGCCAGAGCTCGCCGTCGCGCTCACGGTGAATGGCACGCTACCGATTGTCTTGTCGGCCAGCGCCGCAAAGGTGATCGTCTGGCTGGCTTTGTTGATGACAAC
>JADCIX010000074.1 GCA_020247545.1 Rhodocyclaceae bacterium | reverse complement strand
GTGGGCGAAAGCATGCTGTCTTGTCCGAGAGCCGGATGCGGGAAATCTGCACGTCCGGTTCGATGAGGGGGGTGTAGAAACGGGGTTAGGGCAAGGCTACTTAGGCACCGCCAGACGAAAGGGGCGGCGACCGCTATGCAAAACCTACTGCTACCGCGCCACATCCCTACTCTACCAAGTGCAACTTTTCCAGCAATATGAAGCCGACATGGCCGCGTGCCGCCTACGCCCGTTGAAAAACCCAAATCCCGTCCGCATCGCGCGTCCGTATGGCGCGCCCCGCATACCAAAGGTAGTGCAAGTGTGCGATAGCTTCACCGATGGCAAAGACGAGCTGATGCTGGTCGAGCGGTCGGCGGAAAAGTACCGGCAGAATCTCAGCGGCGGTCTTTGGTGTGTCGAGTGCAGCTTCTAATTCTGCGAGGCGCTGTTCGTGGTGCTCGGTAAGTTGATCGAGCCGCGCGTGCAATCCGGTGAAGACCCGATCGTGGGATGGCAGGATGAGTGTGTCAGCCGGGAGCGGCCGAAATTTCTCCATGCTGGTCAGAAATTGCGCGAGTGGATTCGCGTCTGGCTGGTTGCCCCATACCCCGACGTTGGTGGTGATGCGCGGCAGCACCTGATCACCGGAAATCAAAATGTTGTCATCCGCAGAAAACAAACAAGCGTGTTCCGGCGCGTGGCCGAACGCGGTGATGATGCGCCATTCACGTTTGCCGATCTTCAGCACATCGTGTTCCATCAAGCGGCGATAACGTGTGGGTACAGTTGGCACGCCGCGGTGGTATGAGTCACTACGCTCCTTTTGCGCAGCGGCGAAATCCGGCCGGGCGCGCGCGAGCCCGTGCGCGACAAACAGCGCTTCAGAGTTGGCGCGATCAAACCCCGCAAAGTCCTGTGCAGCGGCGTGGGCGGATAAATACTCGGCGTTGGTCATGTAGAGCGGTGCGGATGTCTTCTCGTGTAGCCACGCGGCACAGCCGACGTGGTCTGGGTGGTAGTGTGTCACGACGATTTTCTTCACGGGCCGTCCGCGCATGACGGCGCTGAAATGCGCCTCCCAAAGCGCATGGGTCGCCTCAACGCCGTAGCCGGTATCAACAATCGTCCAACCATCACCATCTTCGTCGTGGTCTTCGAGTAACCACAGGTTGATATGGTTAAGCGCGAAGGGCAGCGGCATGCGGATCCAGTAGATGCCATCGGCTACGTTGATGGCTTCACCCGGTTTTGGAGGCGTTTCGTGGGGGTAATGGATGGCGGCGGTGGATGAGTTCATGCGACATTATCGGGCGAGCCAGCGCCGAAACGCTTTTGTGTCAAATCAGGAAACTCTAATATTTACGGGCGTTTTCAAGCAAAAATGCCTGAAAGTGCTCGCTAATAAATGAGTTTAGTATCTTTTGAAGACACAGCTACTTGGTCGTAAACGTGAACACGCCGTCCCAGCTTTTGCCCGGTGGGTTCGCGCGCAGCATCGCGATACGATCCAGATACATTTTGTAGACTTTGCGCGCCGGGTCAGCCATGGAAAGAGAGGCGATGGTCTGCTCGGCCTCATCCCAACGTTGCTGACGGTAGCGTTCCAGCGCGCGATGAAAGCGATCAATCGTGTTGATGTCGGTCTCGACCACTTTGCCCAGCTCGCCGACAGGCTCGTAGATGGTGATCGGTTCCAGCTTACCCTTGACCCGCACGCGGTCGAGTTCGCGATAGACCATGCCGGGAACGGCGGCGACGATGTTTTCTGAAACAAGGATACCCACGCCGTACTCCTTGGTCAGGCTTTCCAGTCGCGATGCCAAGTTAACCGCATCACCCATCACCGTGTAGGCCCGCCGGAAGGCCGAGCCCATATCGCCGACGTTCATCGGGCCACAGTTGAGGCCGATGCCAATTTCCAATTTTGGCCAACCGCGTTTGATGAAGTCCGGCGCGATGTCCTCTAATTGTTGCTGCATAGCAATGGCGGACTTCAGCGCGTGTTCTGCGTGTTGAGCGTCTTTCACTGGCGCACCCCAAAATGCCATGATGGCGTCACCAATGTACTTGTCGATCGTGCCGCGTTCGGTCTGAATAGTTTTGGTCATCTCCGTCAGGTACGCATTCATCAGTGCAGTTAGCTCTGTCGCAGACAAGCCTTCGGAGATCGATGTGAAGTTGCGAACGTCCGAAAATAGCACTGTCATCTCGCGTGTTTCACCCTTGGTGGAGTAGGCGTCGGGATCCTTCGCCATTTCGTCCACCAGTTCTTTCGGAACGTACGTACCGAAAATACCCGCGATGGCTTTCTTGCTACGCGCTTCAATAAAGAAGCCGTAGGCCATGTTGAGTAAGTAGAGAAGGAAGACGAGCAACAATGGCATCGCAATTTGTAAAACGTATCCTGCGTTCCACAAATAGAGATTGAATGCAACTAGCGTCGCAGAAACGACAGCCGTCAAAATGCTTGAGGTAACAGACGACGCACGCGCAAAAACAAAAGCGAGCGGAATGCCGATGACCATAAAGGTCAGCATACGAATTCCTGACTCGGATTCTGGTCTCTGCTTAATGCGATTGTCTAGGAAGCCGCTCAACATGTTTGCATGGACTTCGACTCCGGGATAAATGCTGTTAACGGGCACATTTCGAAGGTCCAGTAGGCCTTGCGCAGATGTCCCCACGATCGCGATCTTTCCCTGCAGTTCGCCCTTAGTTAACTTCCCCTGAAGAATATCGGTCGCGGAAATGTATCGAAACATTGGCGTTGGTCCGCGAAAAGGTACCAACGCTGTAGTCCGAAGATCTACCGGAATCACCGAGTCCTTTACGCGGAATTGCTCTATTTGCTTCGCTTTTGCGCGCGGATCATCAACGAATCTCGTGCTTAAGGGCTCGTTGTCAAAGTACGCACGAAGGATGGAGATCGAAAATGCCTCGTAGTAACCATCCTTAAAGCTAACCATCATCGGAACTCGCCGTAGCACGCCGTCAAGGTCAATATCCGGAATGATATGGCCGGTACTATCTGCAGCATCTTGGAACATCTTCAGATTCGCGCTGTATCCATCTATTGCAATCGAGTAAATTGGTTGCTTGAACGTTTCAGCTTTGAAGACCGGGGCTGGGAGGTCACCGATGGTGAGCGCGCTCAATCTGTCGGCATTGTTGGAAGGAGCAAACGAGAGTACAACTATATGTTTCTTTATCTCTTCGGCAAAACGGGCGTCGTAGTCGAGTTCGCACTTTAGTCCTTGAAGCGACGTCAAGAAGCCAGCGTTCTCTTTCAGTGATGTTTTGGCAAGTTGCTCAAGGACAGGCAAGCCTGAGCTTCTGTCTGGCTCGGCGAAAAACACATCGAACCCTAGCACCTTAACGCCATAGTCATCAAAAGTTTTTTTAACAAGGTCGGCGACCTTGTCGCGCCCCCATGGCCAGCGGCCCTCAGCCTGCAAACTTTTTTCATCTAAATCGATGATGACGATGCGCGGATCTATCGTATTCGGCATCGTCGCCTTGAGGCGCATGTCGTACGCAATTAACTCTAGGCGTTTCAAAACTTCTAGCGGTTCGTCAGCGCGCTCATTTAGGATGAACAACGTCACAATGAACAAACCAATCGCGACGCGAATGATCGCGTTTGCCGACGAAAAGTACTTTTTCCAAAGTGCTTTCAGCTTTTCCATCGAGACCTCTTGATGTTGGCATCTTACGTCCTGGCCGACGTTCCCTTATGCCTTATTTGTGACGTGACATTCTCCCACGATTGCAGGCCTTGGCGTAGTTGACATGAGATTCACAATACCGCCGTCAACCGCAGCGTGAGACCGGTGCGCCTGGTCGCATGGATACCCCGGCGCGGGATAGCGGTTGGCATCCGCGTATTGCAAGCATTGGGTTAGCCCGTATTGGTTACCCTCCTCGCAAGCGCAGCGGTTAAACTCGGGCCACAGTTAATATCGATGGGAGAAGATGTATGTCTTTGTTTGCCCGGCGACGCAGGCCGCTTAGTTTTGGCACTACCTTTGTTCTACTGTTGTTCATGGCCCTAGGCTTTTCGCGTTTGCCTTTGCTGGCCGCAGATGTGCCCGGTTCCAACGCCCTGCGAATTACACCCGTGGTGCCCCAGGCTGCGCCAAAGCCCAGCCCGCCGCCAATTCCACTGGCCAACGTGCTCGCGCCAAACATCGATGTCAGCAAGTACCTCGTCAGCGAGAAGTACGATGGTGTTCGCGCCGTCTGGGATGGCAGCGTGCTTCGCTTCAGAAGTGGCAACGTGGTCAATGCTCCGCGCTGGTTTTTGAGCAAGCTGCCGGCCACCCCGCTCGACGGGGAGTTATGGATTGCTAGGGGTAAATTCGACCAGCTTTCCGGGGTCGTCCGCAAGTCGATTCCAATTGACGATGAGTGGCGGCAGGTTAGCTATATGATTTTTGAACAGCCGAACGGCATCGGGACCTTTGAGGAGCGGGTCGGGCGGATACAGAGGGTTGTAGCAAGTGCGAATTTTGCACAGCTAAAGGCGGTTGAGCACTTTCGCGTCGGCAATCGGTTGGCGCTGAAGTTGAAACTCGACGAAGTGGTGAAGGGCGGCGGCGAGGGCTTGATGCTGCATCAGGCTGATGCGCCATTCACGGTTGGCCGTAGTGACGTGCTCATCAAGGTTAAGCCCGAGCAGGATGCCGAAGCCGTGGTGCTTCGTCATTTGCCGGGAGAAGGTAAGTTTGCAGGCATGCTTGGAGCGCTGGAAGTGAAGACACCGGACGGTGTGGTGTTTCGTCTTGGCACGGGATTCTCCGACGCGGTACGCAAGCAGCCTCCGGCCGTCGGCGCGACGGTAACCTACCGTTACCGCGAACTGACCAAAAATGGCGTGCCGCGATTTGCAAGCTTCTTGCGGGAGCGGGTTGATCCTTAGGAACTCCATCCCTCACTGAATCAGGGGATCGAAAAGATTGGCGGCTGAGGGTTTAATGCATCACCGGGGTGTTGCCCTAATTTAGAAGGAGAGCATCATGTCAGTCCGATCGACTCAACGTGGTAGAGCTGCTGTGTTTGGGGCGCTTTGCATGTTTGCTTCCGGTGCGGCGTTTGCCGACTGGGCGTGCACCAAGAAGGAAACCGACGCTACGCCCGCGCAGCAGGAACTATTTGCCAAAGCGGCTTGGGCGATGAGAACAGCTTTCCTGCAGCCACCAGAGGGTTGGGTAATGCGTTCACCGGATATTCGTACACCGGGGTCAAAATTTTGCGTAGATTTCAAGAATAACCCAGTGAGTTTTGGTGCGTCGACCTTGTACATCATCAAACCTACAGCGGACGCGCTGCGCCAGTATCGTCGGGCGCAAGCGGCGCAACGCGCGGAAATTGACGCTTTGAAGGTATTACCACCTGATGTTCAGTCGAAGGTCGATGCGCTGGATGAACAAGCGAAAGCGCTTCGCACCGAGGGGCGTGCGGCGGAGCGGGCAAAAAACCGTGAGCTCGCCAAAGCCAAGTACGACGAGGTGCAAAACTTAAGCAGGCAGGCTTACACCATTCGAAATGACTACGCGATAAAAATGGCACCGCAGGAGAGGGCGATTTACAAGAAGTATGAACCTGACATGGAGCTCAATCGGGACCTGACGATCAGCGTTTCGCTGGAGGCGAACGCGGCACCAGCGGTGAGTGATACCCTTGCTGAACGAGTGGTGTTCGGCAACGCCACAGCCAAGACTAATCAGTTGACTGATAAGTTGGTGCGCATCTCGGCCAGCTTCGAGCGTAATCCCAAGTTCAGCGCTGAGCAGTATGACAAGGTCAAGAGCCTGATTGATCGCAATAAGTTACAGGCAATGATCGCCGGAAACATCCCCTCGGTGGAAGAATCGAAGGCGGCATTTGCCCTGCAAAATGAGGCGATTAATGTCGCCACAAACAAAGCGCTCGAGCTGGAGCAAAAGGTTGAATATGATGTGCGGCGCGAGGAAGAGGCGGCGCAGATTGCGAAGCGGCAAGCAACGGAGACCGGCAAAGTCGGTATGCCCTCCGCACCCGGCGTAGCCAGACCGGACGCCGCCGCGCCTGCGGCTGTGGCGGTATCCAAGCCCGCCGTGCCGCCCGCGTCACCAGGTACCACACCACCGGCAGCAAACCCTGCTGATACGGTGAAAGACGCCAAAGAAGCGGTGAACAAGTTACGCGGGTTGTTCGGCAAGTGATGGCGAGTACCGCGCTGAGCCCTCAAGCAACGGATCGCGTGATTCAAATGGCGTGGGAGGACCGCACCCCGTTTGAGGCTATTGAGGCGCAATTTGGCTTGAAGGAATCCGACGTGATTCGGTTGATGCGCAGCAACCTCAAGCGCCAATCGTTTGAGCTTTGGCGGAAACGAGTAACCCGACGCCGGACCAAACACGTGGCGTTGCGCGATGCGAAAGTCAATCGATTCAAATCGTACGACCAGAAAGGGTAAAAAGCTGAAGGGCTGATGTTAAGGGCGGGGGACTAAGTCCAATATCCGCAGGCCGCGTCGAACAAGTCAGCCGGCAAGCAGCCGCTTTAACGCAGACGGCTGAAACTGTCGCTCAGTTGTGATCGAGTAGAAGTTTTCAACCACCTTGGGTAGCTCGCAGTATTTTTGCAGCACTCCCGACTTGAGTTCGTCTTGGACGACCACTTCCGGCACCAGCGCGACCCCGCCTGAATCTCGCGCGAGTAAACGCAACATTGCCATGTCGTCAACCTCTGCATATGGACGAGCGGTGATCGACAGATCCTCACACAGCAGCTCAAACTGGGTGCGAATATCACTACTGCGGCCCGGTAACAACAGCTTGACGGTGGGCAAATCGTCAGGAAAACGAAATTTACGGTTCCGCTTCATCGGTGGGCCTACCAGGCAAACCGGCTGGCGGGCGATACGCTTGCAGCGCCACGAATGTTGCATGTCTGGTACCACTGGTCGGTTTGACAGAATCAGATCCAGTTTGTGCACACGCATGCGCTCTAAGAGTTCCTCAAGGCTGGCCGACTCCAGCGCAAGTAGAAGTTGCGTATCGTCGAACGCGGGGCGCAGGAAATTTTCAAGAAAGTTGCGCGATAGGGTTGCAACCGCACCAATGCGCAGCTGCTGGCTGGCCTGGCCTTCGCCACCGCTCACCGATGAGATCAATTCGCGACCCAGATTGAATATGCCCTCGGCATAACCGAGCACGACATGGCCCACTTCGGTCAGCCGCAGCGCGCGGCCTTCCCGATCAAACAGGGCGTGGCCGAGTTGATCCTCCAGACGGCGAATTTGTGAGGACAACGCCGATTGTGAAATGTGCAGTTGACCAGCGGCGCGGGTCAGATTGCCGTCCTTCGCCACCACCCAGAAGTAATGCAGGTGGTGAAAGTTTAGGCGCTTGAGGTCAATAGTTCGCATAAATAGAACGGATCGTTAACATCAATCTATTTTACTAAAATGGTAGCGCTCCGCAAAATGCTGTGGTCTTCCATGAAAAGGGAATCACCATGCAAAATTTAATCGATCCTGCAATTTTGTTTTTCCTCGTCGGTATCTTCGCCGGCGCGGTTAAATCTAATCTCGAAATACCGCCGTCGATTGCAAAATTTCTATCAATGTACCTACTGATGGCGCTCGGTCTAAAAGGCGGTTTTGCCATGGCCAGGTCGGGTATGACAGATACCGCGGCAATTGCACTTGGCGCGGCAATTTTTATGGCGTTCCTGGTACCAGCATTAGGCTATGCCTTTCTGAGGAACCGGATTGCTAAATTTGATGCTGCTGCAGTGGCTGCGGCTTACGGCTCGGTTAGCGCCGTTACGTTTGTGACGGCCACGCAGTTTCTTGAGGCAAGTAATATGCAGCCTGGCGGCTATATGGCGGTCGCCATGGTTGTCATGGAGTCTCCAGCGATCATCATGGCTGTACTCATGGCAAATGTTCTTCGCCACCAGAGTTCGTCGAATGTTGTGGTATCCGCAGGAGGTACGTTGGCGCTGGGCGGCGTTGGTAGTGGAAATGACCCTTCTGTAGGAAAAATACTGAAGGAATCATTTACCGACGGCGCACACTTGCTCCTGCTCGGCGCGATGGCGGTAGGCTATATCAGCGGAGAGGCTGGCCGCACAATGATGCAGCCGTTCTCCGGGGATTTGTTTAAGGGCATGCTGGCGTTTTTCCTGCTCGATATGGGCCTGATGGTCGCGCGAAATTTTGCTGATGCGCGCAAGAGTTCGCCGGTGCTTATCGCCTATGCAGCAGTCGGCCCGCTGGTGCACGCGGGTCTGGCATTACTACTCGGTGCCATGCTTGGCATGAGCGCAGCCGATGTGGCCATCCTAATGGTGCTCTCGGCCAGCGCTTCGTACATTGTTGTACCGGCCGTCCTGAGGTACGCAATCCCGGAGGCGAACCCGTCGCTCTACTTCGGGCTGTCGCTAGGGATTACATTTCCGCTGAATATTCTGGTTGGAATACCGTTGTATGCGTATGTGGCAAAGACGGTGTTGGGGTAGGGGGGACGCTGTTGGTGGAGCCGGCGGGAATGTGCTGGTATCGCTTTGGGCGATCCCAGCATCCTTCGCTAGCGCTCAGGACCGCACTCACTGCGTTTGTGCGTCCAAGGCCAGTCCACCGGACTGACCTTAGTCGAACCCGAAGGCGGGGTCTCATCCACACCGACTCACCCAAACAACAAAGCCACCGCAAGGGTGGCTTTGTTGTTTTGTGGTGGAGCCGGCGGGAATGTGCTGGCATCGCCTAAAGCGATCCCAGCATCCCTCGCTGACGCTCAGGACCGCACTCACTGCGTTTGTGCGTCCAAGGCCAGTCCACTGGACTGACCTTAGTCGAACCCGAATGCGGGTTCTCATCCACGCCGACCCTTCAAAAACAACAAAGCCACCGCGAGGGTGGCTTTGTTGTTTAGTGGTGGAGCCGGCGGGAATGTGCTGGCATCGCTTAAAGCGATCCCAGCATCCCTCGCTGACGCTCAGGACCGCACTCACTACGTTTGTGCGTCCAAGGCCAGTCCACCGGACTGACCTTAGTCGAACCCGAAGGCGGGGTCTCATCCACACCGACTCACCCAAACAACAAAGCCACCGCAAGGGTGGCTTTGTTGTTTAGTGGTGGAGCCGGCGGGAATCGAACCCGCGTCCGCAAGCCCTCTACAGGCCGATCTACATACTTAGATTCCATTATTTGATTTCGCCCCACGTACGCCAATGGCCGGGCTGACGCGACGCTAGCCACCTTAATTTAACTCCCTACCAAGTAGCCCGGCAGGAAGCGATCCTCGTTAATGACTCTGCTGTACCTTACGATACCTAGCGTTGAGGCCCACTAGTGCAGAGCGCGGCCGGTTATTAAGCGGCTAGTGCGTAGTTTTCGTCGTTTGCGACTATTTGTTTGCAGTTGTATTTACGAGGTACTCTGCCCCTCGGTATGCACGGTTCTGCTTTGATGCCCACGTCGAAACCAGGTCGGCCCCGAAATCGATGGCGTGATTATCTCACGAGCATTAGATTAGGGCGGGCGGTAGAAATGCAACTAACTCGGCAGGCCGCGTGATGCTGATTTGTGCGCCCCAACTTTCTGGATTGCTCCCGCCAAGATAACCATACGCAGCTGCCACACCAATCATGCCTGCTGCGTGGGCGGCGACGATATCGCGCTCGTCGTCGCCCACATACCAGCACTCGCTCGCCGGCAGACTGAGCAATTGTGCGGCGTGTAACAGCGGAGCCGGGTGCGGTTTGGTATGCGGCGTTGTGTCGCCACTCACAACACAATGCGCGCGGACATCCAAGCCGAGACGACTCATCAAGGGATCGGTGAAGCGCGTCGCCTTGTTGGTGACAATACCCCAAGCAATTGTGCGCCGTTCCAGTTCGGCAATGGTCTCTTCAATGCCGTCAAAAAATGTTGTGCCCTGACAAAGATTCGCTTCGTAGACATCGTGGAATTCATCTCGAAGGGCCGCGAATTCGCCATCATCGGGTGTCTTGTTGAAGGCCACACCGATCATGCCGCGGCCACCACGCGACACGTGTGGTCGGTAGTCAGAAAGTGGCAAACTGTCCAATCCACGGGCGTTTCGAAGCAAATTTGCCGCAAACGCCATATCCGGTGCGGTGTCGGCAAAGGTGCCGTCGAAATCAAACAGCACCGCGCGCGGTGATGGTAAGAGGTCGTTGACCAAGGCTACGCGCGCAGCAGCGGAAGGGGCTTGAAGCGTTTGGCGAACACGCCGTTCGCACTTCCCCCCCACCAGTTTTCGATGACGGTGGTGTACAACGCACGGTAGTCGATTACCGGCGGAGGGCCATCAATTTGGAACACGTCAACCACCGGCATTGCCTCACCGATGAGTCCGCCATTTACGCGACCACCCATGGCGAAATGCACACTCGACCAGCCGTGATGGGTTCCGCCTTCAGCATTTTCTTTTGGGCTGCGGCCAAACTCGTCGTAGGTAAACACCAGCGTGTCGTCCCATTGACCGATTTCTTGCATTCCTCGACGAAACGCCGCCAACCCTTTGGCTAGCCGTTCCAACACGGGGCCGTGGAACTTGAGTTGTGTCCAATGGGTATCAAACGCATTGTGCTGGTCACCATCCTCAGCGTTGAGGGTGATGTGAACGACCGGAGGCGCTTTACCGGCTGCTGCCAATTCGACCGTGGATTGCAGCGCGGCTCCGAATGAATCACCGGGGAAAGTTGTCTTGAGTGTTGACGCGGAGTCGAGTGTAAAGGTCTCTGCGGCCTGCCCCGCTTTGGTAGTGGTGAGATGGGCAGTTTCCGATACGCGATGGCGCGCCTGCCACTCTTTGGGATAAAGCATATTGACCACGCCGACCGCCGCGTTTCCACCACGGAACGGGCCCATCGGATCAGCTTCCCGAATGTCCAAATCGCCGAAAGCGACGACATCGATGTTGCTGTGCTTGAGCTGCACATTTTGGTTTAACGCGCGTGTCATCCAGCCTTCGACCAGAAATTCATCCGGTCGCGATGCGGTGAAAAGGGTTTCTGCATCGCGGTAGTGCTGGTTGGTGACGTCTTGCTGGCCAATCCCTTGCAGGATGGCTAGCTGATTGTCTTGCCAGAGCGGAAGCAGCGCGTCGAGGCTGCGGTGCAATCCGTGAGTTTCGTTAAGCATCAGCACCTGTTCGCGGGACTGCGCGAGGTTGGGGCGTAGCCTGCGATAGCGGGAATTGGTAACTGGTGCGAGCGTATTGTAACCGTCGTTGCCACCCTTCAGGTAAACCATTACGACGAGCCTTTGTTGCGCAGATTGCGCGCGCGCGCGCGACGCAATGCCGGGCAATGCTGCTAGCGCTAGTGCGGACGTGCCTTTGAGAAAGGCTCGGCGTCCGGATTTCAATTGATGCGCTGTTGGTTGACTCATGTTTGGATCGTGTTTGTGTCGCGCGCCCGAGGCATCAGCCAAACTTACGACACGCCATCATGTAGTTGACCGACACATCGTTGCCCAGACGGTAGACCTTGGTAAAGGGATTGTAAGTCATGCCGGTGAATTCGGCGACGCTCAGGTCGGCTTGTCTGGCCATGCCCGATAGCTCCGCTGGGGTGATAAACCGGCGGTACTCGTGCGTTCCTTTGGGCAATAACTGCAGTACGTACTCTGCGCCGACGATGGCGAACAAAAATGACTTCGGATTGCGATTTAGCGTGGAAAAAAATAGCCATCCACCTGGCTTGGCCAGTGCCGCACAGGCGCGGATGGTCGAAGCAGGGTCCGGCACGTGCTCCAACATTTCCAGACATGCAACGCAGTCGAATTGCCCCGGTTGTTCAGCGGCCATGTCTTCGGCCGAGGTGAGCCGATAATCAAGTGCAAGCGCTTTGCCTTTGGACAAGGTCTCAAGTTTGTGTAATTTTGCAACCTTCAGGGGCTTTTCGGAGAGGTCGATGCCGACCACATCTGCGCCCTTCAAGGCCATGGACTCGGAAAGGATGCCTCCGCCGCAACCGACGTCAATGACGCGTTTGCCAGCCAAACCCACCAGTTTGTCAATGTGGTTCAGACGCAGAGGATTGATGTCATGCAGCGGTTTGAATTCGCTGGTCGGGTCCCACCAACGCGCCGCCAGGGCACCAAATTTGGCGAGTTCGAGTGGGTCAACATTTGGATTTGCAGCATTACTCACGAGCAGTGTCCTCTCAATTTAATGCACGCGGAAGCGTTCACCCCAGGTGGCGCTCTCGGCACGAATGGCTTCCAGATCCATCGTGGTTAGTGCACGATTGTCGAGCAGCAGTTCCCCATCTACCCAAACATGCGTCACATGCTCGCGACCCGCAGCGTGCCACAGGTGTGATGCCGGATCGTAACAAGGCGTGGTCTCAATTGAGTTCAAGTCAACCGCAACGATATCTGCGGCTTTGCCCGGTTTGAGTGAGCCGATGACGCGATCCCACTGTAACGCTTTTGCGCCGTTGAGCGTCGCCATTTGCAAGGCGTGCAGCGCCGGTAACGCGGCGGCGTCTCCGCTCACACCCTTTTGCAGCAGTGTCGCGAGCCTTGTTTCGGCAAACATATCGAGGCGGTTGCTGGAGGCGCAGCCGTCTGTGCCGATGCCGACGTTGACACCAGCCTCAACCATCGCATTGATCGGTGCGATACCACTCGCGAGTTTCAAATTCGAAGAGGGGCAGTGCGCAACGTGGACTCCCCGTTCCCTAAAGAGCGCAATCTCGCTGGAATTCAGGTGGACGCAATGCACGGCGATTAGGTTGGGGCCCAAGACGCCGAGGCGCTCAAGGCGCTCAATGGGCCGGATACCGTATTGCTTTTCGCTCTCTGTAGGCTCGTTGGCCGTCTCGTGGATATGGCACATCAACAGAAGATCGTCCATCTCGTTGGCAATCATCACCAACTTCTGAAACGTGGTGTCCGACACGGTGTACGGCGCGTGCGGCGTCACCATCAGCTTGAGTTTTGCATCGACCGCAAATTCATCGCGCGAGGACAACGCGCGTGCAATATAGGCGTCTGCGTCAGCCGCGTAGGGCGTCGGAAATTCCAATACGGCACCGCCCAATGCAGCCCGCATGCCCGTCGAGCGTACGACCTTGGCGGCGGTGTCTTGGTAGAAATACATGTCGGCAAAACATGTGGTGCCGCTACGCAACATTTCGGCGCAGGCTAGCTGGGTGCCCGCACCGACGTAGGATTCAGACAGGTGCTTGGATTCGACAGGCCAGATGTGCTGCTGAAGCCAGGTCATCAACGGCGTATCATCCGCAAGGCCCCGCATCAGTGTCATCGCGGCGTGGGTGTGCAAGTTCACCAGTCCCGGAATGAGTGCATGATTCGCAAGCACCGTTTCCGTCGCGTTCGGAAACTGCTGGCGTGCCTCCGGAGTCGGTAGCACCGCAGTGATGGTGCCTGCGTCGAGAACGACTGAATGTTGCTCAAGCACGGTTAGCGGCTCTACCGGTATCACCCAGCGTGCGGAAAGAATTTGTGTCATAAATGAAAGACGTACCTAGCGCGGCAAAAACAAAAAAGCCCCGCAGTGCGGGGCTTTTCTGCCAGTTTGCCCAATTACTTGGTTTGGACGCCCTTGAACTCAATGTCGACGCGGCGGTTCTTTGCGCGGCCTTCAGCGGTTTTGTTGGTAGCAACTGGCTGGGTTTCACCTTTGCCGAGGGTCGTGATCTTCGCAGCGGGGATGCCTTGCGAAACCATGTACTCCTTGACCGTCGTTGCGCGACGCTCAGACAGTTTCTGGTTGTAAGCATCGGTGCCGATGGAGTCGGTATGACCGGTTGCAATGACCATTTCGACATCGACTGTCTTCATCTTGGCGATCGCTTCGTCGATTGATTTCTTGCCATCCGGCTTCAGGACGGACTTGTCAAAATCGAACAGCGCTTCGGCCTGGATAGTGACCGCCACCTTGACAGGCTGAGGGGCTGGTTTTGGCACTTCAACCGGTTTTGGTACTTCAACCGGTTTTGGCGCAGGTGGTGGTGCCGGCGGCTTTGGCGGCTCCACTTTCTTCGGCATGCAATCAGGGTGGTTGATGCCGCTTGTTTGGACGCAAGCGCCCGAGGCATCACGCACCGGCGTGCCCGAAGCGTCGACCAAGTTCGGTGTTACGCCAGCGTATGCGGCGACCGCCCCCAACATGGCGGCGGTTGCGGTCAACTTGGCGATCAGGGAATTCTTCATTTGGTGTTACTCCCAAGAGATTGGAAAATTTTTTGTCGTCGAGAAACTTCGGCAAATCCACTTCAAACTACCCGTTCCGACAAGCGGATCTGCCGGGGCAGCAAAACTGGACGCTGCTGGCTTATGGTGCAAAGTCAAAACTCACCACGGCATCGTTGGCGGATGCGTTATCGAAACACATTGCCGAAACCGGCTCGTACATAACGCCCAGCACACGCCCTTGGAGAACTCAGAAATCATACACGATAGCTGGAGACGGGCACAACCTTGGACGCCCCAAGTCGCTGCATGCGTCTGTGATCGTTGCACAATAACAACAGTTTGTGCCAGTTTTATGGCGGTGTCGGGAAAGCACAACTAATTGTGTGCGTCACTATGTTTCGACTCCACCGATAGTGGTTTGGCGGATCAACTGTGGTCAAACGCCGGCGAATGTGGTAAATTTGTCATCTGTGAGCGGCGTAAAACCCTTATAAATCAAGGGCTTGATTTACCACCTCGTGTGTGATGGTGCGCACTCATAGCGCTATTGGCAATTTCTTGGCATGCCTCAGTGATGTCTTCAATGCCACACTTTTTAAATCGAATAAGAGCCCAGTCGTGACCGATCCACTCATCCCCTCTTTTGCCAAAGAAACATTGCCGATCAGCATCGAAGAAGAGATGCGCAAGAGTTTTCTTGATTACTCAATGAGCGTTATTGTTAGCCGCGCGCTGCCTGATGCCCGCGACGGGTTGAAGCCGGTACACCGCCGGGTGCTATATGCGATGCAAGAGGTCAACAACGTTCATAACCGACCTTTTGTGAAATGCGCACGCATCGTCGGTGATGTGATGGGTAAGTACCACCCGCATGGCGATACGGCAATTTATGACACCTTGGTGCGCATGGCCCAGCCGTTTTCACTGCGCTATATGCTGGTTGACGGGCAGGGAAATTTTGGTTCAGTTGACGGTGATAATGCGGCTGCAATGCGTTACACCGAATGCCGTATGCAGAAAATTTCGTCTGAGTTGATGGCTGACATCGATTCAGACACCGTCGACTTCGGCCCGAACTATGACGGCAAGGAAATGGAGCCGCTGGTGTTACCCGCGCGCTTCCCCAATCTGCTGGTAAATGGTGCGACCGGTATCGCAGTCGGGATGGCAACCAACATCCCGCCGCATAATCTTTCTGACACGATTGATGCCTGTTTGCGCGTACTCGAAAATCCGGCGGTTGACCTTGAAGATCTGATTGATATTGTTAAAGCGCCAGATTTCCCCACTGCGGGCATCATCTACGGCATCGACGGCGTGCGTGATGGTTACCGCACTGGCCGCGGTCGCTGCATCATGCGCGCGCGTTGCCACTTTGAAGACTTGGAAAAAGGTAACCGTCAGGCGATTATCATCGACGAACTGCCGTACCAAGTAAACAAGGCGAACCTGCTGGTAAAAATTGGTGAGCTGGTCCGCGACAAGAAGCTGGAAGGTGTATCCGATCTGCGCGACGAGTCCGACAAGTCTGGAATGCGCGCAGTCATTGAGCTGAAGCGCGGCGAGGTGCCAGAGATTGTGTTGAACAATCTCTACAAAATGACGCAGATGCAAGAGTCGTTCGGTATGAACATGGTGGCGCTGGTCGACGGCCAGCCGCGCCTCTTGAACCTCAAGCAGTTTCTCGATGCGTTCTTGCGGCACCGTCGTGAAGTCGTTACACGCCGCACCGTTTTCGAATTGCGCAAGGCGCGTGAACGTGGGCATGTGCTGGAAGGCTTGGCAGTTGCGTTATCGAACGTCGATGAGATAGTCGAGTTGATTAAATCGGCGCAGACGCCTGCGGAAGCCAAAATCAAGTTAATGGGCCGCGTTTGGCGCTCGGCGCTGGTTGAGGAAATGCTTGCTAGAGCGGCTGGAGACCAATCCGAGGCGTTCCGCCCGGAAGGCCTGCCGAAAGAGTTTGGCTTAGGCACCAGCGGGTATCGTTTGTCCGAGACACAAGCGCAGCGCATCCTTGAGATGCAGTTGCAACGCTTGACTGGTCTTGAGCAGGACAAGATTGTCGCGGAGTACAAAGAGATCATGGAAAAGATTGCCGACTTGCTCGACATCTTGTCCAAGCCGCACCGTGTCACCGCGATCATCTTGAGTGAGTTGAAAGAAATCAAAACACAGTTTGGCGACAAACGTCGTTCAGAAATCGTGGCGAATGGTCAGGAAATGTCCATCGAAGATTTGATCGCCAACGAGGACGTAGTGGTGACCATGTCACATACCGGCTATGTAAAGTACCAGCCGGTGGCAGATTATCGTGCACAAAAGCGCGGCGGACGCGGCAAACAAGCGACCGCGACCAAAGACGATGATTTCATCGAGAACCTGTTTATCGCCAAGACCCACGACTACGTGCTTTGTTTCTCCAACAAAGGGCGTGTGTACTGGTTGAAGGTGTACGAAATTCCACTCGGTTCGCGTGGATCCCGCGGCAAGCCGATCGTCAACTTGCTGCAGCTCCAGCCGGGCGAAAAAATCTCCACCGTGCTGCCAATCAAGGAATTCCGCGACGACCGCTTTGTATTCTTTGCGACTTCCGAAGGAACGGTGAAGAAGACCGCGCTGTCGGATTTTGCCAACCCGCGTAAGGCCGGCATCATCGCCATCGCGCTCGATGACGGCGACTCCTTGATTGGTGTTGCGCTGACCGATGGCAAACATGATGTGATGTTGTTCTCGAACGAAGGTAAAGCAGTACGTTTCGAAGAGTCTGATGTCCGCTCGATGGGGCGCGACACGCGTGGTGTACGTGGTATGAACTTGGCCAAGGGCGGCAAAGTCATCTCCATGTTGGTGGCTGAGAACGAAGAAGATTCCGTGTTGACCGCGACCGAGTTTGGTTACGGAAAACGCACGGCGATCTCGGAATACACGCGTCACGGACGTGGTACCCAAGGCATGATTGCGATCCAAACATCCGCCCGCAACGGCAAGGTTGTTGCCGCGGTGCTGGTGCGCCCCGATGATGAAATCATGATGATTACGACGGCGGGGGTGCTGATTCGCACGAAGGTTAAACAAGTGCGTGAAATGGGACGTTCAACTCAGGGCGTCACGTTGATCAATCTTGATGAAGGATCAAAACTTACTGGTCTGCAAAAAGTCGCTGAGTCGGAAGAAGATGACGTTGAGTAGCACCTTCCACCTCGCTGACCATGCGAGCCTATAACTTTTCCGCTGGTCCCGCCGCGCTGCCGACGCCGGTCCTTGAGCGGGCGCAGGCTGAGCTGCTCGATTACAAGGGCACCGGCACCTCAGTCATGGAGATGAGCCATCGCGGCAAGGTGTTTCTTGCACTTGCCGCAGAAGTGGAGCGCGACCTGCGTGAATTGATGGGCATCCCATCAAACTACAAAGTGTTGTTTTTGCAGGGCGGCGGCAAGGGCGAATTCTCGATTGTCCCGCTGAATTTGCTGCGCGGGCACACTAGCGCCGACTACGTGGACACCGGACATTGGTCGGTGCAGGCGATCAAGGAGGCGAGAAAATATGGCGGCGTGAACGTTGCGGCGTGCGCAGCGGACAAAAACTACACCTACGTCCCCTTGGAAGCGACATGGAAGACGGATCCAAACGCGGCGTATCGACATATCTGCACGAACGAAACCATCCAAGGCGTTGAGTACTTTTGGATGCCCGAATGCGCTGATGGTGTCCCATTGGTCGCGGATATGTCATCGCATATTTTGTCGCGTCCGGTGGATGTATCGAAATTCGGTTGTATTTACGGAGGGGCGCAGAAAAATATTGGCCCGTCTGGATTAACCGTCGTGATTGTGCGGGAGGATTTGTTGGGCGGAGCGCATCCGCTGACGCCGTCCGTTTTTGACTACACGCAACAAGCGGCAAGTGAGTGGATGCTGAATACACCGCCAACCTTTGCGGTCTATCTTGCCGGGCTGACTTTTAAGTGGCTAAAACAACAGGGCGGATTAGCCGGTATTGAGAAGGTCAATATTCAAAAGGCTTCGCTGCTGTACGCCACCATCGATGCCTCTGAGGGCTTTTATCGGAACGGCGTTGCGATAGCCGATCGTTCGCGGATGAACGTGCCATTTTTCTTGCACGACGAGAAGCTGAATCAGGCGTTTCTCGATGGTGCTGCCGCTGCTGGCATGTCTGGCCTGAAGGGGCATAAGGCCATCGGCGGGATGCGGGCTTCCATTTACAACGCGGTGCCGCTGGCGGCGGTCGAGGTGCTGGTGGCCTATATGCGAGACTTTCAAACGCGCCACGGCTAAAATAGGTGCATGAAACTTTCGTTAGAGCAGCAAAAGGTTTTGGAGAAGGCGCTGACGCTTGAGAGGCGTGTATTGTGGACGCTTGCGTCCGTGGGGTTGCTATTGCTCGGTTTCTTCGCTTGGTTGTTCATGTCTGGGAATTGGCCGAACAAGTTTCCCTTGCTTGTGATCTCCGTTGTGCTTATCAATGTTTGTGGATGGGCCATCGCGTGCTTGCTCGGTCTCTGTAGGGAGTTGCGCTGTGTGCTTACGCAACTCATTAATGGCGATCCGCAGGCGCTCGCGCAGCAATACGAAAAAACCCTTGGGCTCGGCGATTCGGAGTCGATTTCGGCATGACAGCGGACCTGCAAAAACTGCGGCAACAGATCGACGCGCTCGACGCTGAGATTCTGCAAAAGCTGAACGAGCGCGCGGCATTCGCCCGCAAAGTCGGCTCGCTCAAGGTTGGGCAGGCTTACCGCCCGGAACGTGAAGCCGAGGTGCTGCTTCGTATCAAGCAGCTCAATCAAGGACCGCTTCCCGACGAAGTCGCCGCGAGATTGTTTCGCGAAATTATGTCGGCGTGTTTGGCGCTCGAAAGACCGATCACGGTGTCCTACCTGGGGCCGCAGGGCACGTTCAGCGAGCTCGCCGCAAAAAAACATTTTGGTGAAGGTGCTGAACTCAAACCGCAAGGCTCCATCGACGAGGTGTACCGGAGTGTGGAATCGAATGCCTGTGATTTCGGTGTCATCCCGGTTGAGAACTCGACAGAAGGTGCGGTAGGGCGCTCGCTCGACCTGATGCCACAAACGCCGCTGAAAATCTGTGGTGAGGTGTTGGTGCGCATTCATCACCATCTGATGGCATCTGCACCGCTACCCTACGACAGTATTCTTAAGGTGTTCTCCCACGGCCAATCGCTAGCCCAGTGCCACGAATGGCTGAACAGCAACCTACCCCAAGCCGAGCGGATTGCCGTTGCTTCCAACGCCGAGGCCGCCAGACGTGCCTCGCTTGAACCATTCACGGCGGCAGTGGCCGGCGAAATGGCGGCCACGCATTACGGTTTGAGTGTGCTGGCTTCCAATATTGAAGACGAGCCGAACAACACCACGCGCTTCCTAGTGCTGGGAACATATGAGCCGAAGTTATCGGGTCGCGACAAAACCTCGCTGGTGTTATCGGCCGCCAACCGTTCCGGTGCGGTGTACGAGATGCTTACGCCATTCGCGCAACGTGGTGTGTCGATGTCAAAGTTCGAATCGCGTCCGTCGAAACTCGCGATCTGGGAGTACCTATTCTTCGTCGATATCGAAGGACATGTCGAAAACCAAAATGTCGCCGACGCGCTTGCTGAGCTCCGAAAGATTGCGGGCTACGTCAAGGTACTCGGCTCATACCCTGCCGCAGTGATTTGAGCTGTTTTCCCCAGCCCCTCGTGGTGTTCGCGAGAGGTTGATTTTTTTCTGCTGACTTCCGTTTTGAATCCCAATTATGCCAAGTATGCAATTCGCTGAGCTTGCTCCTGACTACATCCGCGCCATCTCACCGTACCAAGGTGGCAAACCGATTTCAGATGTTGCGCGTGAGCTTGGCATATCCGAGTCAGATATCGTCAAGCTTGCCTCGAACGAAAATCCGCTCGGTGCCAGTCCAAAGGCGCTTGCCGCGATTCAAGCCGCGCTGAACGACCTAGCCCTCTACCCGGATGGTGGAGGCGTCGCGTTAAAAGCGGCCATCACAAAGAAATTTGGTATTGCGGCAGACAGCATTGTCCTCGGCAACGGCTCCAACGACGTACTGGAATTGATGGCGAGGACGTTTATGCGCCAGGGCGACACCGCCGTCTATTCTCAGTACTCGTTTGCGGTCTACCCGTTAGCGACGCAAGCCGTGGGTGCCACGCCGATTGCCGTGCCGGCGCGAGAGTTTGGCAATGACCTGGACGCTATGCTCGCCGCGATTCAGCCCACAACCAAAATCGTGTTTGTCGCCAATCCCAACAATCCCACCGGCACATTCATTCCCGGGTCGGCGCTGAAAGCGTTTGTGGCCAAGGTGCCAAGTAACGTCTTGGTGGTCTTGGACGAAGCGTATGGCGAATACTTAGATGCCAGCGACGCGTATCACACCGCGCCTTGGCTTGCGGAATTTCCGAATCTCATTATCTCCCACACCTTATCCAAGGCTTACGGTTTGGCGGGGCTGCGCATTGGTTTTGGGTTCGCGCATCCCGACGTCGTGGCGATGCTGAACCGTGTCCGTCAACCATTTAATGTTAATCATTTGGCGATGGTGGCCGCCGAGGCCGCGCTATCGGATGATGCGTTCATTGCCGAAAGTCGTAACCTCAATGCCCAGGGTCTCAAAATGTTGTCAGCGGAATTGGCGAAGCGCTGTATTGATTTCATCCCTTCCAAGGGCAACTTCATCGCCTTCAAAATTGCCCGCGCGGCTGAAGTGTTCCAAGCATTGTTGCGCTCGGGGGTCATTGTCAGACCCCTCGCCAGCTATGGTTTGAACGACTACTTGCGCGTCTCGACGGGAACCGCTGCGCAGAATGCGCGTTTTCTTTCGGCACTCGATGCCGCACGAGCAGAACTAAAAGTCTAGATCCCATGGGGTTTTTCAGTCATTTTTGCTTGGAAACGTCCGTATTTTGGTGGGTTTCGATTTCTGCGCGTAAACTGGGTACCGGCGTTTGGTCATGTTGAAGCAGGTTGTTATCGTCGGCGCGGGGCTGATCGGCACATCTTTCGCGCTGGCGCTGAAGCGCCAACATCCAAGCATTATCATCCGCGCCATTGATAGCAGCGAGGAATCCGTCGCGCAAGCGGCAAGTCGTGGTGCAATTGATTCGGGCTGTACCTACGAGCAGGCCGGTGCTGCCGACTTGGTGTTGTTCGCCATCCCGGTTCGCCAGATTGGTGCGGCGCTCGCAGCTCTCGTTCGGCATCTCGCGGCACATACTGTTGTGATCGACGCCGGCAGTACCAAGCAGGACGTTATTGCGGCGGCACGATTAAATCTTGGCCATAGGTTCGCGCAATTTGTTGCCTGCCATCCGATCGCCGGTCGAGAGCGTCATGGCCCGCTGGCGGCGGATGCGACACTTTTTGACGGTAAAAACGTCGTGCTTTGTCGATCACCGGACAACAGTAGCACCGCTGTAGAAACCGCTCGTTTCGCTTGGCAGGCGGTTGGTGCGAACATCATCGAAATGACCGCCACCACCCACGACGCTGTGTTTGCGTCGGTGAGTCATCTTCCGCATATGCTGGCCTTCGCCTTGGTCGACGAACTTGCAGCGCGGCCAAATGCAAAGTTGCTGTTTGAGCACGCCGCATCAGGGTTTCGCGATTTCACAAGGATCGCCAGTTCGAGTCCCGAAATGTGGCGAGACGTGGCGTTGAATAATCGCGAGGCGCTGCTGACCGAGCTCGATGCCTATTTGCTTCGCGTAGCAGCGTTACGGAACATGCTTCAGGCGGGCGATGGCGAAGCCATTCATGATCTTATGCAGCGTGCGCAGAGTGCGAGGGAGCACTGGTTATCCGGGCAATTCGACCAGTTCAATCAGGAAGATGGCCTATGAGTCAGCTTGGATCTGAATTACGCTTGGCTGCCGCGTCACGCGCGAGTGGTTCTGTTGCGTTGCCCGGGTCCAAGTCGATTTCAAACAGGACCTTACTCCTAGCCGCGCTAAGTTCGGGTGAGACGGTAGTACGCGGGTTACTACAGTCCGACGATACCGCCGTCATGCTCGCCGCACTTGGCAAACTCGGCGTCAACGTTGAAGCACTCGGTGGTGATGACTATCGAGTCTTTGGTTGCGGCGGTAATTTTCCCGCTGCCGAGGCAGCGCTTTTTCTCGGCAACGCGGGCACTGCTTTCCGGCCATTGACCGCCGCGCTGGCACTGCAATCCGGTCAGCGCTGTTACCAGCTTGACGGCGTGCCACGCATGCGTGAGCGACCGATTGGCGATCTTGTCGATGGACTCGCGCTCCTCGGCACCAGGATCGAGTACACCGGCCAGCGCGGATTTCCACCCTTGGTTGTGTCCGGACGAACACCAACAGCGGTTGATCGAATCGCCGTGCGCGGAGATGTATCGAGTCAGTTTCTATCGGCGTTATTGATGGCGTTGCCGCTTATCAAGTCGAAGGTGACGGTAGAAGTGGTTGGCGAACTCATTTCCAAACCGTATGTTGAGATCACGCTGAATTTGATGGCGCGTTTCGGCGTTGTAGTGGAGCGAAATGGATGGCGCGAATTTACGCTGGCGCCGGATGCCGCATATCGTTCCCCTCGGGAAGTTAATGTCGAAGGGGATGCGTCGAGCGCGTCATATTTTCTGGCGGCAGGTGCGATTGGCGGCGGACCGGTGCGGGTGAAGGGTGTCGGTCGTAGCAGCATTCAAGGCGATATCAAATTCGCCGACGCGCTTTCCGCAATGGGGGCGGTGGTTAGCATGGGCGACGATTGGATCGAGGCGTCGCGGCCCGCCCGTGAACGTCTGAAAGCGATCGATGCCGATTTCAATCACATCCCGGATGCCGCGATGACGATTGCAATACTGGCATTGTTCGCCGATGGCAAAACAACGATTCGAAACATCGCGAGTTGGCGCGTAAAGGAGACTGATCGAATTGCGGCGATGGCCATGGAGCTGCGAAAACTCGGGGCGGGGGTGGTCGAAGGCCCGGACTTCATTGCCGTGACGCCGCCTAGCAGTGGTAGGCTGGCGTCCGGGGTGTCAATTGATACCTATGACGACCATCGTATGGCGATGTGTTTTTCCTTGATCTCCCTGGCAGGTGTGGAAGTCGTTATCAACGACCCCGCCTGCGTCGGCAAGACATTCCCCGGCTATTTCGACGCGTTCCGGAGGCTGTTGTCGTGACCACGCTGCCCACAGCCACCATTCCAGTGATCGCCATTGATGGTCCAACCGCTTCCGGCAAGGGCACGGTCGCGCAGCGAGTAGCCACGGCGTTGGGGTTTCACTATCTGGATTCGGGTGCCTTGTACCGGCTCACAGCACTTGCGGCCCTCAAGCAAGGTGTTGATTTAAATGATGAAAATAGGGTTGCCGAAGTCGCAAGAAGCCTAAATCTGCAATTTTTCGCCGATAAGGTGATTCTGGATGGTGAAGACGTGTCGGAGCAGATCCGCACCGAGAGTGCCAGCCAAAATGCGTCCCGAGTGGCTGCTTTTCCCACCGTTCGTAGTGCGCTGACCGAGCGACAACGTGCGTTTCGGGTTGCCCCCGGGCTCGTTTGTGACGGTCGAGATATGGCGTCGGTGATTTTTCCAGACGCGCAACTGAAAATTTTCCTGACGGCCAGTGTTGAGGCGCGCGCCGAAAGACGCACTAACCAGTTGAAACAAAAAGGAAACTCTGCGATACTAGCTGACGTTGTGAAAGAATTACGCACCCGTGACGAACGCGATTCGAACCGCCAAGTCGCGCCACTTAGAAAATTAGACGACGCGTATCTACTTGATACAACAGAGATTTCTGCCGATTCGGCGGTTGAGCAGGTGCTGGACTGGGCCAAAGACACAATTCAGTCTCTGTAGTAACCAGAAATCGATGGATGTAATTTGCGTCATGTGCTTGTTCTAGATGGTTTTTCCCCAGCAGCAAGTAGTTTTGCCTAGGTGTCCGAGATCCCCAAAATATCCGGACGATGATGAACCCTCTACGTCGCCAGACGAAGAGCTAACCCGCTTAACCGAAAGTTAACCCATTCATGTCAGCATCAACCCAACCCGTAGCAAAAGTCAAAGCCCCCAAACCCGTTTACGCGCCGGACAGTTTTGCCGCGTTATTCGAGGAAAGCCTGACGCGCCAAGAAATGCGCGAAGGAGAAATGATTACCGCAGAAGTTGTGCTGGTCGATCAAAACTTCGTGGTGGTCAACGCCGGATTGAAATCCGAAAGCGTGATCCCGATTGAAGAATTCAAGAACGACAAAGGTGAGCTCGAGGTGAAAGTCGGCGACTTTGTCACCGTTGCAATTGAAAAATTTGAAGATGGTTTTGGTGCGACCAAACTCTCGCGTGATCGCGCAAAGAAACTGTCTGCATGGCACGACCTCGACGTCGCGCTAGACAAGGGCTCGATCATCACCGGTATGGTCTCAGGAAAGGTCAAGGGCGGTCTGACCGTCATGATCAACGGCATCCGTGCCTTCTTGCCGGGTTCGTTGGTTGATACTCGCCCAGTCAAAGATACAACGCCATTCGAAGGCAAAGAACTTGAATTCAAGGTTATCAAGCTCGATAAGAAACGCAACAACGTTGTCGTGTCGCGTCGTGCCGTCATGGAAGCTTCCCAAGGTGCCGATCGTGCAGCGTTGCTCGATACCTTGAAAGAAGGTTCGGTGGTCAAGGGTGTCGTCAAAAATATCACTGACTACGGCGCGTTTGTGGATCTGGGTGGTATCGATGGCTTGCTGCACATCACCGATCTTGCATGGCGACGTGTGAAGCACCCATCCGAAGTCTTGGCGGTTGGTGATGAAGTGACGGCAAAAATTCTCAAGTTTGACCAGGAGAAAAACCGCGTCTCCTTAGGCATGAAGCAATTGGGCGATGATCCTTGGACAGGGCTGTCGCGTCGTTACCCACAGTCGACCCGCTTGTTCGGCAAAGTCACCAACCTGACCGACTACGGTGCCTTCATCGAAATCGAAGCGGGCATCGAAGGTTTGGTACACGTCTCAGAAATGGACTGGACCAACAAGAACGTTCACCCGGCCAAAGTGGTATCGCTCGGTGACGAAGTCGAAGTCATGATCCTGGAAATCGATGAAGACCGTCGTCGTATTTCGCTCGGCATGAAGCAATGCATGCAGAACCCGTGGGAAGAGTTTTCGATGTCCCACAAGAAGGGCGAGAAAGTTAAGGGCATCATCAAGTCGATCACCGACTTCGGCGTGTTCATCGGCCTGCCAGGCAATATCGATGGCTTGGTCCACCTCTCGGACATTTCTTGGAATGTCCCGGGCGAAGAAGCCGTTAAGGCGTACAAGAAGGGTGATGAACTCGAAGCCGTGGTCTTGGCAATCGACATGGAGCGTGAGCGTATTTCGTTGGGTGTCAAGCAGCTCGATTCCGATCCGTTCACCAGCTATACGACCCTCTTCGACAAGGGGGCCATCGTTAAGGGCACCGTCAAGTCGATCGACGCAAAAGGCGCGACCATTGCGCTGTCGGACGAAGTCGAAGGCTATCTCCGTGCTTCAGAAGTTTCGCGGGAGCGGGTCGAAGACATGCGCAGCCATATGAAAGAAGGCGACGAAATCGAAGCCATCATCATCAACGTCGACCGCAAGACGCGCAACATCAATCTGTCCATCAAGCAGAAGGATTCGCTCGATGAGAAAGACGCAATGAAGCGCATGACCGACGAAGCGCCTTCCAATGCTGGCACGACCAACCTTGGGGCATTACTCAAGGCGAAGCTGAAGCAAGACTAAGGTTGCACGATTGGCTCCGCCCTGTGGGTGGGGCCAGCGTCTAACCGCGTCAAACGATTTCCTGCCAGTCAATACATTGGCAGTCACATAAACAAAACTGAAGTGGATCTACCTCTTGAAATCCATGACCAAGTCAGAGTTGATTGAAATCTTGGCGTCTCGCCACAACCAACTCGCTCCCAAAGACGCCGAGCTGGCGGTGAAGACAATGTTAGATGCGATGTCATCAACGTTGTCGCATGGTGACCGAGTCGAAATAAGGGGATTTGGTAGCTTCGGACTGAATTTCCGTCCTCCGCGCACCGGTCGAAATCCAAAAACGGGCGAAAAGGTTTTGGTACCGAAAAAGTATGTTCCGCACTTTAAGGCCGGCAAGGAATTGCGCGAGCGGGTTGACGAGGCGCTGGAGGCTGCAGAAACTGCCGCAGCGGCGGCGCGCGAACAGACGAATAGTGAAAGTTCGCCTCCTGCAGGCCAAGGGATTTTGGCGGCGCGAACTGGTGCCACAAACGGTTGACAACACATTTTGAGACACGCCGGGTATCGAACGATATCCGGTTTTTTTTTTGCACCGGATTCGACAGAAGACAATAAATGCGTGCCGCCGTCTGCCAAGGACGGCTACAACACCTAAAATACAAAACATGAATATCCTGCTTTGGATCGTCCGAGTCATCGTGGTCCTCATGCTGGTTTGGTTTGCCGCCAAAAACGCGGATCCTGTCAGCATCAACGGCATCGGTGCCACTCTGCGTGCACCGTTGGCGTTGGTCCTGCTCACCTTCTTTGGCGCAGGCCTGTTGGTCGGCCTGTTGACGTCGCTGGTCGCTATCTTTCATTTAAAGCGGGAGATTAAGCAACTCAACCGGGCGCTGCAAAATCGACCCCGTGTGGCGACGCTTGATCCCTCAGGGGCGGCTCCTGCATTGAAAGCAACACCCGGACCATCGCCTTAATGGATGCACTACTGGGCTGGTTACCGTGGGCCTTTGTCGCAGCGATGGGTTTCTTCGCGCTGGGCTGGTTAGGGGCTAGGTTCGATGTGAAACGATTGATTTCGGAGTCTAGAGAGCTTCCGCTATCGTATTTTCGCGGCCTAAATTTTTTGCTCAGAGAGCAGCCAGATAAGGCGATTGAAGCGCTGATTGAGGCTTCCAAACAGCATCCCGAGGCCGCTGAACTTCAGTTTGCATTGGGTAGTCTATTCCGTCGGCGCGGTGAGATTGACCGCGCTTTACGCGTGCATAAAGACCTGTCCGAACGCAGTGGACTCTCGGTCGAGCAGCGAGCGGACGCACTTTATGAAACTGCGCTCGATTATCACAAGTCGGGTTTACTCGACCATGCGGAGAAAATCCTGCTAGGAGCGCTTGACGATAGCGCCGCGAACGACAATCAGCGCCGTGCGATCCTTGAGCTCCTGTTAAATTTGTATCAGCAGGAGCGTAACTGGCGCCGGGCGATTGACGTTGCCCGGACGCTTGACGCCGACCTGCCAATTGAAAAACGTCGTTTTTCTTCGGCTATCGCAAACTTCCACTGTGAGCTGGCCACCGAGCTACGGGTTGCAGAGGGGGTTGCCGGTGCGCGTCGTTACATAGATCGGGCTTTGGCAGGGTACCCACAATGTGTGCGTGCAAATCTTCTCTGTGGAGAGTGGCTTGCTGGTGAAGGTGAATACGCCGAGGCGATCACCGTTTGGTGTCGGATCGAACAACAAGATCCTGCCTACCTCGGCTTGGCGGCAGAACAGCTACTCGCCGCCTTTGAAGCGTTGGGCAAGATGCCTGAAGGGGTGGTGTTGCTCACGCGGCTGCAACGGCAATACCCGTCTTTGGATCTGTTAAATGCGCTCTTCAAAGCAACGCTGAAAAGTGCCGGGCCGCTAGCCGCGTCTGCGCTGGTGCGGAGTGACTTGTACGTAAACCCGACGCTCGTCGGGCTTGATCGGCTGCTTGAGGCACAGGTGTTGGCAGCGACAGATGAAACGAGGGCGGATTTAGAAATGCAGCGCGCGTTGGTCCACAGCCATGCTAGCCGCCTCGCAGTCTACCTTTGCAAGAACTGTGGCTTTAAGGCCAAACAGTTTTATTGGCATTGCCCGGCGTGTGCTGGTTGGGATACGTTCCCGCCCCGTCGGACGGCCGAATATGACACTGCCGAACGCCATCTCGCTAAGCTACAGGCCGAACACATCGAAAACAAACAGGTTAATGCATGAATGACAGACCGATAATTGTTTCCCTGGACTTTCCGAATGCCCGAGCGGCTCTCGCTTGTGCCGAGCAGCTTGATCCGAGTTTATGTCAGGTCAAAGTTGGCAAAGAGCTTTTCACGGCAGCCGGACCAAGCATGGTCGAGAGTCTGATGCGGCAAGGCTTTCGCGTGTTTCTGGACCTCAAGTACCACGATATTCCGAACACCGTCGCCGGCGCGTGCAGTGTGGCCACCAAGATGGGCGTGTGGATGCTCAACGTCCACGCATCCGGGGGGCGGCGGATGCTCGAGGCGGCGGCCGAGGCAGTAAACCGCAACACGTCGGCCGGAAGTACCAAGCCAATACTCATCGCTGTTACCGTCCTCACCAGCCTTAGTGCCGCCGAACTGCCAGAAATCGGCCTTGCCGCAGATGTTGATGCAGCCGTCACACGATTTGCGTCGTTGGCAAAGGAGAGTGGGCTCGATGGTGTGGTTTGTTCCGCACAAGAAGCGCTGCTGATGAAACAAACATTTGGTCAGTCATTTGTCTTGGTTACGCCAGGGATTCGGCTGGCCACAGACGCAAAAGGCGATCAATCGCGAGTGGTAACGCCGGTGGACGCGATTAAAATGGGCAGCGATTATTTGGTGATCGGCCGCTCAATTACTGCCGCCGCCGATCCACGCGCCGTGCTGACGATGATTAGTGATTCCCTGAGGGTTGCACACCCATGAAACTGACGGTTATTGGTACAGGTTATGTTGGTCTGGTCTCGGGCGCGTGTCTGGCTGATGTTGGTAATCAGGTGTTGTGTCTGGATCTGGACGCCAAAAAAATCGATCTGCTCAAATCCGGGGGCATCCCGATTTACGAGCCGGGCTTGAAAGAAATTGTCGCGAATAACATCGCCGCCGGCCGGTTACGGTTCACCACCAACATTGAAGAGAGCGTGGCGTTTGGTGACATCCAGATGATCGCCGTTGGCACACCTCCCGGCGAAGATGGTTCAGCAGATTTGCAGTATGTGGTTGCGGCTGCCCGCAACATTGGCCGCTTTATGACGTCACCAAAGATCGTGATGGACAAATCGACCGTTCCGGTTGGGACTGCCGATCGCGTGCGTGAAGCGATTGCCGAAGAGTTAGCCGACCGTAAGCAGCAGACCAAGTTCTCGGTGGTGTCGAATCCTGAATTCCTGAAAGAAGGCGCGGCGGTTGAAGATTTCATGCGGCCTGATCGTATCGTCATAGGCGCGGACAGCGATGAAGCGGTTGAGGCGATGCGTAAGCTGTACGCGCCGTTTCAGCGCAACCATGATCGTCTGATGGTGATGGATGTTCGTTCTGCCGAGCTCACCAAATACGCGGCCAACGCCATGCTGGCGACGCGCATCTCGTTTATGAACGAGTTGGCACTACTTGCAGAGCTGCTTGGTGCGGATATCGAATCGGTGCGTAAAGGCATCGGCTCCGACCCGCGCATCGGTTATCAATTCTTGTATCCGGGCATTGGTTACGGCGGTTCGTGTTTTCCAAAAGACGTTCAAGCATTGCAACGCACGGCAACACAAGCAGGGCTTGATTTGAAGCTGCTCGACGCAGTAGAGCGTGTCAACTACGCTCAAAAACATGTGCTGACGCAAAAGATCGTGAAGCGGTTTGGCGAAAATCTTGTGGGTAGGACCATTGCCCTGTGGGGATTGGCGTTTAAGCCCAACACCGACGATATGCGCGAGGCACCTTCGCTGGTGTTGATTGATGACCTGACCAAGCGCGGCGCAAAAGTAGTCGCCTTTGACCCGGTCGCAACGGCCGAAGCAAAACACTTGCTCGCGGGGAACAGCGGCGTCACCTTTGCCAGCAACGCGCTAGATGCACTTACTGGGGCGGACGCGCTGGCCATCGTGACGGAATGGAAAACTTTCCGCGCGCCAGATTTTGCAGTGATGAAAGCCGCGCTTAAGTCGCCAATCGTGTTTGATGGTCGCAACCTGTACGAGCCTTCAACGATGGCGGAGCAGGGCTTTCAGTATTATCCAATCGGACGTAAACAAGCGGGCACACCGTGAAACTGAATATCCCCGATTGCCAACACGCGCGAGTCCTTGTGGTTGGTGACGTGATGCTCGACCGCTATTGGTTTGGTGAGGTCTCGCGCATTTCGCCCGAAGCGCCGGTGCCGATTGTGCATGTGAAAAAGACCGAAGAGCGCCCGGGTGGGGCTGCCAACGTTGCCCGTAACATTGCCTCGCTCGGTGGCCAAGCAACACTTTTGTCTGTTGTTGGCGACGACGAGCCTGGGCGCACCCTGACAACGCTGCTCGAACAAGAACGGGTAAGCACACATTTTCATAAAGACTCCTCCCTACCGACCACGGTGAAATTACGCGTGATTGGACGTCAGCAGCAACTCATGCGAATCGATTTCGAAACCCCACCGTCGCGTGAAGTGCTTGAAGATAAGCTGGATGATTTTGAGTCGATGGTGGATGCACACGATGTCGTGATCCTTTCGGACTATGGTAAAGGCGGCCTGACGCATGTCACCAAAATGATCGACGCGGCGAAGCGCCACGGCAAACGCATCTTGATTGATCCGAAGGGTGACGATTACTCCAAGTACAGAGGAGCGACATTGTTGACGCCCAACCGCAGCGAGTTTCGCGAAATCATGGGGAAATGGCGCGACGATACCGATCTCGCACAACGCGCGGAGAAACTGCGTGACGACCTTTCGCTGGAAGCCTTGTTGGTTACGCGGTCCGAGGAGGGGATGTCGCTCTTTACCGCGTCGGAAATTCTCCACGAACCCACCCAGGCGCGCGAGGTGTTCGATGTCTCCGGTGCCGGGGATACTGTCATTGCCACCATTGCACTCATGCTCGCAGCGGGTTCAGACATCGCCGCTGCAGTACGTATTGCCAATCGTGCGGCCGGTGTTGTGGTTGGCAAGTTGGGGACCGCGACATTGACCCGCACCGAGTTGGAAGCGGCAATTTGAGTCGGGCAACACGCTACCCGACTTTTGCATAAGACGCATCAATTAAACGAGCAAAAAATCATGACATACATCGTCACCGGCGCAGCCGGATTCATCGGCAGCAATATTGTGAAGGCGCTAAACGCCCGGGGTATTCGTGACATCGTTGCCGTGGATAATCTTTCCCGCGCCGACAAGTTCAAGAATCTTGTTGATTGTGAGATTGCCGAATACGTCGATAAACAGGATTTCCTGTCGGTCGTTGAGTCAGGCGAACTCTCCGGCGATATCGACGCTGTGTTTCATGAAGGTGCGTGCTCTGACACGATGGAAACCGATGGCCGGTACATGATGGAGAATAACTACCGGTACTCCCTTTCATTGTTTGAATGGGCGTTGGAAGAAAGTGTGCCGTTTCTTTACGCCTCGTCGGCATCAGTGTATGGCGGCGGCGACACCTTTCGGGAAGAACGTCAGTTTGAATCGCCGCTGAACGTATACGGCTACTCCAAGTTTTTGTTTGATCAAGCGGTGCGCGCTCGCGTCGGCAACGACTTTGAGCAGGCACCGTCACAAATCGCCGGGTTTCGTTATTTCAACGTGTACGGTACCCGCGAATCGCATAAGGGAAAAATGGCATCGGTGGCATACCACTTTTTCCACCAATATCGTGCAACCGGCAAGGTGAAACTATTTGCCGGAAACGATGGGTATGCAGACGGCGAACAGCGGCGCGATTTCGTTTCAGTCGAAGACGTGGTGCGCGTGAACTTGTTCTTCCTTGACAATCCTGGCGTCTCGGGTATCTTCAACCTCGGCACGGGCCGCAGCCAGACGTTTAACGACGCGGCAGTGGCCACTATAAATGCGTGCCTCGCGTTGGAAGGCAAGCCGCCCAAGTCACTCGCGGAGCTGCTATCGGCTGGAACGCTGGAATACATTCCCTTCCCCGATGCGCTGAAGGGAAAGTATCAAAGCTTTACGCAGGCGGATTTGGCGAATTTGCGGGCTGCTGGCTACGCCGATGAATTTTTGACCGTAGAGCAGGGTGTCGCGAACTACATTCCCTGGCTTGCAGCGCAGTGATCTCCTAGTCCGCCCGCAAGCAAGGAACGGCCAGACGGTCAATAATGGTGTCAACCGTGAAACGTGGCAAACGTTTTTCGGTATGTGATTCAGCCCGCGGCAACTTGGTTATCCTGGGGTGAATCGCAAATCAGCCTTGCCGCTTTAAAACCTTGCAACATCCACATAACCGGAATTCGGGAGTAGAAATGAAAAAACTGATAAGTTTGCTCGTTGCATTTTTCGCAGTCGTGAACATGGCGTTTGCGGCGGTCAATGTGAATACCGCCACTAAAGAAGAACTGATGACGTTGAATGGCATCGGTGAATCCAAAGCCCAAGCGATCATCGACTTTCGCACCAAGAATGGGCAGTTCAAGTCAACGGCGGATCTCGACAAGGTGCCCGGTATTGGCGAAGGCACGATTAAGAAACTTGAAAAGGATGTGAGTTTTTCGGGCAAAACAACTGTCGCTGCGACACCTGCCAAGGCCGATACCAAGCCTGCTGCGGCGCCTAAGAAAGAAGAGAAGGCCGCGCCAGCTGAAGCCAAAAAAGCCGACAAAAAGGAAGTGAAAGAAGAGAAGAAGGCACCGGCTAAAGAAGAGAAAAAAGCCGATAAGCCGGTGAAGGAAGAAAAGAAGGCTGACGCCAAGAAAGATGAAAAGAAAGCGGATGCCAAAGCTGCGGCAAAAGACGCACCGAAGGCCGAAGCAAAATCGGAAAAGAAAGAAAAATCCGACAAGCCGGTAAAGGAAGAGAAGAAAGCAGACGCCAAGAAAGATGACAAAAAGGCTGATGCCAAGAAAGACGAAGCGCCAAAGAAGTAGGGCGCTCACGTAGAGGACAAAGCCCCGCAGTTGCGGGGCTTTTTTATTGGGCGGAATATACTTTGGCGAGAAAGATAGGCAGACTATCGGGATCCAAGTACGTTAGACGCAATCGGGCAATAGCCGACCTTCGCGATTGCTTTCTGATCTCATATATTGAGCCAGCTAATCAGATGAAAAACAATCTCACTCCGACCCAAAGTGTTTGTAGCTTCACGCACATATGAGTCTCGGCCTAATTGCAATCGTCGCTGGATTGGCCTTGGTTGTCGGCCTCATTCTTTATATTCCGGGGCATTTCCTCGCCAAAAGGCTTCTTCGTCACAGTCCCACCAAGAGCGCCGCGAGGCTGCGAATCACACGGGCCGGGTTCGTATACTTCGGCCTTATGGTTTTCGCTTTGATGGCCGGCTTTTCACTGCAATACTTGGCGGCCGACACTCTACTTGGTCAGTTTGTGGGAACTGGGCACGGGCTTATGGTTATCGGTTTCGGTGTAGTCGCTGTGTTTTCCGCGTTTGAAGTCATTCTTAGAAGATTTGGGGTACAGATGGTTGTGCGTGAGTAGAACGTACAACTCGTCGCTCATGGACGTCCCGCCAGACGCCAGGAGTGCGCGGTGCTCTTATGCTAAGTCGTTAAGCGACCGCTTTTGGGCAACCGCGATGTCGGCAACGGGTCATCCAATCGAATGAGTGCAGTTCAAGAAATTGCTGGTAGATTGGCAATGGTTTTTTCGGCCACTAGCGGCGCTTCCCAACGATGCTCTGATTTCATACATTGATCCACCGAATCAAATGAAAAATAATTTGACTCCTACGCTTGGTGTTGCTGGTGGTGAATAAGGTCCCTCCGAGGTTGGACTGGACGAAGCTCGAAGGAAGAGTTTCTGCCGCGGATATCAGAAGCCTTAGAAACAAGGGCGCCATCGAGAAGCTGTCACTGACCAAGATGCCAACGCTCACGGCTAAGGTGGCGCAGGGTCTTTCTTCTCTGCATTCGGTCGATCATCTTTGGTTGTGGTGCGATGTCACGCGAACCGCCATGCGGCGCATCATTGCGCTCCCAGGTCTGCGAATCTTGGACATCCTCAACATAGTAAAGCCAGGTCGGCTGGAACCATTCTCAGCGGCATCCAATCTAGAGATCTTTCGAGGCAATAACCACCTTACGGAAGAAGACCTCCTACAAGTTGTCGCTTGCAAGTCACTTCGTGAGCTTGGTGCTCAAGGTGCGGGCCTGTCATCGCGAGCCATCAGGGCAATTCTTGAACTACCAAAATTGGAGTCGCTCGATCTGGAAGGTTCTGCGTTCACCGACGCAATGGCCGAAGAGATCAGTGCTTCTACGTTGCTAACATCCCTAGACGTCGGCGCAACTCGCATCACACGAGCCGGGCTGAAACACCTTTGCAACATGAGACAACTGCGTTCTCTCGATCTTTGGGCTAACACGTCAATCCAAGAGAGTGATCTCGATTTACTCGCGGAGCTACCAAACCCGAATAATTGGGGACAGACCACGATTATTTTCTGCTATCCTGTCGTTTCTCACACCTTTGGAACGTCCCATGCCCCGCCGCGCGCGTCTTGCTCTCCCCGGCATTCCTTGGCACATCATCCAACGCGGCAACAATCGCGCGGTCTGCTTCCATGCCGAGGAGGACTACCAGTTCTACCTGCACTACCTCAACGAGTGTGCCGACAAATTCGGCTGCGCCATCCTCGCCTACGTGCTGATGACCAACCACGTGCACCTG
>JADCIX010000073.1 GCA_020247545.1 Rhodocyclaceae bacterium | reverse complement strand
TTGTTTTCGTCGTCGAAGGCGCACTACCCTTCAACGAGCTCTTACCTTGCGCAGTTGTTCTCCATGTTCCGGCCACCATGCTGCCGTGCATAACAATTCATTCCAGCGGACGGCTTGCAGCCGCCGCTGAATTCAAACGTTGGATATAACATGCAACCGTTCCCTAGCGCGCTGGAAGAGGACATTGAGAGTCTCGTGGCCAGTGGTGATGCGTTGGCTCACGAGTTGAGGTACGAAGAGGCGCTCTCCCGCTATAAGGAGGCGTGGTCTCTGATTCCTGAGCCCAAGGACGAGTGGGAAGCCAGCAGGCGGGTGCTTGCGGCCATTGGGGACACGCACTTCCTGACTGGAGCTTTCGAGACAGCCGTTGAAGCTCTCAGCGAGGCGTTGCTATGCCCAGGCGGGCTTGGCGATGGTTTCATCCATCTTCGAATCGGTCAGTGCGAGTTCGAGCTGGGAGATCTCGACTTTGCTGCGGAGCACCTGATTCAGGCGTACGAACGCGAGGGCGATGACATCTTTCAGGATGAAGACCCAAAGTACATAGAGTTCGTTCTGAAACGAACGAAGTCACTGCTACCGGAGCAGTGGTGAGGTCCAACCCGGCGTTCGAGCGTACCGACACCATCGTCACCCCGCGAGCTAGGACTCCGATATTCTCCGTCCTGCCGGCCGCCGCTGGCTCCGTCCGCTCAACTCTGCGTTGTAGCGTAACGTAGCGTTCGACCCATGCGAGTTTGATATTTTATAATCGGCTCACCGACGTCACGCGAGTTCGCGGTACGATTGGGTTTTTCTACAGCTTCGTTAGGCTGCAACTAATATGAATACTCCCGTCCCCGGTATTGAGCTGAGGCAACATAAACGCAGGCACCTCCATACTACAGCCCATGTCGCGCTACCGGATAGTCAGGTTGTTGAGGTTCGTACTACTGATATTAGCGCGGGGGGGCTTGCTATTATTGGAGCAATAAATCCAAAAATCGGGGAGACACTCTTTATTCGCTTTGGTATCCCGGTGAAGTCCGGAGGAAGAACAACGGTTGAAGCAACGGTGAAAGTTGCCCACAGTATTTATGGTACCGCTGAACGAAATTTCAAGATAGGCCTGCGATTTCTGAAGTTGGAGCCTGAGGCTGTATCGTCAATCGCCCAATATGTAGGATAGTGGCGTTCGCCCGTCGAGACGCGCAACGCTGGCATTACTCGCGCGTTCAGCTTAACCTGCTATTTAACCGGACCCGGCTTAGGCAGGCTGCTTGATAGCCTCCTTGTATAGTGAGATCAACCTTTTCTCTTGTCATGAATTCCAATCCCCTTCGACCGTGCTGGATCGTCCTCATCTTGCCTCTGGTGCTTGGAATTGCCTTCTACGAGAGTCTACCCGTACGCGGATAGATCGATCAGCTGATTGAGGCAGGTCCCCCGTCAATTCGAACCAGCACTTCGATACCAAACTGGCTCTTCAGCTCCCATCGGACATCCTGTCAGTCCCGCAGCGTAAAGTGCATGCGCAATTATCTTGTGCGTTTCTCACAGATAAGCTTTCGGGTCGTCTGCGAGAAACGCCGGTTTGATCGTACGCGTGACTTCTATCGCGTTACTGCGGCTGGGATGGTGTGGCTGCCAATGAGTTCAGCGGTGCCAACAGCGACTCCACATCGGCCAGCGTGATGCCGGTCAGTGCGCTACCCCCGCCCTCTAGCAATGCCGCAGCTAACTCGCGTTTGCGTGCCAACAGCGTCATCATGCGCTCCTCCAGCGTACCTTGTGTCACAAGGCGGGTCACAAACACCGGCTTGGTTTGGCCGATACGGTGCGCGCGAGCAGTGGCTTGCGCTTCCACCGCCGGGTTCCACCACGGGTCGTAGTGAATGACAGTATCCGCAGCGGTGAGGTTCAGACCAACGCCGCCGGCTTTGAGGCTCAACAAAAATACCCGTACGGCACCAGACTGAAATTGGTTAATCGGCGTTTCGCGGTCGACGGTCTCGCCGGTCAACGTGACAAATTCAATACCCTGTGCGGTTAGCCCCTCGGCGATCAGCGCCAACATACTCGTGAATTGCGAGAACACGAGAATTTGCCGACCTTCCTCGAGCAATTCCGGCATGTGTCCCATCAGCCACTCGAGTTTCGCCGACCCAGCACCGCTGAAGCGTTTGTTCGCCGAAGGTAAATTCACCAAGCGTGGATCGCAACAAACCTGGCGCAGCTTGAGCAGCGCATCAAGGATATGAATGGTGCTTTGTTTTAAGCCTTTTTTGTCGATCACTTTGCGGATGTCGTCGTGAATCGCGGTACGCAGACTCTCGTACAAATCGGCTTGCAGCGGCTGTAGCTCAATCCAGCGGGTGTATTCGGTTTTTTCCGGTAAATCCGCGAGCACTTGTTCGCGCGTGCGGCGGAGCATAAATGGCCGTATGCGAGCGCGTAACTTTTGCATCTGCTCGGTCGCTGCACGCAGTTCAATCGGATGGCGAAACACACGGTTAAAGGTTTCTAAATCACCGAGCAAACCGGGTAGCAGCAGATTAAACAGCGCCCACAATTCGCCGAGATGATTTTCCATCGGCGTGCCGGTTAGCGCGAGCCGCAGTTCGGCGGACAACGACTGCGCCGCTTGATAGGTTTTGGCCTTGGCGTTCTTGATGGTTTGTGCCTCGTCAAACACCACCACATCCCATTTGATTTCGCTGAGGCGCTTTTCATCACGCTGCAAGATTGGATAGCTGGTCAGCACCAGATCCGCATTCGCCATGGCAGCATCATCGAGTAGACGCGACGCGCCGTAGTGAGAGATGACGCGAAGGGTTGGCGCGAAGCGGCGGATTTCGGCTAACCAATTCACCGTGACCGAGGTTGGCGCGACAATCAAGCTTGGCCTGCGGTTGGCTGATGCTGACTGTGCGCGCTGGTGCAAGAACGCGAGCGTCTGCACGGTTTTGCCGAGCCCCATGTCGTCGGCCAACACGCCAGCCATTGATAACGCGCGCAAGTGGCTCAGCCATGCGAGCCCGTGCAATTGATAGGCACGCAAGCTTGCTTGAAATGCCGGGTGCGGTGTGGTGGCAGTGAGTATCGCGCCTTCGGCGATGGCCGCCCGCATATTCAGCCAGCGCGGATCGTCGCGCCCGAGGTAACGTACCGCCGCAGGCGGGAGGTCGGCTACCATCGCCGCCTGCAATCCAGAGATTGGGGTGAGCTCACCGCCGCGAAACCAGTCAAACACCGGTGCCAGTAAGGCGTGTACACGCTCTCCCGGCAGCCGTACCACGATGGCAGCGTGCTTTCCCTTTTTCGGCGGCACCGACAACAATACGGTCGGCACGCTCGGCAGCGCCGCGAGCCATGCCTCCGGGTCGTGTTGCGCGCCGATCAGCTTTGCCAGTGCCGGGGCCAGGTCTACGCGTTCGCCATTGACGTTAACACCCAATGCAATGCGATACCAGCCATTTTCCGGCGCGGCGGCTAGCTCCAGTTCTGGTGTGGGAATGTCTTCAAGCGATAGCGGAAACGATGGGTCAATTTCGATCGCAAAACCTGCGGCCTGCGCGTCGGCCAAGACTTCGGTGCCTTTGCCCGCCCAATCGTGGGACGGTAGCATCCATAACGATTGTGAGGTCAGATTGCCGTCGAGCGCGGCGTGCGCAATGCTGTACTCCACCTGTAGGGCGCGCACCAGTTGTGTTGGGAGCCTGCGCTGCCAATCGGTTTCTGCACGTACGTTGCGCAGGCGCGTGGCCTGTACCAAGTTACCCAATTTTTCAATTTCTACCGCAGTACTGAAGCCCTGTGCCTCGGCGGGGCGACGTTCACCGTCGTAGTCGAATAGTAGTTGTACGGCGGGAAAGCTGCGCGGTTCTACAGTTGTTTTGCGTCCCCAGACCTTTACGGCATCGTATTCAATCAGCACAAAACTAAGCACGGCTTTGGGGATGAGAAGTCGCGCGGCATTGGCCGTCGGCACGGGCGGCACGTTTACGGCGTCGGGTAAGGCTTCAATGGCGTCGCGCACGTAGGCCCAAGCCAAGTCGTCGTCGGGCTTGATCGCCGGCAGGGCGGTGAGGCGCATCAATGTCGGCGTGCTGATCGCAACACTCACCGGCACTAACCGGTGCTGCGGCAGATCAAGCGCGTAGGGCGGATCGCTGGCAATTAGTACGACGGGCATACCTTCGATGCTGGCAGCAAGCCGCATCTTGTTCGCGGGATCGGCATCATTGGCGCGCCACGTCAGCGAGGCGGCTCGTGGCTCGCCGAATACCAGCGCATCGAGCAGGCTGCGTTCTGAGGGGAGTGCGGATTTAGACAGGGCCGCCGCGAGCGAACTGTGGCGTAATGCATGCAGGCGGCCCGTATGCTGCGCCAATTGCAGCAGTTGATATCCTTGTACTCCGTTGATTCGCGTCGATAAGTTGCCATAGGCGTATTCGCGTTTAGTAGCCATCAGCGTCAGGACGGCAATATCGTTTTCATCGGCATAACTTGGCAGATCGCGCCCAGTACCCAGCCAGGCGGTCGTGGCGTATTCGCCCGTCAACTCGGGTTCGCTGCCGTCGGGGCGTCGCCGTCCGCGCAGCGCGTGTAACACACCATCATCAGTCAGCAGGTAAAAGATACAAGGCTTACGCGTGGTGGGCGAGGGCTTTTTCTTGGCGGATGGTGCGGCGCCGCCGGTGCCACTACCGGTACCGACACGAATGGTGGTCTCAAGCCAAGATGCCAACGGCGCAGGCAGGCCAGTCTTTTGGGTAACGGGCTTGGGAATCTCCACTTCCTTCGGCGGCTTTCGCGTCGATGTATTCCTTGGACTGCCGGTGCCGCTTGTTGGTGTTCCCTTCTCGGCATGTGATGCTGGAGGCGCGGCAGTTAGCCGTCGGTCCTCGATGGCGGTAATCGACGCAAACGCTGGCCCGCCATCCTCTAAGCCCCATTTACCGACCCAGCGCATAAGCAGCGCAGCAGCGTGTTTGCAGTTGTTCCCGACCGGGCAGCTACAGTCGGCATCGAGCACAGTGAACTCGCCATCATCAAGGCTCACCACAACTTCGATATCGGTCGCGTAGGGCTCGTCAGCCGAGCCCTGCACTTCGCCATGGACGTGCCAAACATCTTCGTCGACCTCATCTGCCGCCAGCCACAAAATATCGTGTTTGTCGCGTTCGATACCGAAGGCGCGTGCAGTGGTCGTGTTGCCGAACACTTCGCGGATTTCGTTCATCACCACTCGCATGCCGAGGCGATCGGGCTCGTGATTTATTGGCTTGCTTGGCATCGGACAACAATACTATGTGGTGGAGGGGGGAAGCAGAACCGGAAGCAAACATGGGCGCGGCGCAGAAAGAAACACAGGCAGGTCAAATCACCCGTTTGAATCGAGCGCCTATTTTCGGGTATTTCCAGCCAATAATGCTTGAAAATGCCCGCCGAATGGCGAGTTTTTCGGATTAAAACGCGTCGCCCGGCACCCGCACAAAACCCTCCATTAGCACCCGCGCGCTGCGGCTCATCACGGCTTTTTTGACCACCCACTCACCATCCACCTGCGCTGCCTCTGCGCCAACACGCAAGGTGCCGGATGGGTGACCGAAGCGCACTGCTGTCTTGTTACCACCACCGGCGGCAAGATTTACCAACGTGCCGGGAATCGCGGCTGCTGCACCAATCGCCACCGCTGCCGTACCCATCATGGCGTGATGTAGTTTGCCCATCGACATTGCACGCACGAGTAAGTCGACCTCACCCGCACTCACTTTTTTTCCGCTTGACGATACGTAGTCGGTCGGCGCGGCAACAAACGCAATCTTCGGTGTGTGTTGGCGCGTTTTCGCTTCATCGAGCGATTTGATCAAGCCCATCTTCATCGCGCCGTGAGCACGGATGGTTTCAAACATTGACAGCGCTTTTGCGTCGCCATTGATGTGGTCTTGCAACTCTGTGCCGTTGTAACCGATGGCATCCGCGTTAATGAAGATGGTGGGAATGCCGGCGGTGATCATGGTAGCTTTCAGCATTCCTACCTCGGGCACTAACAAATCGTCGACGAGATTGCCGGTCGGGAACATGGCCCCGCTGCCACCTTCCTCTTCTGCAGCCGGGTCCATGAATTCCAGCTGCACCTCGGCGGCGGGGAAGGTCACACCGTCAAGTTCGAAGTCGCCCGTCTCTTGCACTTCGCCGTTGGTGATCGGCACATGAGAGATGATGGTTTTCTGAATATTGGCCTGCCAGATGCGCACAATCGCGATGCCATTTTGCGGGATGCGCGATGGATCGACCAAACCATTGGCCACCGCAAACGGGCCGACCGCCGCGCTGAGGTTGCCACAATTCCCGCTCCAGTCAACAAACGGTTTGTCGATGGCGACTTGCCCAAACAAATAATCCACGTCATGATCTGGTTTGCTGCTTTTGGAGAGGATCACGCTCTTGCTGGTGCTGGAGGTCCCGTTCCCCATGCCGTCGATTTGTTTGCCGTAGGGGTCAGGTGAGCCGATGACACGAAGTAAAAACGCATCTCGTACGGCGCCCGGCACTTGCGTACTCGGGGGGAGGTCGGTGAGTTTGAAGAATGCACCTTTGGAGGTGCCGCCACGCATGTAAACACACGGAACCTTCGTTTGTGGTGCAGTGCTCATGATTCTGGTTACTCTCAAAAAATATCGCCCCGGATTTAGTCCGGGGCCCCAAGTTTAACTTGGTGAAATTAGGCCCCGACTATCTGACCGATGTTCGCGCCACGCTGTCCGGGCAGACCGCGTTAGTTGGCTTGTGCTGACGCTAAAAAATCTTTCGCAAATCGCTGCAACACCCCACCGGCCTCATACACCGAAACCTCCTCCGCCGTATCGAGTCGGCACAACATCGGCACGTCCACACGTTCGCCAGTCTTGCGATGAATCACTAGGGTTAAGGTCGCACGCGGTGTACGGTCACCAATAACGTCAAACGTTTCAGAGCCATCAATTCCAAGCGTGGTGCGATTGGTGCCGGGCATAAACTCTAGCGGCATCACCCCCATGCCAATCAAGTTGGTGCGGTGAATGCGTTCAAAGCCTTCAGCGGCGATCGCTTCCACGCCGGCGAGGCGCACCCCTTTGGCGGCCCAATCGCGCGACGAGCCCTGGCCGTAATCCGCACCGGCGACGATGATGAGTGGTTGTTTGCGCTGCATATAGGTCTCGATCGCCTCCCACATACGCGTGACCCTGCCCTCTGGCTCAATGCGCGCCAAGGATCCTTTCTTTACCTTTCCATCGACGACGACCATTTCGTTCATCAACGTTGGGTTGGCAAACGTCGCGCGTTGCGCGGTGAGGTGGTCGCCGCGATGGGTCGCGTAAGAGTTGAAGTCTTCTTCGGGCAAACCCATTTTGGCGAGATACTCGCCCGCCGCGCTGTTAGCCATGATGGCATTCGATGGCGACAAATGATCCGTGGTGATGTTGTCACCGAGCAGTGCGAGGGGCCGCATCCCTCTCAATGTACGTTCGCCTCCAATCGCACCGTCGCCAGTGGTGTCCCAATACGGTGGACGACGAATGTAGGTGCTTTGTGGGCGCCAATCGTAAAGCGGCGTGACTTTGGCTGCGGAACTTGCACGACCCTCGAACATCGGTATGTAGACCTTGCGGAATTGCTCCGGCTTCACTGCCTTCGCGACAATCGCATCGATCTCTTGATCAGTCGGCCACAAATCTTTCAGCGTGATTGGTTTGCCGTTGCGGTCGATGCCGAAACTGTCACGCTCAATATCAAAACGAATCGTGCCCGCGATGGCGTACGCGACCACTAGTGGCGGCGACGCGAGGAACGCTTGTTTGGCGTAGGGGTGAATACGTCCGTCGAAATTGCGGTTGCCCGATAGAACAGCCGTTGCATACAAATCACGGTCGATGATTTCCTTTTGGATCGCGGGGTCGAGCGCACCGGACATGCCGTTACAGGTCGTGCAGGCGAAGGCGACGATGCCAAAGCCAAGTTTCTCCAACTCCGGCATCAGACCCGCTTCGTCCAAATACAGTGCAACCGTTTTCGATCCAGGGGCGAGGGAAGATTTCACCCACGGCTTGCGCGTCAATCCAGCGCGGTTGGCGTTGCGCGCGAGCAAGCCTGCCGCGATGACGTTGCGGGGATTGGACGTATTCGTGCATGAGGTAATCGCGGCGATAATCACCGCACCATCTGGCATTTGGCCGGGAGTTTCTGTCCAAGGTGCTGCAATGCCTTTGCTGGCAAGGTCAGTGGTCGATACCCGCGCATGAGGATTCGACGGGCCCGCCATGGTTCGCACCACAGTGGAGAGGTCAAACGACAACACGCGTTCGTACACCACATCTTTGAGAGTATTTTGGTCAGCGCCAGACCACAGGCCCGCGACACGCGCATAGGTTTCGACCAACTTCACCTGTTGCTCGTCGCGCCCGGTGAGCTTGAGGTAATCGATGGTTTGCTGATCAATCGCAAACAGGGCGGCGGTTGCACCATACTCCGGCGCCATGTTGGAAATCGTCGCACGGTCACCGAGCGTGAGCGAGGCGGCACCGTCGCCGTAGAACTCCAAATATGCGCCAACCACTTTTGACTTGCGCAAGAACTCGGTCAGCGCGAGAACGATATCGGTCGCGGTAATGCCGGGTTGGCGTTTGCCGGTCAAGTGTACGCCGACAATTTCGGGCAGGCGCATCCACGATGCGCGGCCAAGCATGACGTTTTCAGCCTCAAGGCCACCGACACCAACGGCAATCACACCGAGCGCATCGACGTGCGGCGTGTGGCTATCGGTGCCAATACAGGTATCGGGAAACGCAACGCCGTTTTGCGCGTGAATCACCGGCGACATCTTTTCCAGATTAATCTGGTGCATGATGCCGTTGCCCGCAGGGATCACGTCAACATTGTTGAACGCGTTCTTGGTCCATTCGATGAAATGGAAGCGATCTTCATTGCGCCGATCTTCGATCGCGCGGTTTTTTTCGAACGCGTCCGGATCAAATCCACCGCACTCAACCGCGAGTGAATGGTCAACAATCAATTGCACCGGCACGACTGGATTGACCTTCGCCGGGTCGCCTCCTTGATCGGCGATGGCGTCACGCAGCCCAGCCAGATCCACCAGCGCAGTCTGTCCCAAGATGTCGTGACACACCACGCGGGCGGGGAACCACGGAAAGTCACGGTCACGCTTGACTTCAATGATCTGCTTTAAACACTCATCGATGATTGCAGGATCGGCGCGGCGGATGATGTTCTCAGCATGAACGCGCGAGGTATAGGGAAGCCTGGCAAATGCGTCGGGTTTGATGGCATCAACCGCGCCATGAACGTCGAAGTATTCGAGTGCGGAGCCGGCGTGAGTAAAATGTAGGGGTTTGCGATGTGCGGTGTTCATGGTGTTCTGGGTAATGCAGGCAATTGACAGGGAATGGTGCTAGAGCGATACGCCAAAACGCGCCGCGAGCTGGATGGCGGCGAGATACAGCAGCGCCGTGATGCTGCAACACGCGGCGAGGGCTAGCCAGAAATTCATACCGCCACGCAACATGGCCGGCAGGATGAGAAACATCGGCATTGATGGGAGCACGTACCAAAACGTTGCCTCTGCATGGCTGGCAATTTTTGCTGCGTCCTGAGTTTCAACTTGCATCCAGATCATCACAAGGACCGATATCAGCGGTAGCGATACAATCAGAGCCGCCAGCGCGGGAACCCGCTTTGCAAGTTCGCTCGCCGCGGCGATGATCGCCGCCGATACGAGTAGCTTGATCAAAACGAGGTTCATGTGATGTCGATTGACTACTTGCGATCTTTCAGCGGCACAAACTTCATGTCGTCCGGACCGACGTAGTTCGCACTCGGTCGAATGATCTTGTTGTCGATACGCTGCTCAATCACGTGTGCCGCCCAACCCGATGTGCGGCTGATGATGAATAGTGGCGTGAACATCGAGGTCGGCACACCCATCATGTGATACGAGCAGGCGCTGAACCAATCAAGGTTCGGGAACATTTTTTTCTCGCGCCACATGACGGTCTCAAGACGCTCGGCGATATCAAACAGCTTCATATTGCCGGTTTGCTTCGACAAACTGCGTGCCACTTCCTTAATGACCACGTTGCGCGGATCGGACACGGTGTAGACCGGATGGCCGAAGCCGATGATGACTTGCTTTTCCGCGACACGTTTGACAATGTCGGCTTCTGCTTCGTCAGGATTGTCATAGCGCGACTGAATGTCAAATGCAGCCTCGTTTGCGCCACCGTGCTTGGGCCCACGCAGCGCACCGATGGCGGCCGTGATCGCAGAGTGCATATCGGACATGGTGCCCGCCACGACACGCGCGGTGAATGTTGATGCATTGAATTCATGCTCGGCGTACAAAACAAGGGAGGTGTGCATCGCGCGGACCCACTCGCGTGAGGGCGGCTTGCCGTGCAACAAGTGCAGGAAGTGGCCGCCAATGGAGTCATCATCAGTTTCGACGTCGATGCGCTTGCCGTTGACCGCAAAGTGATACCAGTACAGCAGCATCCCACCAAACGATGCCATCATGCGGTCGGCGATGTCGCGCGCGCCTTGAATGTTGTGGTCGTCTTTCTCTGGCAAGGTACAGCCAAGCACGGAGCAGGCGGTGCGCAATACGTCCATCGGGTGTGTTGATGCGGGGAGGCATTCGAGCACATCTTGCACCGCCATCGGAATGCCACGCATTGACTTCAGTTTTGTTTTGTAGGCAGCGAGTTCGGCCACATTCGGCAGCTTGCCGTGTACCAAAAGATGCGCAATCTCTTCAAATTCGCAGGTGTTGGCGACATCAAGAATATCGTAACCGCGATAGTGCAAATCATTGCCGGTGAGTCCAACCGTGCAGATAGCGGTATTACCGGCAACCACGCCGGACAGCGCGACGGATTTTTTGACTTTGGGTGCCGCGCTTGCTGCGGCGGTGTTGTCAGAAACGTCAGACATTGCTGCTCCTTACAGTTTTTGCATCAATTCGATGCGATTACCAAACGGGTCCCAAATCGAGCCGCGCTTGAACCCTGCGGGGCCTTTGTCGATGCGGGCTTTGAATCCTCTTGTTCCGGCCTGCGCGAACAACGCGTCGAAGTTATCAACACGCATGGCGGGATGCGCGTGCGGCGATGGCGTGAACGCGACACCGGGATTGATGTCCTCGCCGAGATGCAAATTGACGGTGCCCGACGTCAGCCAGGCACCGCTCTGGCGCATGTCGGCGGGCTTCGGCACACGGGCGAAGCCGAGGAAATCGACATAAAACGCGAGTGCCTCGTCGAGCCGACCGGGTTCAATTGAAACCTGTACGTGATCAAACGAAGAGATCATGTTGAACGCCGCGCCTTCCATGTTGCCGGTGAAATGCGATGCAAGATGTGCGTCTTGAGCGGCCAGTCGGCGGGTACGCGTGGATGGTCAAAATCGGCCGAGGGGTCATGCGTCATGCCGAGCCGTTGCATGACTTGGTGCGAAGGCGTATTTGTCTTGACTGACATTGCCACGACTTCCGGCAAGTGTAGTTCGTCGAATGCAAAGTTCATCGCCGCGACCGCCCCCTCGGTAGCGTAGCCTTTGTGCCACGCATCGCGTGAAAGTCGCCAACCAATTTCGACGGCGGGCATCCAAGGTGCCTGAAACGCAGGCAGGTTCAATCCAACCAAGCCGGCAAACGGCAGAATGCCCGGAATTTCGATGGCCCACATGCCCCAACCGCGTTGCGCGATGCCGCCGCGAATTCGGCTAGCTTCGCCGTCCGCCTCTGCCCGATCGAGAACTTTTGGAAAGTATTTGCGGACCTCGGGGTCGGCATTCATTTCAGCCCAAGCATCGAGGTCGCTATCTTTCCACTGACGCAGCAGCACGCGCTGCGTGCGAATTTCGACCGGCGACGCGAACGTCCGCAGCACCAAGCTACGAACATTCTTGATTGGGCTGTGATCGGGCATTACTTTTTTGTTGCGAAGAGCTTGTCGAGCGACTGCTCGTAGGCGTGGTAATTGATGACTTCGTAGAGTTCTTCACGCGTTTGCATGGTGTCGACGACATTTTTTTGCGTGCCGTCGCGGCGGATCGCCTTATAAACATTTTCTGCGGCTTTGTTCATCGCGCGGAATGCCGACAGCGGGTAGAGAATCATGCCAATGCCAGCGTCGCGGCATTCATCGACCGTGAAGAACGGCGTCTTGCCGAATTCAGTGATGTTGCAAAGTACCGGCACCTTGGTGGCTTCGACCATGCGTTTGTAGGTCGCTATATCCACAACAGCGTCGGCGAATACACCGTCCGCGCCGGCTTCGGCACAGGCGACCAGTCGGTCGATCGCACCGTCTGCCCCCTCGTTTTGGAAAGCATCGGTGCGCGCGATCAAAAAGAAGTCGGGGTCGGTTTTGGCATCAACTGCCGCTTTGACGCGGTCAACCATTTCTTGCTTGGTGACGACTTCTTTGCCCGGACGGTGGCCGCAGCGCTTCGCGCCGACCTGGTCTTCAATATGGCAAGCCGCTGCACCGAACTTGATCAGAGACTTCACCGTGCGGGCGATGTTGAACGCCGAGGCACCGAAGCCGGTATCGATATCGACAAGCAGCGGCAGGTCACACGCGTCGGTGATGCGGCGAATGTCGGTCAGCACGTCGTCGAGATTGTTAATACCCAGATCCGGCATGCCGAGTGAACCGGCCGCGACACCGCCGCCGGACAAGTAAATCGCCCGATAGCCCGCGCGTTTTGCCAGAAGAGCGTGGTTGGCGTTGATGGTGCCGATAACTTGCAGCGGCGATTCGTCCTTTAGGGCTTGGCGAAATTTTGCGCCGGCGGAGGTGACCATGATGTTTCCTTATTTTCCGAAAGTGAAACCCTAGTATTGGCGGGAATTCCACGGCAGTTTTGCTTGGAAAAGCCCGTCAATAGGCGAGTTTTCGTTTTAGTTGAAGAACGCCTGCGTTGCGACGTCCGGGATTTTAACGCCCGTGACTCTGGCTTTTTCTAACAGTTCCCAGAAGTAGCGATAGGTTGCGCGGTCGTGCAGCTCCCCTTTGTACTGAATGGGGCCCCAATCGACCGCCCGCGCCGCGAGCAGGATATTGGCCGCATCTTCAACTTCGGAATGGTCGGGCTTCATCGCATCCACAATTGGTTGGATTTGCGCGGGATAGATCGACCACATCCGCAGGAACCCAAACTCGTTGCGCGCGCGGCGCGCATCGCCGCTGACCACTTCGGGATTTTTCAGATCGAGGCAAACGTTGTGCGCGGGCACGATGCCGTTCGCCAGTGCCGCCGCAACCAGTTCGGCTTTGCCGCGCGCGATTAAGCGATGCTCGAACTGTCCGGGCGAGCGCATCGCCGATGCCGGAATCGCGCCATGGTGTGCAGAGACAAAATCCATCAGGCCAAAGTCGAGAACCTCGATATTCGGCAGGGTGGCAATTTGGTGAATGTCGCGGAGCGCGCCGTGCGTTTCGATCAGCACGTGAATCGCAATTTCGCGTCCAGTGTTGTCTTTCGCCGACACCGCGCGCACGTACTCGATCATTTCTTTGACTTCGGCGTATGAAGTCGATTTCGGGATGGTGATGTAACGCAGCAATTTGCCTGCGCCGCCAACAAGGATATCGACGTCCTGCCTCCAGTACGGGTTAGAGTAGTCGTGAATCCGCGCACCAGCCATCTTGTGTTTGTTCTCGGCGCTGTTGACCATCCGCACAATCATTTCTGCGTGGGCCTTTTCCTGGCCCGCCGGTGCGCCGTCTTCGCAGTCACAGGTAATGTCAAAAATCGGTCCGAGTGTGTCTTGTAGCGCGAGGGCCTTGCCGATGAGTTTTTCGCTGCCGGCAAAGTGTTCACAAGACGGGATGACCGGGAACGGTTTTTCTCCGGCAAACAGGGCTTGGGTGGGATGAACGTTTGACATGATGTCCTTAGAATTAACGTCGGCGCGGAACAATTAGGGTGAGGTCCATCGACAGTACTTTGCTGTCGGGTGGCGCGGAGGCGAATGTGGGGCTGCTGGGGTCGATATTTTTATAGGCGGCGAGCTCAATTTGTAGCGCGCCAATGTATTCGTTGACCGGCCAGCTTGCCAATGGCGTCGACGTCGCATAAACGGTATCGCCGGCAAACGTGGGGTTGAGATGCGAGCCGCCGTTGATGGCTGCGATGGTCAGCGCATTTTCAAGTCCGTCAAAGCTCAACGCGCGAGCCAGTGAGATAAGCTGCCCGCCGTAGATCAAACGCCTGCCAAAGCGGCTACCCGCCATGTGGTGCAAATCAAAATGAACACGAGCCGTGTTTTGGTACAGCTTGGTGGCAAGGGTATGGTCGGTTTCATCGATGGTGATGCCTGCGGGGTGTGTAATGGTTTTCAGTGATACGCCGTCGTCGACAACGTAGTCGTCCCAAAACTGGTGGCCCCCGGTTGCCAACGAAACGTCGTGGTTGGATGCCAAGAAATTGAGGTTGGTGCCAACCACGTTACGCTCGGGCGTTGGTTGAAAATCGCGCTGTCCGGAAGCAGGTGCAATCGCATCGGGTGCCAGCGCTTTCCGTCGATGCACCATCACCCAGCGTACCCACGTCAGCACCAACTCGTCGCGCTGGTTGAAGCAATTCGAGCGCACGTAAACAACACCGGTGGTGCCGTTGCTATTGCCCTTCAGTCCGATCACATCCGACACGGCGTGGAGTGTATCGCCGACATAAACCGGCTGTACAAAGCGGCATTCCGCATAGCCAAGGTTTGCAACGGCATTGTAGGAAATGTCCGGCACTGTCTTGCCAAAAGCAATGTGAAACACGAACAGATCATCAACCGGGGTCGTGCGATAGCCGAGCAATTGTGCGAATGGTTCACTGCAATGCAACGGGTTGCGCGAACCGGTCAGCGCTTGATAAAGCGCGGTGTCGCCATGCGTGATCGTGCGTGGAATCGCGTGGACAAATTTTTGTCCTACCGCGTAGTCCTCAAAAAAATAGCCGGTCGCAGGTCGCATGGTTGGTGGCGATTGGAAAGCAGGCTAGGCCGTTTCCAGTTCCTTAATCATTTGTGCCAGCGCGATGGTTCTTTTGGATGCGGCAACATGGTGCTGCTCAACTAGGCGTCCGTTCAGCATGATGGTGCCGCGTCCGGCTTGATGGGCATTGTCGAGTGCCTGGATCACCTCATACGCAAACGCAATTTCGGTTGCTTTGGGCGTGAACGCATCATTGCAATAGGCGAGCTGGTTGGGGTGGACCAATGACTTGCCGTCGAAACCAAGATCCCGCGTGAGGCGGCAAGCCATTTCGAAGGAATGCATGTCTTTGATGTCGATACTAATGCCGTCGACTACGGCGCGTTTGTAAGCGCGTCCTACCAGCAGCACATGGGCGAGTGAATACTGCAATGGTATTCGGTCCGGCGTCTTGCGGCCATGGAGCTGGGTGATGAGGTCGGACGTAGCAAGGATCAGGCAGGCAATGCGGTTAGAGGCGGAAGCAATGTCTTCGGCGCGAAGCACTGCCAGCGGACTCTCGATCATGACCATAATCGGCAGGTGCGAACCACCAGCGGCGTCTAACGCGTCGAGCGCATCGAGCACATCCTGTTTGGACTCAATGTTTGGAAACAGCACCGCGTCAACACCGATCTTTGCGATCGCCTTGACATCGTCCTGCCCCCAAGGGGAGTCGAGGTCGTTCACCCGCACGACTAATTCACGCCGACCATAACCGCCACTCAGAATCGCCTCGACGACTTGAGTACGGGACAGTTCTTTGTTCTCAACGAGAACGGAATCGCCCAAGTCAAAAATGACCGAGTCGACCTTTAAGCTGCGGGCTTTGTTCAAAAATCGCGTAAAGCAGCCGGGAACGTAAAGCATGGAGCGGCGTGGGCGAAGGAAGGGGGTCATTGGGAGAAAGTAGAGATTTGATGATGGCGACTGGTGCTAGGTGAATCTGATTTGGACCGGCCGAGTCGTGGCGGTAGGTAAGTCGGTATTGAGTTTTTGCGTTGCAACAATTTTACGACGATGCAACAAAAAGTCAATCAGACTTATATCTTATATAAGACATGGTTCGGCTCAGATGATAAAATTTGCGTATGGAAAATCAACAACCCCCGAACTCTGCGAACAATGCTGTCGGTCAGCCGCTCGGCGGCGGGGCCACGTTTCAGCCGCTCTACGAGCAGATAAAGGCGTTGATTACGCGCAGCTTGGTCGTTGGAGAGTGGGGGCCGGGTGAGTTGATCCCATCAGAGTTTGAACTGGCAAGAAGGTTCGGCGTCAGCCAGGGTACTGTGCGCAAGGCGATCGACGCGCTGGCGGCGGAATTCATCGTGGTGCGCCGCCAGGGCAAGGGCACGTTTGTCGCAACGCATACTGCACCGACGCACCAGTACCGGTTTCTGCGCATACGCGCCGACGGTGCCGATCTCGACAGCGCCAAACATCATCCGCAGACGATTTTTGTCGGCCTGCAAAAAGCCAAGGCCGATAGCACCAGTGCCGCCAAGCTCGCCCTCAGGCTCAACCAATCGGTGTGGGTGATTACCCGACTTCTCGTGTTCGACGATCGCCCGCTGATTTTTGACGAAATTGTGTTGGCGCAGTCTGGGTTTCCCAACCTGAGCATGGAAAAGCTGGTCGCGTCACAGGGATCGATCTACAGCTTCCTTGAGACGGCGTACGGTACTCGCATGGTACGGGCTGAAGAGAGTATCAAGGCGGTCGGTGCGAACAAACTTGCCGCTAAACACCTCGGTGTGCCGGTGGGGACGCCTCTCCTCCATGTCGACCGCGTGGCCTATAGCTATGGTGATAAACCAGTCGAGTGGCGTCGTGGCCTTTGTCTGACCGACGGCTACTCGTACTACAACGATCTGGCTTAGCCAGTCGCTGGCGTTAGGTATTGAGTTGTTGACGCACTGCATTTTGCAGCCAGCCATTTAAGCTAAGGCCGGCGGCTTGTGCCGCGATTAGCGCTTCGGCATGTGTTTCCGCAGGCAGGCGAAGCAATATTCTTCCGCCGGCTTGTTTCTGCGGCGCGACTCCAGCCTCTCGGCACACCGATAGGTAATGGTCAATGGCGAATTCAAAATCGCCGCGCAGTTCATCCACACTCGCGCCGTGGAACGAGATGCGTTCGGCGAGCCCGAGCACATTTCCGGCGAACACGCGATCCGCTTCATCGTAATCAATGCGCGCAAGATAGCCTTTGTAGCGCATGATGTTTTTCATAGTGACGGTTGGCGCATGTAGTGCGCGATACGATGGCTTAAAACAACATCGTTGCATGATATCAGAAACTGATACTAAAAGATTTTTTGGTAGCATCTTCGGCTTGCTCAATTCGGTTGGAGTCCCGAATGAGGGCGGAAAATGCATTAAAAAACAAATGTTTAAGTTCCTAAGTGACACGGTTTTGCAGGATTGGGCGTGGAGAAGAGGGGTAATTTTCGGCAAGGCGTTGTTGTCGCCGAAGATTGTGTTGTGGGTAGAATCTCGGGATCGGGTATAAGGCGGCGTGACAAGCCGAGTTTGGCCGGTGACTGGTGTTTGCTGTCCGGTGAATGTCTTCCCTAATTTCTATCCCCATCCCTATTGAACTCCGCAAGGTAACAATATGTCCCCTCATACCGTCTCGTCCCCCAAGAATCGCCCCAAGTATTACGACTTGAACCTGCGGAATCTACCGACGCCGGGATTGGTGTCCATCTTTCACCGAATCACGGGGGTGGCGATGTTCCTGTTTCTGATTCCTATGGCGCTGTTCATCTTGCAAACGACGCTCTCTTCGGAGGCGGGCTTTGCTTCTTGGAAGGGGTATTTCGCCCACCCGCTGGTGAAGCTGATTGTGGTCGGCTTCGTCTGGTCATTTATGCACCACTTGTTTGCTGGCGTCCGCTACCTTCTGATTGATTTGCACATCGGTATTGCCAAGGCACCGGCGCAGAGTTCCGCGCGGGTTGTGCTTGTCGCCGGCCTCGTCGCAACCGCAGTTTTTGCCGCACGCATCTGGTAGAGGCGAAATGAAAAACAGTAAACAACCGGTCGGTGCCCACTATGGCTGGAAAGATTGGATGATCCAGCGTGTTACCGCCGCAGTCATGTTGGTGTACAGCGTTTTGATACTTGGCTTCTTCTTGGTGCACGGTACAGTTGCTTTTGCCGATTGGAAACAACTGTTCCAGAGCCAGCTTGTGCGGATTCTCTCGCTGCTGTTTTTTTTCGCGGTTTTCTACCACGCCTGGATTGGGGTCAGAGATGTGCTGATGGACTACATCAAACCGTTTTTCATCCGGCTTTCGTTGCAAGTAGCGGTTTGTTTGTTCCTGATCGTATGTTCGATCTGGACCGTCTCTATTCTGTGGAGCAATTAGACAATGGCTTCAGTTTCATCACTTCCGGTTCGCAAATTCGATGCCGTCGTTGTGGGTGCGGGCGGCTCCGGCTTGCGCGCCGCGTTACAGCTTTCAACCGCAGGGCTAACGGTTGCGGTGCTGTCCAAGGTGTTTCCCACGCGCTCGCATACCGTCGCAGCGCAGGGCGGTGTTGGTGCATCGTTGGGCAACATGGGCGAAGATAACTGGCACTGGCATATGTATGACACAGTCAAGGGATCCGACTGGCTTGGTGACCAAGACGCCATTGAGTTCATGTGTAAAGCCGCTCCCGAGGCCGTCATCGAGCTTGAGCATTTTGGGATGCCGTTCGACCGTAATGACAATGGCACGATATACCAGCGTCCGTTCGGTGGACACTCGCAAAATTTTGGTGAGAAGCCGGTTCAGCGTTCTTGCTGTGCAGCGGATCGTACCGGGCACGCCATGTTGCACACGCTCTATCAGCGCAATGTTTTCGCCAATACGCAGTTCTTCGTCGAATGGATGGCGCTTGATCTGATTCGCGACGCTGCCGGCGATGTGGTTGGCGTCACCGCGCTTGAGATGGAAACCGGCGAGGCAATGATTTTCCATGCCAAGGCTACGTTGTTTGCCACGGGGGGTGCTGGCCGGATCTATGCCTCTTCAACGAATGCATTTATCAACACGGGTGACGGTCTAGGCATGGCAGCGCGTGCGGGTATTCCGCTGGAAGATATGGAGTTCTGGCAGTTTCATCCAACCGGGGTCGCCGGCGCCGGTGTGCTGATCACCGAGGGCGTACGCGGTGAAGGTGGCATTCTGCTGAATAAAGACGGCGAACGTTTTATGGAACGTTACGCGCCGACCATGAAAGATCTTGCTTCGCGCGATGTCGTTTCGCGCGCCATGGCGACCGAAATCAAGGACGGTCGCGGTGCTGGGCCCAACAAAGATTACATCTTGCTGAAACTTGATCACCTTGGGCCCGACGTCATCAACAAAAGGCTGCCGGGCATCCGCGAAATCGCACTCAAGTTTGGCAACGTCGATTGCACCAAAGAGCCTATCCCGGTGGTGCCGACCTGCCACTACCAAATGGGCGGTATCCCAACCAATTACCTCGCAGAAGTGGTGATCCCGCAGAACGGCAATCCAAATACCGTCGTTCCGGGTTTTTATGCTGCCGGCGAAGTGGGGTGTGCGTCGATCCACGGTGCGAACCGGCTTGGCACCAATTCGCTGACCGACTTGCTGGTGATGGGCAAATCGGCCGGCGACTCGATGATCAAGTTCATTCGTGAAAACAACACGCACAAGCCACTGCCGACCGACGCTGGCGAAATTTCGGTCGCGCGGATTGCGGCACTCGACGCCAAGACGGGCGGCGAGTCGGTGCATGCCGTGGGAGATGCCATGCGCCAGACCATGCAGGCGCACTGCGGTGTATTCCGCTTCCCGGACATGCTTGAAAAGGGCGTGACAAAAATCAAGCAAGTTGCCGAGCGCGCCGAGCACTTGGAAATCAAAGATAAGTCGAAGGTTTTCAACACTGCACGTATTGAGGCACTCGAGCTACAGAACCTCATCGAGGTGGCAGTGTCGACGATGGTCTCGGCGGAAGCGCGCAAAGAAACGCGTGGTGCGCATGATCGCGCCGACTTCCACGATCGTCCGGGTTTTGTCAATGGTCGGGACGACGACAACTGGCTCAAACACACCCTTTGGTACAAACAAGGTAACCGGCTTGATTACAAGCCGGTAAACCTGCAGCCGCTGACGGTTCCGTCGTTTGCACCCAAAGCGCGCACCTACTAAGTGAGACGGATAAAAGAAATGAAATTTCAGATTCTTCGCTTTGATCCAGATGTTGACCAGAAGCCGTACTTCAAGGAGTACGATATTGCGCTCGAGCCCTCAGACCGGATGTTGCTCGATGCGCTAATTCGCATCAAGTCGATCGACGATACGCTGGCGTTGCGCCGTTCTTGTCGTGAAGGCGTGTGTGGTTCAGACGCCATGAATATCAATGGCAAAAACGGCCTCGCCTGTATCACCAAGGTCTCCGAGCTCAAAGAGCCGGTGGTATTGAAGCCACTTCCGGGGCTGCCGATTATTCGTGACCTCATCGTCGATATGACGCAGTTTTTCCAACAGTATCATTCCATTACCCCCTACGTCATCAACAATGATCCTGCGCCGGAGAAAGAGCGGCTACAGTCCCCGCAAGATCGCCTTGAGCTGGATGGTTTGTACGAGTGCATCCTCTGCGCATGTTGCTCAACGTCGTGTCCATCGTTTTGGTGGAATCCGGACAAATTCGTCGGGCCCGCCGGGCTGCTTGCCGCCTATCGGTTTATTGCCGATAGCCGCGATCAGGCGACCAACGACCGGCTCGATAACCTTGAAGACCCATATCGATTGTTCCGTTGCCACACCATCATGAACTGCGTGGACGTATGCCCTAAGGGATTAAACCCATCTTTGGCCATCGGCAAGATCAAGGAGATGATGGTTAAGCGGGCGGTTTGATGGAAGGTCAAGCGGAGGTAGTACAGCAGGGCGTGGTGAGGGACGGTCGAATACTTGACCGCATCCGCTGGCGCGCAAGGCGGGGTTTGCTGGAAAACGACCTGCTGTTGCGAAAATTTTTGCAGGATGCTTTGGAAGGTCTCAGCGCAGAGGATCTGCAAGCACTGGATAAGCTGTTGCTGTTAAGTGACAACGATTTGCTGGACGTATTGATGGGGCGCAAGCCAGTGGCTGATGTTTCAACCGCCACACTGGTTTTGCGGATACAAAACGCTTAACGCCAATAATCTGATGCGCGGTGTAGCGATGTATAAAGGATCAAAGACAATGAATGCCAACGGTAAAGCAACTTTGACGCTTCAAAACGGTAACGCAATCGAGTTGCCGGTGTACGGTGGATCTCACGGCCCCGATGTAATTGATATCCGCAAGCTTTACGGGCAGACGGGAATGTTTACCTACGATCCCGGCTTTATGTCGACAGCGTCCTGCAACTCCACTATCACCTTTATTGATGGCGACAAAGGCGAGTTGTTGTATCGCGGTTATCCGATCGAACAGCTCGCAACAAAGTGTGATTTTCTGCAAGTCTGTTATCTGCTTTTGTACGGCGATTTGCCTAACGACGCTGGCCGCAAGGATTTCGTCAGCCGTGTCACTAATCACACGATGGTGCACGAGCAGATGCAGTTTTTCCTGCGTGGCTTCCGCCGCGACGCGCATCCGATGTCCGTCATGACGGGTTTACTCGGCGCAATGTCGGCGTTCTATCCCGACTCAATCAATCTGCACGACAAAGAGCAGCGTGAGATTTCCGCGATTCGTTTGATCGCCAAGCTGCCAACGCTGACCGCAATGGCATACAAGTACACGGTGGGTCAGCCGCTGATTTATCCACGAAACGACTTGGGCTACACGGCAAACTTTATGCGCATGATGTTTGCCGTGCCGGCCGAAGAATACAAGATCAATGACGTGCTGGTACGTGCGCTGGATCGCATTTTTATCTTGCATGCGGATCATGAGCAGAACGCCTCAACCTCCACGGTACGGCTTTGCGCTTCGTCGGGCACAAACCCGTTTGCCGCGATCGCAGCAGGTGTGGCCTGTTTGTGGGGGCCGGCGCATGGCGGCGCAAACGAAGCGGCGCTGAATATGCTCTACGATATTCAGCGTAACGGCGGGATCGAGAAAATCGGTGATTTCATCGCGCAGGTCAAAGATAAGAACTCCAGTGTGCGTTTAATGGGATTCGGTCATCGGGTCTACAAGAACTACGACCCGCGTGCGAAGCTGATGCGCGAAACCTGCTACGAGGTGTTGAACGAATTGGGGCTGCAAGACGATCCGCTATTCAAGCTCGCGATGGCACTCGAAAAGATCGCGCTCGAAGACGATTACTTTGTGAGCCGCAAGCTCTATCCAAACGTTGATTTCTATTCCGGTATCGTACAGAAGGCGATCGGTATCCCAGTGCCGCTCTTCACCGCTATCTTCGCGCTGGCGCGGACCGTCGGGTGGATTGCACAGTTGAACGAGATGATCGCCGACCCGGAATACAAGATTGGCCGTCCACGGCAGTTGTACGTCGGTGCGCAGCGCCGCGACGTCAAGTAATCGATTCGTCAGTTCACAGAACCCGCAGGTGAGGTAATCATTATGATGCGAGACTATCAGCAGTCCTCTTTGTTCTTCGGCGCTAACGCGCCTTACATTGAGGAGTTGTACGAACAGTATTTGGCGGATCCCGCATCGGTACCTGAAAACTGGCGCAAACAGTTCGATAGTCTGCCGAACGTTGCCGGCCAGGCGCACAAAGACGTTCCGCATTCACCGGTGATTGCCGCGTTTGAGCAGCTTGCGGCCCAGGGCGGTGCAAAACGTATTGCTTATGTCAACGTCGGCGGGGGTGCAGGCTTGCCAGACCTCGGCGACAGCAAGAAGTCGTTTAAGGTTCTGCAGTACATCCGCGCACATCGCGTTTTGGGCGCGCGCAATTCGTCGCTCGATCCTCTGAAGCGAATGGAGCGTATGCAGGTTCCCGAACTCGAATTGAGCTACTACGGTTTGACTGATGCCGATCTAGAGTTGGAGTTCGGATTCGGTTCTTGGCAGGGAACTATCGGCGGCAATACCGAGCGTGCAAAACTGAAGGATATTGTCAGCGCGGTGAAGCGCACATACTGCGGTACGGTCGGCACCGAGTACATGTACATTTCCCAGACCGAGCAGAAGCGCTGGATCCAAGGCCAGTTCGAGTCAATTCAATCACAGGCGTCTCTCAACAAAGATGAGAAGCAGTTTTTGCTTGACCGGCTCACTGCTGCCGAGACGCTGGAGAAGTATCTGCACACGCGGTACGTCGGGCAGAAGCGTTTTTCGCTTGAGGGTGGTGAGAGTTTGATTCCACTAGTCGATGACATTATTCAATGTGCTGGCGCAAAAGGTGTCAAGGAGGTTGTGCTTGGCATGGCGCATCGAGGGCGATTGAACATTCTCGTGAATTCACTAGGCAAGCTGCCCGCTGATTTGTTCGCCGAGTTTGAGGGCAAACACGCGCACAACATTGGTTCCGGTGACGTTAAGTATCACCAGGGATTTTCATCGGACATCCAAACCAAAGGTGGTGCAGTTCATCTGACACTTGCCTTTAATCCGTCGCATCTGGAGATCGTCAATCCGGTTGTGGAAGGTTCGGTTCGCGCGCGTCAGCAGCGCCGCCACGACGTTACGGGTGACGAAGTCATTCCGCTGTTGATTCACGGCGATGCCGCTTTTGCCGGCCAAGGTGTCATCATGGAAACGATGGCGTTATCACAAACGCGCGGGTTTAAGACCGGTGGCACGGTGCATATCGTCGTCAACAATCAGGTTGGTTTCACCACTTCTGATACGCGCGATTCTCGCTCGTCCTTGTACTGCACCGATATTGCCAAGATGATCGAAGCGCCGGTATTCCATGTTAACGCGGATGACCCCGAGGCGGTCATTATGGTCGGTCGCATTGCGTTGGAATATCGTATGAAGTTCCACAAGGACGTTGTGATTGATATGGTTTGCTTCCGCAAGCTCGGCCACAATGAACAAGACGAGCCGTTTGTCACCCAGCCGCTGATGTACAAGAAGATTGCGCAGCACCCAGGTACGCGCAAGCTCTATGCGGACAAACTTGCGGCCGAGGGTACGGTGGGGCCGACCTATGGCGACGACTTGGTAACAAACATTCGCTCGCGCCTAGATGCAGGGAAGAGTACCAACACCAGAATCTTGTATGGTATCAAGCCGCCCCTGGCGGTAGATTGGGCACCTTACATCGGACAGGACTGGCGCGCCTCCTACAAATCGAAAGTGCCGATGCAGAAGTTGCAGGCATATGCCGAGCGCCTCACGCTGATCCCATCCGACTTCAAGTGCCATACCTCGGTTGAAAAGTTGCTTGAGGCGCGACGCAAGATGGGCAAGGGGGAGCAGCCGCTCGATTGGGGTATGGCAGAAAACCTAGCTTACGCAACGCTAGTGGCGACCAGTGTTCCGGTGCGGATCAGCGGGCAAGATTGTGGACGCGGCACGTTTGCCCACCGGCATGCCGTGATGCACGATCAGAATCGTGAGAAGTGGGATTCGGGGACATACGTTCCGTTACAGAACATCGTCGAAAATCAGGGTAGCTTTTTGGTGATCGATTCGCTGCTCTCGGAAGAGGCGGTGCTGGGTTTTGAATATGGTTATGCATCTGCGCAACCGTTTGAGTTGGTGATTTGGGAAGCCCAGTTTGGCGATTTTGCCAACGGTGCACAAGTGGTGATCGACCAGTTCATCTCTTCGGGTGAATCGAAGTGGGGGCGCTTGTGCGGCCTGAGTCTGTTCTTGCCGCATGGTTACGAAGGCCAGGGTCCAGAGCATTCATCGGCGCGCTTGGAGCGCTTTCTACAGCTCTGCGCGGAACACAATATTCAAGTTGTAGTGCCTTCCACCGCAGCGCAGCACTACCACATGATTCGCCGACAGGCGCTGCGACCGGCGCGCAAGCCGCTGGTCGTGATGATGCCAAAGTCTTTATTGAGGAAGAAAGAAGCGACTTCATCACTGGAAGAACTTGCCAACGGCAAGTTTGAAGTGGTCATCGGCGAGACCGCCAAGCTGAATGCGAAGAAAGTGAAAAGGGTAGTCGTGTGCTCTGGCAAGGTGTACTACGACATTGTTGCCGAGCGCGAAAAACGCGCAATCGACGACATTGCGGTCATTCGTGTTGAACAGCTGTATCCGTTCCCGCATGAAGAGTTTGCAGAGCAAATTGCCGCCTTTCCGGCAGCAAAATCGGTCGTTTGGGCGCAGGAGGAGCCGGCCAATCAAGGTGCTTGGCACCGCATCCAGCATTACCTGAAACGCAATATGCGTGCCGACCAGACCCTTGGCTACGCCGGTCGCGCTTCATCCGCATCGCCAGCGGTGGGTTACCTAGCAAAACACAACGAGCAGCAAAAAGAGCTGGTGGACGCGGCGTTGAGTTGGGAGCCGGCCGCAAAGACTGCCGCAAAGAAGTCATCTATTTAGACGAGATACCGCGCGCGCTCGTGGGCGGCGCGGCATCGGTACAGACACAAGGACACTAATAATGCAGATCGAAGTCAAAATCCCCCAGCTATCGGAATCCGTTGCAGAGGCCACACTTGTGTCCTGGCACAAGCGCGAAGGACAGGCGGTCAAGCGAGATGAAAATCTGATTGATATCGAGACTGACAAAGTGGTTATGGAGCTGCCGGCACCGGCCGACGGAGTGTTGGCAAGAATCATTAAAGCCGATGGTGGCACGGTAACCTCTGGTGAAGTGATCGCGACCATTGACACCACGGCAGCGGCTACTGCCACCGCGCCTGCGCCGGCTGCACCTGCCGGATCGGTGCCTGCTAAAGCCCCCGCGGCTTCCACGGCAGCCGCCGCACCGATGAGTCCGGCAGCCGCCAAAATTGCAGTCGAAAACAACGTGACTGAAGTCGTGGGCACTGGTCGCGGTGGGCGGATCACCAAGGAAGATGTTGTGAACAAGCTGTCCGCTGCTCAGGGGGAAGTCGCGCCGACCAAGTCGGCGGCCTCGGCAGTAGTCGTGCCGATGGGGGAGCGCACCGAGCAGCGTGTGCCGATGTCGCGCCTGCGCGCGCGAATCGCCGAGCGTTTGGTGCAGTCTCAATCGACCGCCGCCATCCTTACCACCTTCAACGAGGTAAACATGGCGCCGGTAATGGCATTACGTAATACCTACAAAGATAAATTTGAGAAACAACATGGCGTGAAGCTCGGCTTCATGTCGTTTTTTGTAAAAGCGGCGGTTCACGCGCTGAAAAAATATCCGGTCGTCAATGCCTCCGTTGACGGCAACGACATTGTCTATCACGGCTACTACGATATCGGTATTGCTGTTGGCACCGAGCGTGGTTTGGTGGTGCCGATTCTGCGAGACGCGGATCAGATGTCGATTGCTGATATCGAGAAGAAGATCGCCGAGTTCGGCCAGAAGGCCAAAGACGGCAAGTTGACCATTGAGGACTTGACCGGCGGTACCTTTTCCATCTCCAACGGTGGTGTGTTTGGCTCAATGTTGTCCACACCGATCATCAACCCGCCGCAGTCGGCGATCCTCGGCGTCCATGCGACCAAAGAACGTCCAGTGGTGGAGAACGGCCAGATCGTTATCCGACCGATGAACTATCTGGCCATGAGTTATGACCACCGTATTATCGATGGCCGTGAAGCGGTACTTTCTCTGGTTGCCATGAAGGAAGCGCTGGAAGACCCGGCGAGGTTGTTACTTGATATTTAGGCAAGCAATCTGGTGGCTTTGACAATCACAAGGGATCAGCGCGACCGCTCGAAACGCTTATTGAAATGACCAAGGCTCGACCATCCCGCCTCGTCGCACGTCTGGTTACACCGCTCGCGTTTTTTGTGGTCGGAGCGTTGTTAACCGGATTCTTCACGGTGTTTTTTGCCAAGTTTCTTGGCCACTATGTTGGCAGCGTCGTTGCAGTGCCGGTAGGGGTGGGGCTGGCAGTTTGCCTGACGCTTTGGTTTACCCAGCTATTGAAGCAACCGCCCTTTATGTTATCCGGTACTTCTCCGCTGGTAGCGGGTTTTTTTGCTGGCCTTGGCGTTCATGTATCGAGAGTTTGGCTTTGATGCGACGGGTCTTGGTCGCGGCGTTTCTTTCTATAGGAAATCATCATGTCTAAATCATTCGACGTTGTTGTTATTGGTGCCGGGCCTGGCGGCTACATTGCGTCAATTCGTGCCGCCCAGTTGGGCTTTAGTGTTGCCTGTGTTGAGGGCTGGAAAAATCCCAAGGGTGAAATGGCGCTTGGGGGCACCTGTCTCAACATTGGCTGTATCCCTTCGAAAGCGTTGTTGGAATCTTCCGAAAATGTTGAAAAGATCGAGCACAAATTTGGCGACCACGGCATCAGTATTTCCGGGTTGAAAGTCGACCTGAACAAAATGCAAAGCCGCAAGGATACGATCGTCAGCAAGATGACGAAGGGTATTGAGTTCCTGTTTCGCAAAAACAAAATTACCTGGCTGAAGGGTTTTGGTGCATTTGTCAACAGTGGGGAAAACTACACAATCGAAGTCAAGAATGGCGAGTCGAAGGAACGGGTCACTGCCAAATACGTCATCATCGCAACGGGTTCGAAGGCACGTCACCTGCCTGGCATCGCTGTGGACAACATAAGCATCTGTGATAACGAGGGGGCGCTTGCCTTTACGTCGGTGCCGAAACGATTGGGTGTGATTGGCGCGGGCGTGATTGGATTGGAACTGGGTAGTGTCTGGCGTCGTCTTGGTGCCGAGGTGACGGTGTTGGAGGCGATGCCCACTTTTCTTGCGGCGGTCGACGAATCGGTGCAGAAAGAAGCGTGGAAGGTCTTCACCAAAGAACAGGGCCTCAACATCAAACTCGGCGTAACGATTGATAAGGTCGCAACGAAAAAGACCGGCGTTTCAATCGATTACACCGATGACAAAGGCTTGGTGCAAAAGCTCGACTGCGACAAATTGATCGTCTCGGTTGGCCGTGAGCCCAATACCGATGGTTTGGGTGCAAGCAACGTTGGCTTGAAAATGACTGATCGCGGCCTGATCGAAGTTGATGATCATTGTGCAACCAATTTGCCAAACGTCTACGCGATTGGCGATGTCGTGCGCGGGCCGATGTTGGCGCACAAGGCGGAAGATGAGGGTGTGGCTGTTGCAGAGCGTATCGCTGGCCAGCAACCACACATCGACTTCAACACCATCCCTTGGATCATCTACACTTCGCCGGAGGTGGCGTGGGTGGGCAAGACCGAGCAACAGTTGAGGGCCGAGGGCGTCGAAGTCAAAGTAGGGCAGTTTCCGTTTGCGGCAAACGGTCGTGCATTGGGTCAAGGGGAAGGCGGCGGGTTTGTAAAGGTCATCGCAGATGCAAGAACGGATCGAATTTTAGGCGGCCATATCATCCATGCACATGCTTCGGAGTTGATCCAGGAGCTCGTCACCGCGATGGAGTTTAGGGCGGCTTCGGAGGATATTGCGCGAATCGTCCACGGCCATCCAACACTATCTGAGGCCGTGCGCGAGGCGGCTCTGGCGGTGGATAAACGTACGTTGAATATGTAATGACCCGGCAATTCGCGCGCCAACAGCGTAGCGGCAATTGCCATGCAGCCGCAGATAGACGCAGATGAACGCAGATAAATACAAAGACAAAAGCCTAGGATTTACGGGAGTCTTCGGCAATTTGTGCTTGGAAACGCCCGCGACTGCTAGGCTTTTGTTTGCCTTCATGGTAGTCCATCTCCTGTTGCTGGTCCAAGCGTCGGCGCGCGTCAAAACTCGTCCATGAAAGCGACCGCTGAAGACCTACCCAATATCTCCGGCGAAACTGGTGAGGCCGCTGATATCGAGGCGGGTTCGCCGTTGGAGTGGTATTGGAAGTTTTCGCAGAATCACGACTTTGAGTCAGATCCTGCGCAAATCGCCGTGCTTAATCACCTCGATCGGCTGCACGGTGAAATTGAAAACTACCGTCAGTACCGTCAAGGCAAAATCAACCGACTGGTGACCAACTTTGGCGGCGGCAAGAAGCCGCCCCGCGGGTTGTACATTTGGGGAAGAGTCGGGCGTGGTAAATCATTGATGATGGATGCGTTCTTTAACGTCTCCACGCTCAAACGCAAGCGGCGTGTTCACTTCCATGAATTCATGCGGGAAGTCCACGCCGAAATGCGGGCGCATTCAGGTGAAGAAGATCCGTTGGATGCAGTGTCCAACACCATCGCCAAACAGTTACGTCTCTTGTGTTTTGATGAGTTCCATGTTTCTGATATCGCTGATGCGATGATCCTCGGACGTTTGCTTGAGTTGTTGACGGCGAAGGGCGTGGTATTGGTCATGACCTCAAACTATAGACCCGACGACCTCTATCCCAGCGGCTTGCAGCGTGCCCGTTTTCTTCCGGCCATCGAGCTGCTAAAGCGCGATTTAGAAGTGCTTGAAATCGGCGGGGAACGCGACCATCGTCGACGTATCCTCGAGTCGATCCCGGTCTATCACACGCCGCCAGATGCCGCCGCCGAACAAGCGCTGGGCAGAGCGTTTTCGGCGATGTCCAAGTCCGGCTTTGCCGCGGGCGGCAGCCTGACAATCGGTAATCGTCCGATGGGCTTCATCCGGCGTGCAAAAGGTGTCGTGTGGTTTGACTTCAAAGAATTGTGTGTGAAGCCGCGTAGCCAGATGGACTATTTGGAAATCGCCAGCCAATACCATACGGTACTTATCTCAAACATCCCGCAGCTCCATGCCAAGAACAGTGCGGACGTGGTGCGGCGGTTTACCTGGCTAGTCGACGTGTTTTACGACCAGCGTGTCAAGTTGATTTGTTCGGCCAACGCCACGCCCGAATGGTTGGTGGTTGATGATCGTGTTGTTGGTGCTAATGCTTCGTTGGGGGCAACGACAGCCACTGACGCCAGCATGATGGTGTCGGCAGAATTTGCTCGCACTGCGTCGCGACTTCGCGAGATGCAATCCAAAGAGTATTTCTCGCGTAAACACGCGTCCGCCGATAATCCACAGGTCTTGCAGACCAACTAACCGCCAACCGAGGCTGATGGCAGGTACGGCCTCGGCGTACGCTACTTCTTTGACTGAGGTCAATACTTATGCCGACATTTCGCGGAATCTTACTCACCAAAACCGATGAGGTCTTCTCTGCCAGTGTGAATGCAATTGACCATGCATCCTTGCCGGTAGAGGGGGACGTTGAAGTTGCGATCGAGTACTCAACAATCAATTACAAGGACGCACTTGCGCTGACCAACACCGCACCGGTAGTCCGTCGCTGGCCAATGGTGCCCGGAATAGACGGGGCAGGAACCGTCGTGCTAAGCAGTCATCCTGCCTGGAAGACGGGCGACAGATTTATCCTGAACGGCTTTGGTGTCGGTGAAACCTACTGGGGCTGTCTTGCAGAGACTGCCAAACTCAAGGGCGACTGGTTGGTGCCATTGCCTGCGGGACTCACCGCCAAACAATCAATGGCCATCGGCACTGCTGGGTACACTGCCATGTTGTGTTTGATGGCGCTGGAAAAACATGGGGTTTCCCCGGCCAGCGGGGAAATACTGGTGACTGGCGCATCCGGTGGCGTTGGAAGCATTGCGATCAGCTTGTTATCGAGTCTTGGATTTAACGTAGTAGCGTCGACCGGAAAACTGAGCGAAGCGTCATTTCTGAAGACGTTAGGGGCGAATGACGTCATCGACCGAGCAACACTCTGCGCACCGGGAAAACCGCTACAGAAAGAACGTTGGGCAGGTGTAGTAGATTCCGTGGGTTCGTTTACCCTCGCAAATGCCTGTGCGCAAACCTGCTACGGCGGAGTCGTCGCCGCGTGTGGCCTCGCCCAAGGGATGGATTTTCCGGCCAGTGTCGCACCGTTCATTTTGCGCGGGATTACGCTCGCCGGTGTAGACAGCGTCATGGCGCCCCTCGCGCTTCGCGAAACGGCCTGGCGTAGGCTGGCGACGGAAATAGACGGCGCAAAACTGCAGGCGATCAGCCGAGAGATTTCCCTGGACGAGACATTCGCCGCAGCTGCCGAGATCATGGCGGGAACGCTGCGAGGGCGCGTGGTGGTCAAGCTCTGACGCTCCCTGGCCGCAAACTTGGGAATACCTCCGCACGGTGTCGTGTACTCGCGCCGGGGTCCACCCTTTGCTAAACTACGGCCTTATCTCGCAGCAGTGATCGACCCCCGATCCGTGGCATCGCTAGATTAAGGACAGGCATATCTGGAATGGCAGGCTCAGACGACTTCGATCTTGACTTCACCTCGCTACTAGATCCAGCGACTGTCGTGCCTGAACCGGCTGCAACGAGCCGGCAGGAAGCGGCCCTGAATGATGAGGCAGTCATTGGCGAATCGAAGCTCGCTAGCAATGGATTTTTTGTCCGGCTGTTTCCAGATGCGCCGCGCCGCGCGCCTGCTTCCGCGCCGCTGAAGATATTGGTCATCGAGGACGACGAAGTCACTTCGGCGCTGTTGACGCGTATTCTAAAGAAGGCAGGCTACCAGGCTTTTACTGCGGCAAACCGCGCGGGAATCATAGCGGCGATGAAGGCTAAGCCAGATCTTGTCATCTTGGATATTCTTCTGCCCGACGCGAATGGTTTTGACATTCTCAATCGTATACGTTCGAGTGGTAGTTTGCGCACTCTGCCGGTGCTGATGTTGTCTGGTCTCGGGTCTTTGGAAGACATCGTTAAGGGGTTGAAGATGGGGGCGAACGGGTACCTTACCAAGCCCGCCAGAGCAAAGGCACTACTGAATGCTATTGAAGAAGTGATGTTCAAGTAACGCGTGGCTGGAGTTTGCTTGGACTTGTCAATTCGAACATCTCGAGACGGCAGACAACTATGACCACCTACAAAATCACGCATACCTCATCGATTACTGCGGCATCTTCTTTCTGGACAAAGCAAGCCTCAAGGATTGATTGGGTTCGGCCGTTCGAGCAGGTCTGTGACTTCAGCAAGCCACCATTTGCAAAATGGTTTGTCGGAGGCGAAACCAATCTCTGTTACAACGCAATCGACCGTCATCTCGCGACGCGCCCGAATCAGGCAGCCCTTGTTTGGATTTCCTCGGAGACTGAACAAACGCTCACTTTCACTTACCGGCAATTATGGGAAGAGGTGAACTGCTTTGCAGCGGTGTTGAAGTCCCTTGGTATCGGCAAAGGCGACCGTGTGCTGATCTATATGCCGATGGTGCCAGAGGCAGTTTTTGCCATGCTGGCGACTGTTCGGATTGGTGCAATTCATTCGGTAGTGTTTGGCGGATTTGCCGCAGCGTCTTTGGCGGCAAGGATAGACGACGCAAAACCACGGGTGATGATCGTGGCCGACGCTGGCTCGCGTGCGGGAAAGATCATTCCGCTAAAGCCGCTCGCAGATGAGGCAATCAGTCTGGCCCAACATCCGCCGAAACAGGTTGTTGTTATCAACCGGCATCTGGACGCTTCGATGCAAACGCTGCCGGGCCGCGATATGGATTACGCTGTGCTTGCACCGCGACACAAGGGCGAGATTGTTGCTTGCGAATGGGTTGATTCCAGCCACCCGTCGTATGTCTTGTATACCAGCGGCACGACTGGGAAGCCGAAAGGTGTGCAGCGGGACACGGGCGGTTATGCTGTCGCACTCGCCGCATCAATGCCCAACATTTATGCAACTCAGCCGGGCGAGGCGTTCTTTTGCACCTCGGACATCGGTTGGGTGGTGGGACATTCCTATATTGTTTACGGGCCATTGATTAACGGATCCACGACGATCATGTATGAAGGCTTACCGGTCAGGCCGGATCCAGGTATCTGGTGGAAACTCGTTGAGCAGTACAAGGTGGTCGCGATGTTTTCTTCCCCGACGGCGGTACGCGTGTTGAAGAAGCAAGACACCAGTTATCTCACCAAGTACGATACGTCAACACTGCGCTATCTCTACCTCGCCGGCGAACCGCTTGATCAGCCGACAAGTGAGTGGATTGAAAATGGCGTCGGTGTTAAGGTAATCGACAACTATTGGCAAACTGAAACAGGCTGGCCGATTTTGTCTGCGCAACCCGGCATAGAAGACACGCCACGCAAACTCGGCAGCCCGAGTTTTCCGGTGTACGGCTACAACGTCAAGCTCAAACACGACGAAACAGGTGCCGCCGTTGGGCCGGACGAAAAAGGTGTGTTGTGTATCGTGCCGCCGCTACCGCCGGGCTGTATGTCAACTATCTGGGGCGACGATGAGCGATTTATCAAAACCTATTTCGTAATGTTCAAGGACGAGCAGGTCTACACCACGTTTGATTGGGCGACCCGCGATGCGGATGGTTACTACTACATCATGGGCCGCACCGATGATGTGATCAACGTTGCCGGGCACCGCCTCGGCACGCGCGAAATCGAAGAGGCGATCCAAGCGCATAAGAACATCGCCGAGGTCGCGGTAGTCGGCGTGGCCGATGCACTCAAGGGGCAGGTGCCGGTGGCCTTTGCGGTGGTGAAAGATACAAGCCTAGTGGCAACAGCTGCGCTGGTCGCGGTACACGAGAAGGAAGTCATGGCCACCGTGGATCACGAACTCGGCGCGATTGGTCGCCCAGCACGCGTGCATTTTGTGACGGCCTTGCCGAAAACCCGGTCGGGAAAGTTGCTGCGGCGGGCGATTCAAGCGCTTTGTGAGTCACGTGATCCGGGTGACCTCACCACCATTGAAGATCCGAGTGCGCTGGAACAAGTGCGCAACGCGGTGGCGTGAGATCGATAAGGCACCGTGGGCACCCCTCATGGCACTACCTTAAGCGATTTTTGTGCGTTTAGCTGGAACATTTCATGGGGGCGTGTTCGAAAGTGGGCGAGCGATTTTTTGCCTGACTGAGCGCAGCATAGCGGGCTATGCTTCGGCAGGAAGGTGCAAAATCGCCGTGCAATCGCCCGCGAGCGAACCTACAGCCCGCATCCACAGCAAGAGAGAAACGAGCCAAATTGGTTTGCCAATCGCCCAGAGGCAATGTTCTTCTAGCAACGGGCGACCCATGAAATATTCAGGTCAGGATAGCGGCTCGGGCTTGATCACGTAGCACTGTTAAGTGGGCGCGTTGTTGGTCGTCGCTTGATGGCATGAGGCTCTATTCGGTCTAGTCGATGCGTAATGATCCTCGTCGAAATTGCACGAAGCACTGCCGTCACGATGGATTATGTGGCCCCACCAAGATGCCAGCGCCATTGCTGGCTAAAGACGTGCCAAAGCTGAAGTGTGGCCTTGACGCTCAAGGCACGCGGCCAGAATTTCGCTTAAGGTAGTGCCGTGGGATTGCGGCCCGCCGTTTGCTGTTTCATGCCCGCCGTACGATGTGCCGACGTTGCAGGCGATGCTGGTTGAAGACGATCTGCTGATGTCTGGAAACAGACTTGGATGCAGGACTTTTACGAATACGCGCAGCATCCCCAAAACGGCTAGAGGGTAATAATGCGGCAATGTTTAACTTTATAGACCCTGGATGTTTGTCGAGCTCACGCGGTGTCGAGCGCCTTAGGTTTGATTAGCCGCTTCGACACGGCCGCTACGACTCCCCTTGGTGTCAAGCGATTACCCAAGATCGCGAGCTGGTTGGTCAGGCCGACTACTTTTGTCATACCGCCGTGTTCGAGAAGTTCCACGCCAGCAGCGGCAACATCGCGTGGGTCAGTGCGACCGGCCTTACGGAAGAAATGTCCGCCGGCAATGCGCCTTGGGTCGATGCCGTCGAAGAACGCGGTATCGGTCGGCCCCGGCGCTAGGCAACCCACACTTACACCATAATCCTCAAGCTCCTTGGCCAGGGCCTCGGAAAAGCAGAGAACAAAAGACTTTGAAGCACCGTATGCCGCAAAATAGGGTGTCGGTTGAAAAGCAGCCGTCGAGGCGACGTTGAGTATCGAGCCTTGTCGGCGGCGCTTCATTTCTGCGCCATATCGTTGGCACAGCTCCGCAACTGCGATGACGTTGAGCTGTAGCATACGCCGCAGCCTTTCTGGATTAATCGCGACGTGCTCTTCAAGGATGCCGAACCCGGCGTTATTGATCAATACATCGATCTGTAGCTGCCGCGCCTCGGAGAAAGCGAAGAGCTGTTCGGCGGATTGCGGCGAGCTTAGGTCGATAGGACATACAAGCACATCTGCTGCCTTGGCACACCGAAGTTCATCGGCCACGATCTCAAGTCTATCGGCGCTTCGGCTTGCCAATACTAGCCGGTGGCCGCGCGCCGCAAGCAGCCGGGCCATTTCCAGCCCGATACCACTGGTCGCGCCTGTCAGCAGGATCGTTTTGATCTGGTTCATTGTGGTTTTCCTTTGTTCGTTTAATCGTCATGGATAATCACGCCGGTAACTGGCGCTCGTCGCTGAGATCAGTACCTGAGGTTGACTTGCAGCATCAAGGTTTCACTTGGCTTGAGTACGAGCTTAGACTCCTCCCACTTGGGACTTGAAAGAGCATAGGTGCGGTTGTTCGATGCGCCATAGCCCTCGGTGGGAACGCCCAGAAAGTTCTTATCGACGCGCCCGTTGTTGTTTTCATCGTGCACGACGGCTACTGCATAGGTGCCCGCCTCGATGTTGGGAAACGCGCAGGCTGCCTTGCGACCGTTGATCGGTACGCGAACTGTCAGCACACCTTCACCGTCGGGAAAGTCCGCTGCCCGTGCAAATAGTCGGCACTGGAGCGTGCCGATGTTGTTACGAAAATCACCAACCTCCAGCCGCAGCGTGGCGTCCGATTGGGCGAGCGCTGTTAATGGCACCGTGATCAGTGTGAGCAGCACGGCCAGTAACCGGCTGAACAGCATGCGGAAAGTGTGGTGTTGTTTATTCATGGCAGACCTCAGCGTTTGTAGGGGGAAGGATGGGAACCGCTTAACTTTGCAGTGTCAAGATAATACCGTATATCTAGGCAGTGTCAACATTAATCTTGACGCTGTCATGAAAGTAGGCGATGCTTGCGCCCATGAAGGACGATAAGAGCCCCGCTGGGCGTCCCTACCACCATGGAGATTTGTCCTCAGCACTGATAGATGCCGCTGAAGAAGAGCTGAAGCAGCGCGGCATTGAGGGATTCTCAATGCGGGGGGTCACCAAACGTGCGGGAGTGAGTCATGCCGCCCCGGCGCATCATTTTGGCGATGCGAACGGGCTGCTGACCGCTCTGGCGGCCAGAGGATTTGAGCGCTTGATTCAAACGCAGCGAGATTTTCGCCGGCGTGCTCCCTCCAATGCGCGCAAACAAATCGAGGCCTCGGGCGTCGGCTACGTCGTATTCGCGTTGGAGAATCCTGCCTTGTTTCGTTTGATGTTCGGGTCGGATCGACCTCACTTCGGCAGCGCCGACCTTCAGCGCATAGCGGAGTCGGCATTCGATGAATTGGTATCGCTTGTCAGAGCAGTGACCAACGATCAGGGTTCACCAAAGCGGGATGGTGCCATGATGATTGACGTCGCAGCAGCGTGGGCAACAGCGCATGGTCTGGCGGATTTACTGGCAGCCGGAAGGCTGAATACACTGGGCACGCTGCCGGCCAACATTCGAAATCGAAGGATCGCAACGATTATGTCTCGAGCGATTCAATGAGCTTACTCGCTCAGAATTGAAGAGCTGCCGATTTGCTGGTTGATGTTTGACAATAACACTGGCAGTCGGATAAACCCCGAGACTGTCTCCGTTACCAGAGAATTCGTTTCTACTTGGAACGCTCTTGGCCAATACAATTCGGCAAGTGGGCCAGGCCCGCTTGGATCACAAAACCTTCCGCCGAACTTACCGATGATGCCTTAGGCATTTAGTAGGCGTACTTTCTGCGTAGGCCGAACATCAGGGGTCCAACATCAGGGGTCACCCATTAGCTGGCCCGTGTCAAGTAAGCGAACGAATTTCTCGCTGTTGATGCGATCAGGTTGATTCAGATACCGCTCCTGTTCCAAGTTTCTTCATCACATCCGTTTCTTCGATACATTGGCTGCCTACTCGGGTAAAACCCGAATCGCGCCAGTCACCC
>JADCIX010000072.1 GCA_020247545.1 Rhodocyclaceae bacterium | reverse complement strand
GTCTAGGGTAAGGTCCGAACGTTTCATGGCAGTGTCCTTTCGTCTTGAGAAACAATAGGGTACCGGCGTTCGATACCTTACCCCCTAAATCAACCCCCTAAAGGTCGTCGACATTTGCTGTTGAATTCACGAAGTGACGTGGCATCATCCGCAGCACCTAAGCCTCGCCGTGTGGTGCTGGACACCAACGTGTTGCTTTCCGCACTGCTTTTCAAAGGCGAATTAGCGACGATCATGCACGCGTGGCAGCAGCCACGCGCAACACCGCGAATCGTACCCATCGTTTCGAAACACACAGCGGAAGAATTCATCGCCGCCCTTCAATATCCAAAATTCGCGCTCACCCCCGCCGAACACGCCGAGGTTCATGCCGAATATTTGCCGAACTGCGAAACAATTCCGGTACCCACCACGAAGAGACGTATACCAATTTGCCGCGACGTCCATGACCAACCATTTCTGGTGCTCACAGTTGCGGCAAACGCGGATGCTCTCGTCACCGGCGACCGCGACCTGCTCGCGCTGAAGGGGCAGATCGATGCCGAGATCATTACGCCGAAAGAGTTGATATTGCGTTTGGCGTGACCAGCCCCCTCTCTTTGCCCGTCTTCCCAGCCACCGCGTAGCGCCACCGCCGTAGCCAGTCGCTCCTGCATTTCGCGCAGCGCCAGCCCCTTAGCCCGTCGTCCCAGCGCAGGCTGGGACCCAAGCCCTTCCAGCCACTGACTCACCCACCGCCCCCGCGCAGCGCCACCCCCTCAGCCCGTCGTCCCAGCTCAGTTACGTAACCCCGCTGGGACCCAGCCCACCCACTGACTCATCCATCAATCTGACTACCAGCCCCATCTTCTGTAAAGTGCAGCCATGGCAGACCTCAACACACTCCGTGACCAACTCCGGACCTTTGCCGCCGAGCGCGACTGGGACCAATTCCACTCACCAAAGAACTTGGCCTCCGCCCTCGCCGTCGAGGCCGCTGAGCTACTCGAAAAATTTCAATGGCTCACCGAGGCCGAGAGCCGGAACCTGCCGCCGGAGACAATCGAAGGCGTCCGTCAAGAAGTGGCCGACGTGCTGCTCTACTTGATCCGTATCAGCGACAAACTTGGCATTGATCTCATCGCCGCCGCCAAAGCGAAGATGGCCCTCAATGCGCGGAAATACCCGGTGGCGCTCTCGCGTGGCACGAGCAGGAAATATGATGAGGTGTAGCAGCGCTAAACCCGCTAAACATGAAATATCCAATAGCGGCGGGCGTTTTCAAGCCAAAAGGCCTAAAGATTTCCGTGGATATTGGAGAGTTACGTATTCTGCTCAAATTCTTCGGCAAGGACATTGCCGAGTTCACGCCCTACGCGCCGTGGTCGGTCGGTGTCGCGCTCGCCGCCGACTGCGCTTTTCTCCTGCGTTGGCCGGCACACCTGCCAACCCATATCGGGTACGATTGCAGCGATGGGCATCGCTGCCAGCCGCATTACTGCCCTCGGTTGATACCCCCATCGCGTCAATCTTCTAAACATTTCGAATGACAACCGCCGTCCCAAGCATTTTTCATCTCGCCTTAAACATCAGTAATCTCGACCAGGCGCGCCAGTTTTACGGTGGCGTACTTGGTTGCGAGGAAGGTCGCAGCACCGCAACGTGGGTCGATTTTTCGTTTTTCGGTCATCAGTTGTCGCTGCACTTGGGAACGCCACTGACGACCGCGCCGACCGGTCGCGTTGGCGAACACATGGTGCCCATGCCGCACTTTGGTGTGGTGCTGACACTCGATGATTGGCGCGTGCTCGCCGCACGGCTGACCGCCGCCGGAATCAAGTTTGTCATTCCGCCAAGTATTCGATTTGCGGGTGAGCCGGGCGAGCAGCACACAATGTTTTTTATTGATCCGTTTGGTAATCCGTTCGAGATCAAAGGCTTTCGCCACTGGGACGCGGTTTACGCGTAATCGCTCTACGCTAAGCAGCCCACACTGATTTTGCGCAAACCATGACGATACACACTCATTCGCGCTCTGGCGTACTCGCGCCCATCGCCTTCGTATCACGGCACGATGGCTCGAGCTGGATTGCGATGCTTGCGCAAGTGATGCCGGGCGAGCGTATCGTGGACGACAACGCTTTGTCGGATGCGGAAGCGCTTTTGGTTGAGATCGCCATCGTCGCCGATCCGTCGCCTGAGCGTGTGGCTCGTTATCCCCATTTGAAATGGATTCACAGCGTATGGGCGGGCGTTGAGCGTCTTGTGCCACTGGCGGCGGCGCGCCAGTTGCCGCTGGTGCGTCTGGTCGATCCGATGCTGGCGCAGACGATGGCCGAAGCCGTGCTGGCGTGGACGCTCTACATCCACCGCGATATGCCGGCCTATGCGGCGCAGCAGCGCGAACGTATTTGGCGGCCACACACTTATGTGGCCGCCGGTGAGATCACCGTTGGTATTCTTGGTCTCGGTGAGTTGGGTCGTGCTGCGGCGGCGCGGCTGGTCGATGCCGGTTATCGCGTGACCGGCTGGAGCCATTCGGCGAAGGCTATCAATGGTGTCGAGACGTTCACCGGCGTGGCGGGGCTGCATATGGTGCTGGCGAGGGCCAATATCGTTGTTGTGTTGTTGCCGCTGACTTCGGACACCCATCACCTGCTCAATGTTGAACGTATCGCCGCGATGCGGGAAGGTGCAAGCGTGATCAACTTTGCACGCGGTGGCGTTGTGGATACCGATGCGTTGTTACAGGCGTTGGACGACGAAAAAGTCTCACACGCTGTGCTCGATGTGTTTGACGAGGAACCGTTACCGACAAACAGCGTACTTTGGAATCACCAGAAAGTCACGGTGCTGCCGCATATCTCCGCACCGACCAATCGAGACAGCGCCGCAAAAATCGTGGCGTCCAACGTCGCGCGCTTTCGCGCCAGCGGCGAATTGCCGACGCTGGTGGGGTTCGAGCGTGGCTATTAAGTCACCGGCCTGTTTTTTACGAATTGTTTGCCAGAAACGCGAGTAGTGGCGCGAGGGACATGGCTGGTGCTTCTTCTTGAGGCACGTGCCCCACACCCGTTAGCGTTACCAGTTTGGCAGTTGGCAGCGCACGTAAATAGTCTTGCGCATTAACGATTGGAATCAGCGCATCTTGTTCACCCCACAATAATAGGGTCGGGGCGGTGATCTTCTGTAGTTGCGGCACAGGGTCTGTAAGAATGGTTTGTGCCATCCGATCTAGCATCGCATCGCGCTGGCCCGGTAGCAGCAACAGCGAGTGATAACGGGTGATACGCTCAGCGTTCAGGGCTTCTGGGTTTGCGTATGCAGGAGCCAGATTCATACGCAACAACGACTTTGGCAGCGCGTAACGCACCAGCCGAAAAACACCCGACACCTGCGGCGCTTTGCCGTATTCAAATCCCGGACTGGCAAAGCCATCGGGTGAGACCAGCACCAGTTTTTCCACGCGCGTTGGAAACTGCGCAGCAAACCGCCAGGCGATTCGCCCGCCGACAGAGTTGCCGACGATACTGGTTTTGCTGATGCCCAAGCTTTCCAAAAGTTGATTGAGGATCGCGAGCGTACGCTCGTCGCGATAGTCACCAGTGGGATCGGGACCGGTAAGGCCCGCACCGGGCAGATCGATACGGACTACCCGATAGGAGTTTTTGAGTGTTGCCACCCACTCATCCCACGTGTGTAGCGATGCGCCGAAGCCATGCAGAAGCAAAACAACAGGCGCATTTTTTGTGTCGGTGTCGCGTATGTGCAAACGCACACCGTTAGCCTCAACAAACCGACTCTCTTGGTTGGCGTACTTTGTCTCTAATATGGTTCGGGGAATATCCGGCGTCCACGCCCATAGCGCGATGGCGACGATCGCAATAACGAGGATAAGAACAGCAATGACAAACCACTTCACGTAGGGGTCCATGGTGGAGACAAATTGAAAGAGGCTGTCCCGAATTTTGTGTTTATCGATTTTGCTAGGCGTTATTGAATTGTTGCTCGAAACGGATCATCAGTTGGCTTAGCGCTTGTTTCCAATTCTGAATGGGCATTGTCCAGCGTTGACTGATGTTGCGCAAGCC
>JADCIX010000071.1 GCA_020247545.1 Rhodocyclaceae bacterium | reverse complement strand
TTATTTCACCACTTTCTTCATCGCCTGCTGCGCCTCGCGCTTTTCGTCTCGCGCTTTATCCGCATCGCGCTTGTGGCTTCGGCCGCCCTCCGGGCTTAACCCCGCTTCGCGGGTTAGCCTACGCCGCTTCACGCGAGTCGTTTACTTCACCACTTTCTTCATCGCCTGCTGCGCCTCGCGCTTTTCGTCTCGCGCTTTATCCGCGTCGCGCTTGTCATGCTGTTTCTTGCCTTTGGCGAGGCCGATATCGAGTTTGATCAGTCCGCCTTTGTAGTGGAGGTTCAAGGGCACCAGCGTGTAGCCGCGCTGCTCAACTTTACCGACCAGCTTCTTGATCTCTTCTTCGTGTAACAGCAGCTTGCGCGAGCGCACGGGGTCTGGCGTGACGTGCGTCGAAGCCTCGGGCAGCGCGGAGATGTGGGAACCGATCAAAAAGAAAGCGCCCTTCTGCAGGACGACGTAACCCTCCTTGAGTTGGGCGCGACCCGCACGGATCGCCTTGACCTCCCACCCTTCAAGTACCAACCCGGCTTCGTAGCGCTCTTCGATAAAGTAGTCAAAGAAGGCTTTTTTGTTTTCTGCGATGCGCATGCGGCGATTTTATCGCGTGCATCCTCTCCCACCATGGGGCGGGCGAGTAAAATTTCGATATGGCTTATGTCGCTAAATCTGTTTTAGTCGCCCACTCGGCAGAAAAAATGTTCGATTTGGTCGATGCTGTGGAGCACTACCCCGCATTTTTGCCCTGGTGTGGCGGCGCGACGCTGCATTCACAAGATGAATTCCATACTGAAGCAAGCATTCAGATTCGCTATTTGGGCGTCGCCCAATCGTTCCGGACACGCAATACCAAGGTGCGATCGAGCGAGATGCGGCTTCGTCTCATCGAAGGCCCATTTCAAAGTCTCACCGGGGGTTGGCGTTTCATGCCTCTGGCAGAAGACGCTTGTAAGGTTGAGTTCGTGCTCGATTATGCATTTTCCAACCCCATGATTGAGGGCGTTCTCGGCCCGGTGATGGCAACGATTGCGGAATCGTTTGTCGATCGTTTTGTGCAGCGCGCCGACGCGCTGTTTAACGCTGGTGAATGAGACTAGCGTCATCAAGGTTAGCATCGCCTTTGGTGTCAAGGGCCGCGCGCTCGAGCTTGCCCTGACGGCTGACGAAGGCACAACCATCGGGGAGCTTCTGACATCCGCCTCCGTCAGAGATAACTTGCCCACGAGTATTCTCGCGGAGGTGGTTGGTTATGGCGTATGGGGTAAGGCCCGACCACTGACCCACTCCTTGCGTGACGGTGACCGTGTCGAGCTGTATCGACCGTTACGTATTGACCCAAAAGCGCAGCGGCGTAAACGCGCGAGTTAGCCTCGTCACGATCACTATTTGCAAGACTGGCCCATGGCGCTGCGTGCGCGTGCTACTTCAGCGCTGCGCGCAGCATCGTCTAGTATCTTGCGTTCGCCGGCGTCGTCGGTTGTGCTAATCGGCCTGCCCGTTTCCAAGTCGCGTAGGTAGTGTGTCGCCTCTTTGCAGCGCTCTTGGTTAGCTTTGTCTAGCTTGGCTTGCTCAGTGGCTTTTTTCTCCGCCTCCACTCGTTCCGCGCGGCGTTTATCTGATTCTTTACTGCGCTCCTCCAGCGTGAGCGGCCTGGCCGGTGCGCCTTTGGCGATATCTTTACCGGCATCCTTGTCGGGCGCAGATTTGGTAGGTGCTGCTGGTATAGCAGCCGGTCCAGAGGCCGGCCTTGTATCAACTTTCTTTGGGGTGCTCTTCACATCGGTTGGCGGCGGTGTATCGGTGTATTGCACCTTGCCGTCCTTATCAACCCACTTGTAGACCTGTGCGGTAACGGTTGCCGCTGCGAGCAACACGGCGAGCGCAACGAACAGCTGAATTGGCGTTTTCATAGGATGCTCCTCAAGGCAGTACCGTTCTCAGCTACGTACCGCGTCACCAGGCAACGGGCGGGAATAACAACTGCGCACGACTCTGCTCGCACAAGGAAATGATTTCATTTGAAAGACGTAAGGTGTTGGCGCTATCGTGCCTCGATGCAGCAAGTTCTGCCGCGTTGAGTTTTTCTGCTGCGGATTTCCACAAAGCACGCGAGCGTTTTGCATCTGCAACCTGTAGCCTGGCTTGTTCAAGTGCGGCGGCAGCCGTTTCACTCAGCACGACCGTTGACTGTTTTGCAGTTTCGACAGTATTTGAAGGCGAAGCGGTGGACGGTAAAGGTGTCTGCGACGGTTGCCAAAACGTGCAGCCATTCGCGAATAGTGTAAGTGCCGCAATCGACACACCAACATGCAACAGTCTTAGCGTTGCCGCTAATGGGGGCGATAGCGAAATTATTGCGGGTTTCAGCATAGACATGTAGTGGCGGACATATCAATGATTGAGGCGGCTACACTGGAAAAATTTCCATTTGCGTCAAGAGTTTAGCACCGTTATCTCGCCTAATTGTCTAATTTATGAACAAATCCCGTCCTCACCGATCCTTGTCCGTGTTCGGGCGGGTAACGCGCCGGGTCACAGGGAAGGAACCGGCGCGCTATCAGGGGGCATTGAGGGCGTGTTGAGGAGGGCGCGTATAATGCTGATTTTGTCGGAGTCTGATTCGTGAAACTTATCGCCAAGGCGCTCACTTTCGACGACGTTTTACTCGTCCCAGCCCATTCCCAAGTCCACCCGCGCGATGTCAAACTCGCGACCCGCCTGACTCGCTCTATCACGTTGAACTTGCCGTTGATTTCTGCGGCGATGGATACTGTTACGGAATCACGACTGGCCATCGCCCTTGCGCAGGAAGGCGGTATCGGCATCATTCATAAAAATCTTTCCATTCTGGCGCAGGCTGCCGAAGTGGCGAGGGTTAAACGATTTGAGTCCGGTGTGGTGAAAGACCCGCTGGCCATCGCGCCTACCATGACGGTGCGCGAAGTTATCAACTTGCAACGCCAACACGGCTTCTCCGGTCTGCCTGTGGTTGAAGGCAAAGTTGTTGTCGGAATTGTCACCAGCCGCGATCTCCGGTTTGAGACCAATCTCGACCAGCCGGTAAAGAACATCATGACGCCGCGCGAGCGTTTGGTGACGGTGAAGGAGGGAGCCAGCCTCGATCAGGCACAGACGCTCATCCATAAACATCGGCTCGAGCGTGTGCTGGTTGTCAACGACGCCTTTGAGTTGGCCGGGCTGATCACCGTCAAGGATATCCAGAAGGCAAAGGACCATCCGCTAGCATGTAAGGACGCACTCGGCCAGTTGCGTGTCGGTGCCGGCATTGGTGTGGCGGGAGACAATCTTGAACGCGCTGCGGCGTTGGTCGAAGCGGGGGTGGATTGTTTGGTGGTGGACTCCTCCCACGGCCACGCACAAGGCGTTTTGGACATGGTGCAATCAGTAAAGGTAAAGTTTCCCAAAGTTGCCGTTATCGGCGGTAACGTTGCCACTGCGGTCGGCGCGCTCGCGCTAGCAGACCATGGTGCCGATTGCGTCAAGATTGGTGTTGGTCCGGGTTCGATTTGTACCACCCGTATTGTGACCGGAGTGGGTATGCCGCAAATTACGGCGGTTGCGGAGGCCGCCAAGGCGCTTGAAAAACTCGGCATCCCGTGTATTGCGGATGGTGGGATTCGTTACTCTGGGGACGTGGCAAAAGCGATTGCTGCGGGTGCCTCCGCAGTGATGATGGGGTCGATGTTTGCGGGTACCGACGAAGCGCCGGGTGAGATTGAGCTCTACCAGGGGCGCTCCTATAAGAGTTATCGCGGCATGGGCTCGCTCGGTGCAATGCAAAAAGGTTCGTCGGATCGCTACTTTCAGGAAACAATTTCCAACGCCGACAAGTTGGTTCCTGAGGGCGTAGAGGGACGCGTACCGTACAAGGGGCCGGTAACGGCCATCATCACGCAATTGATGGGTGGCGTTCGTGCTTCCATGGGTCTGGTGGGCTGTTCAACCATCGAAGCCTTTCGCACCGAGGCGAGCTTTGTCGAGATTACTGCGGCCGGAATGCGCGAGAGCCACGTGCATGATGTGCAGATCACTAAAGAAGCCCCGAATTACCGGGCTGACTAATTAACCAGTTTCGGGTCAGATACTGATTGAGTCGTCGTTCGGTCTGCGGTTGGCATTGGAGAATAATCTTGTCGAGTGGTACAAACGCTAGCCCAGTTTCAGCCGCCCCGGCGCATGCTGCGGAAGCAGCCAGACAACGCGGATTCAAGTTTGTCCTCGGTGTTGTATTTTTGGACATGCTCGGGGTCGGTTTGGCAGTCCCGGTGTTGCCATTGCTGGTAGGGGACTTCGTCACCTCGCCCGATGATCAGGCGCGCTGGTACGGCATTTTGGCGGCCACCTTCGGCCTGATGCAGTTTTTATGCATGCCGTTACTAGGTGCACTCTCGGACAAGATTGGCCGCCGGCCGGTACTGATATTTTCGAGCGCCGGCATGGGGCTGAATTTCTTGGTCACGGCGTGGGCACCGAGCTTGATGTGGCTATTTCTCGGTCGCTTCATTGGTGGCGCCTGCTCGGCGTCGATGTCGACCGCCTCAGCATACGCTTCCGATATCTCAACTCCTGCCAATCGCGCTAAAACGTTTGGCATGATTGGTGCAGCCTTCGGCCTCGGTTTTATTTGTGGGCCGATGTTGGGCGGGATACTGGGTAGCATCAACTACCATTTGCCGTTTTATGTGGGCGCTGGATTGTGTTTTGCAAACGCAATTTTTGGATTCATCTTTATCAAAGAATCGCTGGCGAAAGACAAGCGTTCCGGGTTTTCGTTTGCCAAGTCGAACCCGTTTGCATCATTCCGCCGATTGTTCACGCGGCCAGACATTGGATTACTGATCGTGGTGTTTGCATTATCGGCGCTCGCACAAGTGCTACAGCAAACCACTTGGGTGTTGTACACCAACTTCAAGTTCGGCTGGGGGCCAAAGGAAAACGGCATCGCGTTGTTCTTGGTCGGCCTGACCGCGGTCGTAGTGCAAGCCGGGTTGTTATCAAGATTGATCAAGCTGATGGGGGAGGTCCGACTCGGTGTCATTGGATTGGCGGTAGCGTCTGTGATCTATTTCGCCACTGGTCTTGCCACCGCCGGCTGGATGATTTACGTCCTAATCGTGTTGAACTTTCTCTCCTATGGAGCAGCGCCGGCGTTGCAGGCAATCGTTTCGAAGGCCACCGATCCCACGGGGCAGGGCTCGCTGATGGGCTCGCTACAATCGTTATCCAGCCTGTCGATTGTCATTGCGCCTGTCATTGCGACGCAGCTGCTCGCCGAAGTGTCGCACTATCCGCAGGGAGACTGGCGGATCGGTGTCGTGTTCTACCTTTCGGCATTTCTACAATTAATTGCGGTGTTCCTCGCGTGGCGTTTCTTTTCGACCCGTGGAGTGCCCATCCACCCGGCTAATCGCACCACCGCCGTCCCCACTCCCTAAGTGCTCAACATGCAAGACAAGATACTCATTCTCGATTTCGGCTCACAAGTCACCCAGTTGATCGCGCGCCGTGTGCGTGAGGCCGGCGTGTATTCCGAGCTGCATGGGCACGATATGTCGGAAGCCGACATTCGCGCCTTTAACCCGAAGGGCATCATCCTGTCAGGGTCACATGCATCGGTGACTGAATCGCATACGGCGCGCGCACCGCAAGTTGTGTTTGAACTCGGTGTGCCGGTACTGGGCATCTGTTATGGTATGCAGACCATGGCGGCCCAACTCGGCGGCAAAGTCGAGAACGGACTGGTACGTGAGTTTGGCTATGCGGAAGTGCGGGTGCGTGGCCACTCAAAGCTACTCAATGGTATTCAAGATTCGGTGAATGCCGAAGGTCACGGTTTGCTCGATGTGTGGATGTCGCATGGCGACAAAGTCACTGAATTACCGCCGGGGTTCAAAGTTATCGCGTCGAACGAGACGACGCCATTGGCTGGCATGGCCGATGAGTCGCGCCACTTTTATGCCTTGCAGTTCCATCCAGAAGTCACGCACACCAAACAAGGCAAAGCCATCTACAACCGCTTTGTGCACGACATTTGTGGTCTGGCATCACACTGGAATATGCCCGAATACATTCCCGAGGCAGTGGCAAAGATTCGTGACCAAGTCGGTAACGAAGAAGTCATTCTCGGCCTGTCTGGCGGGGTGGATTCCTCGGTGGCCGCCGCGCTGATCCACAAGGCCATTGGCGACCAGCTCACCTGCGTTTATGTTGATAACGGTTTAATGCGCTTGAACGAATCGGTGCAGGTGAAAAGAACCTTCTCCGACAACTTGCATATGAAGGTTGTCTACGTTGATGCGAGTGACGACTTTCTCGGCGAACTGAAGGGAGTTTCTGATCCCGAGCAAAAACGCAAAATCATTGGCCGAGTTTTTGTTGAAGTCTTCCAGCGCGAGTCGGCCAAACTCGCCAATGCAAAGTGGCTGGCGCAGGGCACCATCTATCCAGACGTGATTGAGTCAGCCTCAGCCAAAACAAAAAAAGCCAACACCATCAAGTCGCACCACAACGTGGGCGGCCTGCCGGATACCTTGCATTTGAAGCTGCTTGAACCGCTACGCGAGCTCTTCAAAGACGAAGTGCGTGAACTCGGTATGGCGCTCGGCCTGCCGCGCGAAATGGTCTATCGGCATCCCTTCCCGGGTCCGGGGCTCGGTGTGCGCATCCTTGGCGAAGTCACGCGCGAGGCCGCAGATAGGCTGCGGCGAGCGGACGCCATCTTTATCGAAGAACTGCGCGCCGCTCCGGTGAGCTGCCCCTTGGAAAAAGCAGGGGTGGGCGGGATTTCTCCGGCGGTTGGCCAACCACCGACTTGGTACGACAACGTTGCCCAAGCCTTCGCCGTTTATCTCCCCGTCAAAAGCGTGGGCGTGATGGGTGACGGTCGCACTTATGAAAACGTCCTCGCGCTGCGCGCCGTGCAAACTACTGACTTCATGACAGCGCATTGGGCGGAGCTTCCCTACAGCCTGCTTGGCAAGGTCTCTAACCGCATCATCAACGAGGTGCGTGGATTCAACCGCGTGGTGTACGACGTCTCAGGCAAGCCGCCGGCGACCATTGAGTGGGAATAATGTACAGTGATTTCAAGACGTTCAGCAGCGTCTTGAATTTCACAAAATTACATTGAGAATCAATAGCGTATGCATCCAAAGGCACCCAGCGGGATGCAGCCAGAGCCAGAGTTTTAGACGGTAGCTGTGACGGTAAATCTGTGAATCTCTCAGGCGCTGCTTCCCTTTACCGACAAGCTTCTAAAGGAAGGGGTTGGCATTTTGAACTGGGCGCTGGAGGGCGCGCGTCAGCATGCCGAATTGGGCAATTTGCCGGCGTGCGAAGCTGTGGAATTGCACAAAAAGCGCATGCGAAGAGATGCCGACGTGTTTGCCAGTTGGTTCAAAGAAAATTGCAAAGAGTGCGCTTCGTCCAAGGTGCAGTCCAGTGCTGCATACATCAGTTACGTGGGGTATGCAAAAAAATCGGCTGGTTTGTGATGGGCATGCCTGCTTTCAAGAGCCGTATGGCTAGGGAGGGCTATCAGCACAAGAGTACGAAATTGTTCAATGCGTATGTGGGTTTTGAATTGAAGGAGGCAAGCCGGTAAACTTCAATTGCTTGGTGAACTCGGTCTGTACGGCTAATTTCATGCTGTAACAACTACTGGAAATCAGCATGACCAAGCACGTCAAAGCCGCCATGAACCGCTGCAACAACGCTGTGTCAGCAGGCAAGCCGCTGACACAGCAAAACGCTCCTGTTGCAGTACCTGGCGTACCCGCCAGAAAAACATATCGGCGCAGCAGCGCGTCTCGTAATGTCCGTGTGCCCAATGAGCTTGTGCCCCGCGTTTCCTGATCGCGGACTACCGTGAGCAGCAGCGGAACGACCCAGACACATGGACTGGCGGCTGAGGCTGTTTTTGCTTCGCAGGTTTCAAATTAACCTACTTGCAAAATAAACCAACTTGGTTATAATTATCCTATGGAAAAAAGCACACCTCACTGCAAGTTGTCGGTAGTGCAGGGCATGGTCGAACGTGGCCAAGTTCGAGCCACGGCTACGGCCTTCAGTGGTGCTCGTGAGCTTGGCATTAACGACCTGGCTGGGATGTGTGCCGTGGTCATGTCTCTGACGACTGGCAACTTCTACAAGAGCATGACAACCCACGCCGACCACCGGATTTGGCAGGACGTGTACCGCGCAAAGACCATTGGCGGCGATGAGGTCTACCTCAAGCGGACGGTGATTGACGATGTTCTGATTGTTTCCTTCAAGGAGTTGTGACCATGAAATGCACTAGCTGTGGAGCGGCTGAACTGATCCACGACACCCGCGATATGCCCTATGTCTACAAGGGCGAACACACCACCATTCCAGAAGTGACGGGCGATTTTTGTCCTGCTTGTGGCGAGGTGGTCTTGAACCGTGAACATGGCGACCGCTACAGTGACCTGATCGGCGCGTTTCAGCGCCAAGTTAATGCGGCCTATGTTGACCCGGCCTATATTGCCAAAGTGCGCAAGAAGCTCGACCTTGACCAGCGTGAAGCGGCTAACATTTTTGGTGGTGGGGTTAACGCCTTTTCCCGCTATGAGAATGGCAAGACCAAGCCACCGCTAGCCTTGGTGAAATTGCTCAAGGTGCTGGATCGGCATCCCGATTTGTTGAACGAAATCCGAACAGCTTGAGAAAGGGTAGGGCGTTGGCTTTGCGGTAAATTGGGGTGGTAAATTGGGGTCAGACACTCATGGCACTACCTTAAGCGATTTTCGCGCTTCGAGGATAGCGGCTCGGGCTTGATCACGTGGGACTGTCAAGTAGGCATGCGTTGTTGGTCGTCGCTTTACGGCATGAGGCTCTATTCGGT
>JADCIX010000070.1 GCA_020247545.1 Rhodocyclaceae bacterium | reverse complement strand
CGCTCCAGCAGGCGAACAGCTTCGAGCTTGAATTCCTTGCTAAACGTTTGACGTTTCCGGTCCGGATTGACCTTCGGCGTTTGCTTAACCACTACCGCTTTGCTCATTTGACACCTCCTAAGGTATTTTTACCCTTTTAAAGGTGTCCACCAAAACCGGGATAGCTCAGTCTGACCCCATTTTGCCTTTTGCCCCCCATTTTGCCTTTTGCCTATTTGGGTCGGCAGATCAAAGCGACTGCCCTATAATTTGTGGTTAGTTCACCATCGCATCAGGCATCCTGCGTGATCGCGCCACTGGTGGCGGAGCCCGAATGTCAGCCACCGCGTCAAGCCTTCCACACGCCGCAACCTTAAAGTCTGACGCCACCATTATTTCGCTGGTTGGTTTTGCCCACGGCACGTCGCATTTTTTTCACTTGATGATCCCGCCGCTGTTCCCGTTTTTTATGGCGGAATTTGCGCTTGGTTATGCCAGTGTTGGCACTTTGATGACGATATTTTTTGTCGTCTCGAGTATTGGCCAAGCGATCGCGGGAGTTTGGGTGGATCGATACGGCGCCGATCGTGTGCTATTTGTCGGTATTGGATTACTCTCGCTCTCCGGTGTATTGGTTTTTGTTGCGCCGAATTTCCATGGGTTAATGTTTGCCGCCTTTGTCGCCGGTTGTGGAAACAGCATCTTTCATCCGGCCGATTTCGCCTTGATCAATCGTCGTATATCCGCGCCGCGGCTCGGTCATGCCTTTTCAGTGCATGGCATATCGGGAAATATTGGCTGGGCGTGTGCGCCGATTCTGATGCTAGCCACGGCAAGTACATTCGGCTGGCGGGCTGCGGGGTTGGCCGCCGCAGCGGTAGGGTTGGCGTCCCTCAGTCTGCTCATTTGGAAGCGGCCACTGTTGCAATACGAATTGCAGACTGCCAGTGTGGGCGGGGTTACCGGTGCCTTACCGGCAAAGGTAAGTTTCGCTGAGATACTTGCGCAGCCGATGGTGTGGGCGGCGTTTGGCTTCTTCTTCTTTGCCACGTTCGGATTTGGCGCGTTGCAGAACTTCGCGCCCTCCTTGTTACGCGAGTTATTTGATCTCTCGCTCGGTGCGGCGACGTCCGCACTGTCGATCTATCTCATCGGCAGCGGATGTGGGTTGTTGGTTGGCGGTTTCCTCGCCAAACCGGGAAATGCCCACGAAGGATATGTGGCGGCGGCATTCGGCGCCGGTGCCGCCATTGCTCTGTGTCTTGCGCTGTTGCCTCTCCCTGTTTGGGTCGTGTTGCCGGTGATGGCGGCGATGGGCTTTGCCGTTGGCATCGCGGGGCCGTCGCGCGATTTGCTGGTGCGCACGGCGACCAAAGCCAGACTCGGTGAGGGCGCTTTCGGTCGTGTTTATGGCATGGTCTATTCTGGTCTTGACGTCGGCCTTGCGGTGGCACCGATCGCCTTCGGTTTACTGCTTGACGCGCATCAGCCGCGATGGGTGTTCGCCGGTATTTCGTTGTCGTTGATATGTGCAATCGTTGCCGCTTGGTCCGTGGCGCGAACGTCAAGGAACTAAATGAAAAAGTCCTTTATCGGCGGGCATCTTCAAGGCATTTTATCTGTAAATGCCCGTCTTTCCTTGTGTTTTCTGGTTTTGGTGTTTTTGCTCGGCTACTCGACCATCCCGCACGCGGTCGCCAGCGATAACCCCTACAAAAAAACGCGCGCCAGTGCGGATGGGATCGGCAAGTCTTACATGGGGCGCGAGATCGCCCGGGTGATGGGTTGGCAAGCAGCCGATTGGTTGGAGAGACCCGAACGCATGCGCGAAGAACGCCCAGATCTTCTATTGGCTGAGCTGAAGTTGAAGCCTGGTATGGTGGTGGCAGATATTGGTGCTGGGTCGGGATACCACTCTCGGCGGATGGCTGAGATTGTTGGTGCCGGTGTGGCACCAGGGACGGTTTACGCCGTTGATGTCCAGCCAGAGATGGTGCAGATGCTCGCAAAAGTCGCGCGCGAGCCTCGCTACGCGACAATCAAGCCGATTCTGTCGACTGCGGATAACGTCAAACTGCCGACCGACAGTATTGACTTGGCAATCATGGTCGACGTGTATCACGAACTCGAATACCCGCTCGAGGTGATGCGTTCCCTGGTGGGCTCACTCAATCCCGGTGGGCGCGTGGTATTTGTGGAGTATCGCGCTGAAGACCCTGAGGTACCCATCAAGGAACTGCACAAGATGAGTGAACGTCAGATTCGACGTGAAGCGGAAGTGCATGCACTAGTTTGGGAGCGCACTTCGAATGTGCTGCCATGGCAGCACATCGTTGTCTTCAGGAAGAAGGATTGACCGTTGCCGTTAGGCGGCTGATCGCCTGCTGTACGTTATAGATCGTCAACCCAAACTTGGCGACACGTGACTTCATGCCCAATACTGCGTTATCACGCGATACCAGCGCGTCAGCCCTGTGGTGATAGGCAAGCGCGATGAAGTGTTCATCGTCGCGATCGCGACAGCGGGGAAACCCACCGGGCATCTTCAGGTTCTGTAGACTTGCTCCTGAAGGTAATGCCACCTCAGTGGTTGAGGCTAAGTAACGCGCAAAGATTTGCCCCTGTCGTGCTGCGTCGAGCTTGAGTTGGCGGTAACCCAGCACCGCCTTCAGTTCCACGATTGCAGGTTGATGCGTCAGGATAACCAGACGGCCATCAGCGACCCTCTCACGCAGTGGGTCCATGAACGGGTGATTGAACATCAGCCAGTCGATCACTACATTGGTGTCTAGCACCCAGCGGGGCGGTGTCATGTGGAATTCAGGTTGGGTTCGCGTTGCGTTCACGCGCGGCGCTCTGCGATAGCGATGCCGGCAGCATGGCCCGAAGCCCACGCCCACTGAAAATTGAAACCGCCCAAGTGTCCGGTGACATCAACAACCTCGCCGACGAAATAGAGATTGGGCTGGTTCGTAACGGCCATTGTCTTTGAGGAGAGCGTACGGGTATCGACACCACCGAGGGTGACCTCGGCTTTGTTGTAGCCGAGTGTGCCGGAGGGCTTGATACGCCAATCGCGTAGCTGTTCGAGTACGGTGTTAAAGGCGGAATCCGACAGTTCGTTGGCGGGTTTGGTTAATTGATGGGCCAGACACCAACTATCCGCAAAACGGCGCGGCAATACCTCCGCCAACAAATTATGCAGTTGCGCTTTGGATTGCCGCTTATCTTTTAGTGCCGCCGGTTGTGCCCCGGGCAGGACGTTGACGTGGATTGGGTCCTTCGCAGAACCTGCCTGCCAATAGGACGAAATTTGCAAAATGGCCGGCCCGGATAACCCTCGATGAGTCAGCAATACCGCTTCGCGAAATTCGCCGTCGCCGCAAGACACTGTTGCGTCCAGCGAAATCCCCGACAAATCGCCAAACTTCGCCAGCGACTCGGGCTCGAAGGCGAGAGGCACTAGCGCAGGCTTGGGCGGAATGATGGCGAGTCCAAATTGCTCAGCCACCTGATAGCCGAACGGCGTTGCGCCGATTTTAGGCACCGCGAGTCCACCGGTTGCAATCACTAGTGCCGTGCAACTCATCCACTCATCGCCGATACGTACTTCATAGCCCGAGGAAACAGCCTTGATTGATGACACTTGTACCGGCATGCGCCAGCTGACGTGTGCCCGATCACATTCCGTCTTCAGCATCTGAATAATCTGCACGGCGCTGTCGTCACAAAAAAGCTGCCCGAGGGTCTTCTCGTGATACTTGATCTGATGCGACTCGACGAGTTTGATGAAGTCGTTGGGCGCGTAGCGCGCCAGTGCCGAACGGCAGTAGTGTGGGTTCTGGGAGAGAAAATTTGCCGGCGTGGTGTGCAGGTTCGTGAAGTTGCAGCGCCCGCCACCGGAGATACGAATTTTTTCGCCGAGCTTGTGATAATGGTCTACCAGTAACACTCGCGCACCGCGCTTCCCCGCGGTGGCAGCGCACATCATTCCGGCTGCTCCGGCGCCGACGACAATGGCGTCGAAGTGATTGGGTTTCATGCGACGATTTTAAGCGCTTCGCGGGTCGTCGATCGCTTTATGCATGGGAACAAACCTCATCAAGGTTCCCGCAGCCACCTCGTAGTCGACCGGCATGTCGGCAACGAAACCGCACGCTTCATACAAGCGTTGCCCTGGCAGGGTGGCGAACAGCGTCAATTTTTGAAAGCCGTGCGTCTTGGCTTGGTCCTCGCAATGTTTCAAGATTCGTCGGCCAAGCCCTTGCCGTGCGGCGGTGGGAGCCACAAAGAAGGCGCGAATCCGCGCGGCGTCAGTTTCAGGATCAAGCTGCTCGGCCGGTTCGACAACGCGCTCCGCGTGTTTGTCACCGCCGAATAAGGTGGTGCGAAAGCTCCAGCCGCCGGCAGCTGCCAATCCATCCGGGCCTTCCACCAACCAATAGGTTTGGTCGCGAATCAGCTGTGTATCAACGCCGAAAGTGCCTTGCAGGGCACCTTGAATCTGTTCAGGGGCGTAATCGCTTTTGCCTAGACCGAAAGCAGATACTTCAATGAGGCGCGCGATTGCGGGGATATCGTCAATCGTGGCCAGTCGTAACAGCCAAGTCGTGTTATTGATTGATGTAGCCCTCGAGTTGGGCAATGGTGAATTCATGATCCGCGATGATGTCGTTCATAAGATCGCGTATCGACAGCATGCCGACGACCTTGCCAGCGTCGAGTACCGGGAGGTGGCGGATATTCTTGTCCGACATTAGCGCCATACACTCGCGGGTTCGGTGGGTGGGGGTTACGAACAGAACCGGCGTGGTCATGATCTCGGAAACCAGCGTTTCTCGGGAATTGCGTCCAACGATGGCGATCTTTCGAGTGTAGTCTCGCTCGGAAAAAATACCCGCCAGTTTTTCGCCTTCCATGACCATCAGCGCGCCCACGCCTTTTTCCGCCAGCAAGGTAATCGCCTCGAACACCGTCGCGGTCGGGCCGACGGAATAGACTTCGGTATAGGCACGCTTCTTTAGCAGTTCGGCGACTGGCTTCATGGCGGATCCCCATTTGCGAATGGATAAACGACTAGATTACTTCAATCCGCGCTTGGCGGCCAGCGGAGCCTTAGGTCCGCCCCCGCGAGGCGTGTACGGCGGTGCCGAACCGTGGCTACATATTCGGGTAATTCGGTCCGCCACCACCTTCGGGCGTCACCCAGATAATATTTTGCGTCGGATCTTTAATGTCGCAGGTTTTGCAATGGACACAGTTTTGCGCGTTTATCTGCAAGCGCTTCAGCGGCCGAGCGATTGCGGTGTTGGCTGCGTCGCCAGCGCCTCGCTGTACGTCTTGTACTATCTCGCTGCTGGCTCCTTGCCGCCTTGCACTCGTCTCGGCGGCTGAAGCGCTTGATGTCGCGTCGTGGCCTGGTGGGACATCTACGTACTCATAAACACCAGCCGGGCAGTAACGCGCCTCGGGCCCATCGTATCTGGCGAGGTTGACCGATACGGGCACGTCGGCATCTTTGAGTGTCAGGTGCGCCGGTTGGTCTTCTTCATGATTCGTATTTGAAATGAATACCGACGACAATCGATCAAAGGTCAGCACGCCGTCGGGTTTGGGGTAGCTGATTGGTTTTGCGTTAGCTGCGTCCATTAGAGTTTCGTGATCGGCGTGCTGATGGTGCAACGTCCACGGCGCTTTGCCGCCGAACACGACCTGATCCACACCAACCATCAGTGTGCCGGTGTACAACCCTTTTGCCATAAATGGTTTGAAGTTGCGCGCGCGGTAGAGCTCATCATACAGCCAGCTTTTCTCAAAAGACTGTGGGTAGTTGGTGAGTTCGTCTGCCGACCGACCGGCGCGTAGCGCGTTGAACGCCGCATCAGCCGCGAGTGCGCCTGACTTGATCGCCGCGTGACTGCCCTTGATGCGCGATGCGTTTAGAAAACCTGCATCGTCGCCGATCAGGGTACCACCCGGGAAGATTAGTTTAGGCAGTGATTGCAGGCCGCCGGCTGCCAGGGCGCGCGCACCATAAGCGATGCGTTTGCCGCCTTCGAAAAAACCGCAAATGCTAGGGTGTGTTTTGTAGCGTTGGAACTCCTCGAACGGCGAGAGGTTTGGGTTGGTGTAGGCCAAGCCGACCACAAAGCCGACCGAGACCAGGTTGTCCTGCATGTGATAGAGGTATGAGCCACCGTAGGTATCACGATCAAGCGGCCATCCTGCCGTGTGTACTACCAGCCCTGGGACATGCTTTTCAGGCTTGACTTCCCATAACTCCTTAAGGCCGATGCCATACACCTGGGGGTCGCGACCATCATTGAGGTGGTAGCGCGCTTGCAACTGTTTGCCGAGGTGGCCCCGGCATCCTTCGGCAAAAAACGTGTACTTGGCGTGAAGCTCCATACCGCGTTGAAAGCGCTCGGTCGGTTGCCCGTCTTTGCCGATGCCCATGTCCCCGGTGGCGACGCCCCGGACGGCACCATCCTCGTTAAATAGTACTTCTGCCGCCGCGAAGCCGGGATAAATTTCGACACCAAGTTCTTCGGCACGTGTTGCGAGCCAGCGGCAAACGTTGGCCAACGAGACCACGTAATTGCCGTGGTTCTGGAAGCATGCGGGTAACATCCAATTTGGTACTTGCCGTCCGCTACTTTCAGACAAAAATAGGAAGCGATCTTCGGTCACAGCTTGGTTGAGCGGGGCGCCAAGTTCTTTCCAATCCTCGAACAGCTCGGTAATTGCCCGCGGATCCATCACAGCGCCTGACAGAATATGTGCGCCGACCTCAGAGCCCTTTTCAACCACACAAACATTGACATCGTGATTCGATGCAACCGCTTGTTGTTTAAGACGAATTGCAGCGGCGAGTCCTGCCGGCCCGGCACCGACGATGACGACGTCATACTCCATTGATTCGCGCGGCTCTTGTGATGCGGTGGCGGTCATTTGGTGTCCTGATGCGGATTCGATATGATGCCCGTTATTATAGATGTCATGAGCTGCTGGTCGCAAAAGTTGTCCGGACAAATTTCACTTTGATGCCCCATACATCCTTCGTCGGTTTTATCGCAGTTGGTGTCGGTGCCGCCATCGGTGCATGGACGCGTTGGGGATTGACGTTATGGCTAAACACCCGGCACCCTGCATTTCCGATCGGTACGTTCGTGGCAAACGCCGTTGGGGGTCTATTGGTGGGACTTGCGATTGCCTACTTCGTGAAGCATCCGTTTTTATCGCCCGAGTGGCGGCTGCTGGTGATCCCCGGCTTTCTCGGCGGCTTGACGACTTTTTCGACTTATTCAGCCGAAGTCATTGCGCTGGTGGAGCAAAACCAAATCGGCTGGGCGCTCGCGGTTGGCGCTTCGCATTTGTTTGTCTCGCTGTTGCTGACTGCACTGGGGCTTTACTTGGGTAGATTATTGCTCACGGCGGGCTAAGCCACAGCGCAACCGATCACCATGCAACCAAGCAACCCGAGCGAGCCTAAATGCGCCGAGATATGCGTGCGGCCACGACCCACTCGTGACCGCCTAGGCTGGGTGACGGGACTACTTACCGGCTAATCCCATACGTTTTGCGACTTCGGTGTAAACCTTTGTCCGCTCCGCCATGAAGGCCGGTACTTTGTCCACGGGCACGTCAATGATCTCGAAGCCGCCGTCGGCCATGCGTTTGCGGAAGTCCGGGTCTTTGTTGATCTCGGCAAAGATGTCCGAGATTTTTTTGCGCAGTTCAGGTGGGGTTGATTTCGGCACCGCCACACCGCGATACGCACCATCCACCCAATCAATACCGAGCTCTTTGAAGGTCGGCGTGTCTGGAAAGGCAGGGTGCCGCTTTTCGGTGGCAATCGCGAGCATTCGCGTGCGCCCCTTCTGCGCAAGGGCCAGCGTCACGTACGACATTGCGGCGTCAACGTGCCCACCTAGGAGCGAGGCGACGAGGTCGCCTGTTCCCTTGAATGGCACATAAGTGAGTTTGATTCCAGCCGCGCCTTCAAGGCGGACATTCGCCACGTGGTTTGCGGAATTGAGTCCCGATCCGGCGACAGAGACGCTATCCGGTTTGACCTTCGCTGCCGCAATCAGATCCTGATAGGTCTTGAACGGACTTTCAGTTCGGACGACGATGGCGTCCGGCGTGTAGTGGTAAAAGTAGACGTTATGAATGTCCTCAGTTTTGTACTGGACATTGCCTTCCATCGGCTGCAATACAAGATGCGGCAGGTTGGTGCTGATCCAAGTGTAGCCATCACCAGGAAACGTATTCGCCTGTGACCACACTAGTGAACCGCCGCCGCCGGGCTTGGACTCGACGATAAACTCCTGGCCGTATTTTTTCTTGAACGCGAGCTGCTGAAAGCGCGCGGCAATATCAGATTCACCACCCGGCGCAAACGGGATGATGTAGCGCACGGCCTTTTCCGGGTAGCTTGATTGCGTGTGGCCAACGTTGGCGTTAAAGATTGCAAGGGTACCCGCGCTCAAGGCTGCCAGGACTCGCAGATATTTGTACATCTTTTTATGCATTTTCATTCCTCCTCCGTGTCGTCGTTGTGATGATCGTCTAGCTCAGTATTGAGTAGTGTACGCGCCTCAAAGATAACTTCGGACGCCGTCAGGCCATGCGGCCCCATGCCGTGATGTAACGCAGCGTCACCTGCCGCGCCGTGAAGGTATACGCCCAGGCGAGCGGCGTCCCAGGTATCCAAGCCCATCGCCATTAGCGCGGCGATCATGCCGGCAAGCGCATCACCCATGCCCCCTGAGGCCATGCCGGAATTGCCCGTCGTGTTAATGACGTATCGGCCGTCCGGATGCGCGATGATGCTTCCGGCCCCCTTAAGCACCACGACGCTGGCGAACTGCGCAGCGAGCTTGAATGCAGCGGTGGGACGATCTGCTTGTACTTCCGCAATGCTGACGCCGAGCAGTCTTGCCGCCTCGCCGGGGTGCGGCGTAAAAACAAAAGGCAAGCAGGAACGGGTGTTTTCAGCCTTTTTTGCGTCAAACGCACCGCGGATGCTGGGGTTTGTCGAAACAACATTCAACGCATCGGCGTCTACCAGCGTCGGTTTGTCGAGCGATAGCAAGGCAAGCAACGAGGCTGCGCCAGTTTCACCCATGCCCATGCCAATCGCAAAAGCAGTCATATCGTCGTCCTTGACGAGGGCCTTGGCGTCACGAACCATGATCTCCGGGTGCAGCGGATCGAAGCTCGGGCGGTCTTTGTCAAATAAGCCGAGGTAAACCTTGCCCGGACCGATGTGTAAAGCCGCACGCGCAGCCAAGATGGCTGCACCCGTCATCCCCTCGGCACCACCCACCACACCAACACGGCCGTAGGTTCCCTTGTGGCTGTTGGCGCGGCGCCGGGGTATCAGCCTAAGCGCGACGTCGCGCGTGAGTAACGAGGCGGGAGTGGGGGGCTGTTCGATACCGAGAGTTTCTACCGTGACGAGTCCTGCGAAGTCCTTGCCATCGTTGGTAAACAGTCCGGGTTTGGCGCCAACGAACGTGAGCGTCTGGTCGGCGACGATCGCCGGTTCATATGCCACACCGGTGTCGGCGTTGAGTCCGCTGGGAATATCGATGGCGATCACGACACATCGGTTCGCAGCGCGCTGAGCATTACAGAGCCGGATCACATCAGCAAATGCGCCCGTCGGCGGCCTGCCGAGCCCGGTGCCGAATAGTCCGTCGATGACGACCGCAAACTCAGATGATTTTGGCCAAGCTTTTACCACCGCGCCATTGTTTGCGTTGAACGCGGCATACGCATTTTTTGCCACAGGTTCTGTCCAAGTCTGTTCACCCAATGAGAGAACGGTGACAGATTTTTTCGCTTTGCGTAATATCTCCGCCGCCACCCAGGCATCACCGCCATTGTTGCCCGGTCCAGCCAGTACCAAGACTGTTTTTGCCTTCTGCTGTTTCAGCATATCCAATGCCATCTCGGCGACCGCCTCACCGGCGCGCTGCATCAAGGAAATCTTGGGATGCGCCACTTGATGGTCGGACTCCATTTTTTTGATGTTGGTAACGCTGTACAAATTGCTGTTCGGGGTGGTCATGGCTTCAGAACCGTGTCGAGCGCGGTGGGTAGGGTTTCAGGGTAGTCAAGGCTGTAATGGAGCCCGCGACTCTCTTTACGCAACATCGCGGAGCGCACAATCAGTTCAGCTGTTTGCAATAGATTTCTAAGTTCAATCAAGTCGTTTGAAACGCGAAAATTTGCATAGTACTCATTGATCTCGGCATTCAGCAGATGGATCCGGTGCATGGCACGCTCCAAGCGTTTGTTGGTTCGCACGATGCCGACATAGTCCCACATGAAGCGCCTGAGCTCATCCCAGTTGTGCGAGAGGATAACTTCCTCATCGGCGTTAGTGACACGACTTTCATCCCAAGCCGGCAATGGCGGCAGTTCAATTGCACCGTGCGCGGCGATGTTGTTGCGTACTGCTTCGGCAAATACCAGACACTCAAGTAGGGAGTTGGAAGCCAGCCGATTGGCGCCATGAAGACCCGTGCACGACACCTCACCAACGGCGTAGAGGTGTTCGACCTCGGTGCGGCCATTGAGATCCGTCACCACGCCGCCGCAAGTGTAGTGCGCGGCTGGTACGACCGGGATCGGCTCTTTGGTGATGTCGATACCGAGGCTAAGGCATTTCGCGTAAATGTTTGGGAAGTGTTCGGTCAAAAATTCTGGCGGCTTGTGTGAGATATCCAAATGTACAAAATCGAGACCGCGCTTCTTCATTTCAAAATCGATGGCGCGCGCGACCACATCGCGGGGCGCTAACTCGGCACGCCCGTCGTGGTCGGGCATGAAGCGGTGGCCGGCACTGTCGTATCCGGGAGGAATTCTGAGTAACCCGCCTTCGCCGCGTACTGCTTCGGTAATCAAATAGGATTTTGCCGCGGGGTGGTACAAACACGTAGGATGAAACTGCATAAATTCCATATTGGCCACTGCACAGCCCGCGCGCCACGCCATCGCCACTCCATCTCCGGTGGCAACATCGGGATTGGTCGTGTACACATAGACTTTTCCGGCACCGCCGGTTGCCAATACGGTTGAGCGGGCACCGATAGTCCGCACGCGTCCCGTGGATTTGTCCAAGACGTAGGCACCATAACAGCGCTTGTCTGACAGGTGACCGAGTCGTTTTGACGTGATCAGATCGACCGCAATTTGATGTTCCAGTATTTGAATATTGGGATGCGACTTAAGCTGTTGGACCAAGGTTTTTTGTACTGCGCGCCCGGTGGCGTCTGCCGCATGGACGATACGTCGGTGGGAATGACCACCTTCGCGCGTCAGGTGAAGTTCTGCCCGATTGTTCTCGTCAGTGGTAAAAGGTACGCCTTGCTCAATCAGCCATTCGACCGCGCGTTTGCCGTTTTCCACGACGAATCGCACCGCATCCTCATGGCAAAGACCCGCACCGGCGATGTGAGTGTCGCGAATATGCTCCTCTACAGAGTCATTGTCGTCGAGCACTGCCGCAATACCGCCTTGTGCCCACGCGCTGGCCGCGTCAAGCAACTCTCCCTTGGTAAGCAGGGCAACGCGTTGATCCTCGGCCAGGCGAAGTGCGAGAGACATGCCGGCCAAGCCCGAGCCGATGATCAGTACATCGTAGTTTGTTTGGCGGCTGGCCTGCTGCGTACCGCTGGCAGGGGAATCAGAGGGCATATGTGTGGACATATGTTTGGAAACAACGATACATACGGTATACGGTCCTTGAAAATTGGGCTTCGGGCCAAAGCTAGTGGCGGCCCATATGAACTATTTTGACTGGGCTGGGTCAGTAGAGTGTGTCTCAAGGTGCGTGATCATTTGCACCGTCGGCTTGAGTGTCGCATTGAAATTTGACGCGGCCTTGATTTCGCTAGTTCGTCAAAATGGTTGAAATCTGAGTCGATCTCGAATCACTACTGAAACGTTATTGAAATCAATATGTTAGTAAGTCTTACTGTTCTAGGAGAGGCGCGATGGCAGACTTGACGTTTATAATACCCGACAGTTCCCGACTGGCTCCGGGTTTACCGCGAGACTCCCGCAAAAGTGAGGTTCCCCGAAGCGTTGGCTCGCCAGTCTGCGCAAATCCTTCGGCGATACAAATTGCGCCGAGTGGGACAGCGCAACGCACTGATGGGAAAGCGTCGATGAGTGATCGAGAGATCGATCAACAACTGGTAGAACGGGCGCAAGCGGGCGATAAACGCGCCTTTGAGTTGCTCGTCATCAAGTATCAACGCAAAGTTGAGCGCCTCCTGTCTCGTATTGTGCGAAATCAAGACGAGATCGAAGACGTCGCGCAGGAAGCCTTCATCAAGGCCTATCGCGCGCTAGGGAACTTCCGCGGTGATAGTGCGTTCTACACTTGGCTCTATCGCATCGCGGTGAACACGGCGAAAAACTACCTGATCAGTCAGGGGCGCCGAGCGCCAACTTCTACAGAATTTGATGCGGAAGAAGCCGAGGGCTTCGAAGACGCCACCGGTCTTCGCGACATCGCAACCCCGGACGCACAGTTGATGAGCAAACAAATTGGCGAAATCGTCAATCGCACTATTGATGCGCTGCCAGACGAGTTGCGTACAGCAATCACGCTTCGCGAAATCGAAGGCTTGTCCTACGAGGAGATTGCGCAGATTATGGACTGCCCGATCGGTACGGTACGGTCGCGTATTTTCCGTGCGCGGGAAGCGGTTGCCGAGCAATTGCGGCCGCAGCTGGGAATCAATAAAGATCGACGTTGGTAGCTTGGATCAAGGACTTTCGTGGGACTGCAGGGTATAAACAACGAGAACTCCAAATGAGCACAAGAAGCGTATCGGAGAATTTGTAATGAACGAAAAGATTTCAGCATTGATGGATGGCGAGCTTGATCGAGACGAGGCCATGCAGGTGATCCGTGGTTTAGGTTCCGATGCCGCGCGGCGCGAGAGTTGGGACCACTACCATCTGATCGGCGAAACGCTCCGCGGTGCGACCTCCGGTGAGGTAGACAGGCGGCAGCGGTGTGCGGCCACCATTTTTGCCAAACTTGCTCAGGAGCCTACCGTGTTAGCCCCGTCGGCGATCAGGGTCGCGCCGGTTGATAAACGTACCCGCATGGCCTTGGCAATGGCGGCGTCTGTGGTGACCGTGTCGGCGATTGCTGTGGTTGCGTTCAAACAGCAGAGCGGAACGGTCGAGCCCGTCCAACTCGTGCAGAAGGTGGCACCACGGCCCGTCGCCGCCTCGCCGAACGCTGCCGAGGTGCGAGTGAACGATTATTTGGCAATTCATCGACAGTTTACGAATCCGGAGGCCTTCCAAGCAGCGTCCGCTCGGCGCGAGGCAGGCCGGTAGCATTGTGGTGGCATTTGTGACAACACGGTCGATGCGGAAATAGTGAAGAAATAGCGTGGTAATGTTGGAAAACGTGAAATTGAATTGCCCTGCGGGAACTAGGGGGCAGGGCAGGTCAGCGCAGTCCTTTGAGGCAATGGTATTGCTCCTCTGCGCTTTCTACTTGGTGTTGCCAACTGCGGGCGTTGCGCAGCCGAAGAATGCCGGAGAGTGGCTCGAACGTATGGCAAAGTCGGCTCGCGAATTGCCTTACACGGGAGTTTACGTTCATCAAACCACTGATGGTTCGGCAACTTCACGTATTACGCATGTCGTCGATAAACAAGGTAACGAGCACGAAAAGCTCGAAATGCTTGACGGGCCGTTTTTTGAGGTGATTCGGCGCAACGAAGAACTGTTTTGTTACCATCCCGAGCAAAAGATGGTTCGGGTGGACCGCCGTTCCACTGGACGTTTTTTTCCCTCGTTGGTTTCAGGTTCGCCCAGTGCAATAGCCGAGAACTATAAAGTTAAGCTTGGCAACATTGAGCGTGTAGCCGGTCACGACTGCCAGTGGGTGATCCTTGAGCCGCGGGATAACATGCGCTACCTGCAAAAATTGTGCGCTGAATTGGGTACCGGATTACTTCTACGGGCGAAGCTCTTCAATGAAAAAAGCCAATTGCTGGAACAATTTATGTTTACGCAGGTCGATGTTAGCGGAGCGGTGTCGCGGCAGGACATACGTTCTCGTTGGGAAAAGTCGTCTGGCTGGCAGAAGGATTATTCGCTAAAGGATGGCGTCAAGTCCGCCGACACAGGTTGGCATGTCGGGCATCTTCCATCGGGGTTTAGGAAAGTCATGGAGATGGTGCGAAATTTGACTGGTCGCAAAGAGCCGGTTACGCACCTCGTCTATACTGACGGTCTTTTGCACGTGTCAGTGTTTGTCGAGGGCAACGGTGGCAATGTTGTCCAGCCGAGCAGCAAAGTCAGTGAAGATGGCCCGATCAGTGTGGTCATCAGACCGGTGGCGGACTACCAGGTTACCGTGATGGGTGAAGTTCCGATTGGTGCGGTACAAGCCATAGCAGAAAGCGTGTCCCGTCGCCGCTAGACGCTTTGCGTAATTGTGTGGTGTTATCTGATGCTCGCCGGGGTCACCCGGCGATTCAACTTGTAAGAAGGAATATATGTCAAAACGTTTCGCTTTATTGCCAGTGTCTGTTGCTAGTTTCATTGCTGCAGGCGTTCTTTCTTTTGGTTTGATTGGCGGCCAGCCAGACGCATTCGCGCAAAGCGCGGGCGCTGGCGCCGGTGCCGGGCGTGGCGTGATGTTGCCCGACTTTTCCGAGTTGGTGGAAAAAGAAGGTGCCTCGGTAGTCAATGTCAGTACCAAGGCGCGATCCGCTGGACGCGGCGGCGCGGCATCTCCTGAAGATAACGAACAGTTCTACGAGTTTTTCCGGCGCTTCATGCCGCCGGATGCGTTGCCACTGCCTCGGCAGAGTCCGCAAAACCCACAGAATCCGCGCCGCAATCCACGCGCGCCGAGCGCGCCTTCGCCAGACGCGCCGCTGCGCGACGTCGGCCAGGGTTCGGGCTTCATCATTTCCTCAGATGGCTATATCATCACCAATCGCCACGTGGTGGTCATCAACGGTGGCATAGATGCCAGTGGTCGGCAGCAGCCAGCGTTTGCCGACGAAGTGACAGTAACGCTTACCGACAAGCGTGAATTCAAAGCGAAGGTGGTTGGTGCCGACGAACGCACGGATGTGGCCGTGTTGAAAATTGACGCTACCGGACTACCAAAGGTGAACATCGGCAACTCAGACAAGCTGAAAGTGGGCGAATGGGTGGTGGCCATCGGTTCACCGTTCGGCTTTGAAAATACGGTGACGGCAGGAATTGTCAGTGCTAAGTCGCGCGATACAGGCGACTTGGCACCCTTTATCCAGACTGATGCAGCCGTCAATGTGGGTAACTCGGGCGGCCCATTGTTTAGTACCCGTGGCGAAGTCGTCGGGGTCAACTCGCAGATCTTTACGGGTAACGGCGGGTACCTTGGAATTTCATTGGCAATACCGATCAACACGGTGATGGAAGTTGCCAACCAGCTTATGGCGACGGGCAAGGTTCGCCGCAGCCGTATAGGTGTCGCGCTCGACCCGACGCCGTTTTCGGAAGATCTTGCTGAGGCGCTAGGGCTACCCAAGAAAGACGCTGGCGTGATGGTCGCGAATATTGAACCCAACACACCAGCGGAAAAGGCGGGGTTAAAGGCGCGTGACGTCATCCAAAAAGTTGACGGGAAGGCCGTAAAGTCGATCGTCGACGTACAACGTATCATTTTCCCGAAGGTGCCCGGAACCAAGGTAACGCTGTCAGTGTGGCGAAGCGGCTCGGTGAAGGAAATCACCCTGCCTGTGATGGAGGCACCGGAAGAGCCTAACGCACCGCGTGTGCAAAAGGCAACACCCGCCTCACCGAAAGGCGATAAGCAGGATAAATCCGCCCTGAAACCTAACCGACTAGGGCTCATCGTCGAGGAAGCGGATGAGGATGATCGCAAGTCACTGTCGATCACATCTGGGGTAATCATCACCGAGGTCTCCGGACCGGCCGCCAAGATTGGACTCCGCCCGGGTGACGCCATCCTGTCGCTCAATACCACCGAAATCAAGTCTCCCGCCCAGTTCAACGATCTGGTCGCAAAGCTTGAAGACAAGAAGCCGGTTGCTTTATTGGTCAAACGCGAAGATGCATCGGCAAGATATTTGACGTTAAGGCCGGACGCGAAGTAGTGCGTTTAACCCTGATTGGTCGAAGCTACTGCCACCTCTGCGAGGACATGCGTGCCGCATTAGACGCGGCGCTAATCTCAGCAGGGGAGGCAGGGCGATCAGCCGAAATCGTGGAAGTCGACCTCGATGCGCATCCCGCGTTGGAAGAGCGGTTCTCGGATTGGGTGCCAGTACTGCTCCTGGGGGAACCGGAGACAGGCGTCGAAATTTGCCACTATCACTTTGACCGCCACCGATGGACTTCCACCACGGGTTTGGCGTTCGGCGGCAACTCGTAATTGCCCCTGTATTGGGCTAAACTTCACGGCTGTTTCGCTTTGAGGGCACTTCAGGGCACACACTGGGGCACCCACGGGTGCCCTTGTTCTTCATGCGGCCCCCACGGCCTCCAGCCCCCGCAACGCGGTCGGACGATTTCGCGACAATCCCTGCATCACTGGCTCCTGCCCACCATGAATCACATCCGCAATTTTTCCATCATCGCCCACATTGACCATGGCAAGTCCACCTTGGCTGATCGTATCATCGAACGCTGCGGTGGGTTGTCGTCCAGAGAGATGGAATCGCAGGTGCTTGATTCGATGGAACTAGAACGAGAACGCGGTATCACCATCAAAGCACAGACAGCAGCCCTGACCTACAAGGCGCGGGATGGCCAAACCTATCAGTTGAACTTGATCGACACACCCGGGCACGTCGACTTTTCGTATGAAGTCTCACGCTCATTGTCTGCCTGCGAGGGCGCATTACTTGTGGTCGATGCCTCACAAGGCGTCGAAGCACAAACCGTTGCCAACTGCTACACCGCGACCGATCTGGGCGTAGAGGTATTTCCGGTACTCAACAAAATCGACTTGCCGTCGGCTGATCCCGATCGGGTGATCGATGAAATCGAGGACATCATCGGTATTGAAGCACACGATGCAGTACGTTGCAGCGCCAAGACAGGTATTGGTATCGACGATGTGATTGAAACCGTTGTAACGCGTATCTCACCCCCGAAAGGGGATTTATCCGGGCCGCTCAAAGCGCTGATTATCGATTCGTGGTTCGATAACTATGTTGGTGTGGTCATGCTGGTGCGAGTCATAGATGGTGCGCTTAGGCCGAAAGACAGGATCCTTTTCATGGCGACGGGGGCGCAGCACCTATGTGAGCAAGTCGGTGTGTTTGCTCCAAAGTCACAACCACGTCCCGAACTCACGGCGGGTGAAGTCGGTTTCGTCATCGCCGGCATCAAGGAACTTAAGGCGGCCAAGGTCGGCGACACCATTACCTTGCAAGATCGGCCTGCGTCGGCTGCCTTGCCGGGCTTCAAGGAGATCAAGCCACAGGTTTTTGCCGGTTTGTATCCGGTTGAATCGAATCAGTATGATGGCCTGCGTGATGCACTGACCAAGCTGCAGTTGAACGACGCCAGCCTTCGGTTTGAGCCGGAAGCATCTCAGGCGTTGGGATTTGGGTTCCGCTGCGGCTTCTTGGGATTGCTGCACATGGAGATTGTGCAGGAGCGCTTGGAACGCGAATTCGATCAGGACTTGATTACCACGGCTCCAACTGTGATTTATCAAGTGCTGCTGATGGATAACACAGTGATTGAAATAGAGAATCCGTCTAGGTTGCCCGAACTGTCCAAGATTCGAGAAATTCGCGAACCGATCATCACCGCCACCATGATGATGCCGCAGGAATATGTGGGATCGGTGATTATTTTGTGCAACCAGAAACGCGGCGTGCAAGTCGATATGCAGTATCACGGCCGACAGGTGATCCTCACCTATCTAATGCCGATGAATGAAGTGGTGATGGATTTCTTTGACAAACTGAAGTCGGTATCGCGTGGCTATGCGTCGCTTGATTACGAGTTTAAAGAATACCGTCCTTCCGATCTGGTTAAGTTGGACATACTCATCAACGGTGAAAAAGTTGATGCGTTATCGCTGATCGTTCATCGCGCAAACAGTCAGTATCGCGGTCGCGAACTTGCCTCAAAAATGCGCGAGTTGATTCCGCGTCAAATGTTTGATGTTGCGGTACAAGCTGCGATTGGGGCAAACATCATCGCTCGCGAAAATATTAAAGCGCTGCGTAAAAACGTCATTGCCAAATGTTACGGCGGTGACATTTCACGCAAGCGTAAGCTGCTGGAGAAACAAAAGGCCGGTAAGAAGCGCATGAAACAGGTTGGTAGCGTTGAAATTCCGCAAGAAGCCTTTCTCGCGGTCTTGCAGATTGGGGATAAGTAGTTGGTACCCGGCCCAGTGTCACCGATGGCGTCATGTTGGAGATTGGTCGCAACCGGCTGTCGTAGCGCACAATTTTCTGTAAAGATGCGTACACATTGTTAAATGAGTTGGAAGTAATCTATGAATTGGGAAATGCTTGGATGGTTGGCGATTGCAGCGAGCCTAGCCGTCGTCGTGGCAAGTTTGTTTGTCGGCAAAGAGGGGGTAACAACGTCTTCGGGGCAGCCCACTGGTGCGCCTGACCAGTCGACATCGGCGATTCACCCCTTGCTTGAGATCGCCTGGCCGGTTTTGTTCATCGCTTCGCTGGCCATGCTTACCGTTAAGGAGGTGATGGGTTTTGCCGCCGTGTTGTTGACCGCAACCGCCGCGACCGGTTTGATCTGGCTGGTCGATTCATTGGCCTTCCGCAAACAACGTAAAGCAGGAACGCAGGATCCTGTGCTGGTGGAAATGGCCAAGAGTTTCTTCCCAGTGATACTCATCGTTTTTTTACTCCGCTCTTTTTTGTTCGAGCCGTTCAAAATTCCGTCTGGCTCGATGGTCCCAACGCTGCTGGTCGGCGACTTTATCTTGGTGAACAAGTTCACCTATGGCATTCGTGTACCGGTGTTGAATAAGAAAATTGTTGATGTTAATTTGCCCAAAGCTGGTGACGTGATGGTGTTTCGCTATCCGGAAGACATGTCCAAGGACTTCATCAAGCGCGTCATTGGCACGCCCGGCGACACCATCACCTACAAGGACAAACGTCTGACCGTCAATGGCAAACCAGTGTTGACGCAATCAAGCGGCACCTATACGGACACCGAGAGCGGCGGCATTCGATTTTTTGAGACATTTACCGAGAAGTTAGCGGAAAAGCCACATCAGATGATGGTTGATCCCCGCCTGCCATCACTGGATCTGGCTCGGGTCAGGCAGTTTCCAAACAGGTCGAATTGCACTTACAATGCCGAGGGGTTAACCTGCAAAGTCCCAGATGGCCAATACCTGATGATGGGCGACAGTCGGGATAACAGCGACGATGGCCGTTATTGGGGATTTGTGCCGGAAGAAAACATCGTTGGCAAAGCGGTGTTGGTTTGGATGAACTTCGGTAGCCTGGAACGTATCGGTACCGCGATCGAATAACGCCTTACGAACGCAACAGACAGATATGGATATGAAACCAGCCACGATTACCCCCCCTCTACTGCGGATTCGTCCTTTGCTGGCGGCTCGACGTGCGCCACGTTCGAAACAGCGCGGCGTTGGCTTTATCACCCTCTGTTTGTATCTCGTTGTTGGCGGGGTGATGGTATTGGGTGGCCTAAAACTATTGCCCCACTACATCGAGTATTTCTCGGTAAAGAAGGTCATGGAGTCGATGGCGACCAGTGAACAGGTCAAGACTGGTAGCGTAGCCGAGATCCGAAACAATTTTGACCAGCGCCGAGTGATCGAAAACATCCAGGTGCTTAAAGGTGCAGATTTGGACATCACCAAAGAAAATAACGACACCATCGTCAGTGCTGCTTGGCAGGCGCAAGTTGCACTGTTCCCTGGGTACACATTACTCATCGACTTCGCGGTGAGTACTGCGCCTAGCAAGTAGCAGCCCGTGAGCGCGTCGGCATCCCCGCTGGCGGAGCGGCTTGGTTACGCATTTCGGGACCCGAGTTTGTTGGTCCAAGCGTTGACCCATCGCAGTTTTGGCATGCCTCACAACGAGCGCCTTGAGTTTCTTGGCGACGCGATGCTCAACTTGGTGATCGCCGAGCTTATCTTCATAAAATTTCCCGCAATGCCGGAGGGAGAGCTTAGTCGGCTGCGAGCCAACCTCGTCAATCAAACATCACTCGCCGGGATTGGCGAAGAAAACGCGCTGGGTGGTTCTCTCCGACTCGGAGGTGGAGAAATCAAGACGGGAGGAGCGTTGCGGCCCTCCATTCTGGCAGATGCTGTTGAGTCGCTCATCGGCGCGGTGTTTCTTGATGGTGGCTTTGTTGCGGCAGAAGAACTGGTCAAGCGTCTGTTTGCTTCCCGGCTTGATGCGCCGGAACAAGAACATCCCTCGAAGGATGCCAAAACCGCACTTCAAGAGTGGCTGCAAGCGCGCGGGCATCAGTTGCCGCAGTACATGGTGAAACGAATCGAAGGTGCGGCCCATCAGCAGACTTTCTATGTCGAATGTATTACCGAGAGACCGGCGTTCAAACTGGAAGGCAGCGGTGCCACCCGGCGAGCCGCCGAACAGGATGCGGCGACAAAAATCCTCGCCAAAATCCAAGCCAAGGGCATCGCGTGACGAATCGCATAACTGAGTCGGACCAAGAGTTTCATTGTGGCACGATCGCCATTGTGGGCAGGCCGAACGTTGGTAAGTCGACTTTGTTGAATCATCTGGTTGGCCAAAAGGTTAGTATTACTTCCAATAAAGCACAGACGACCCGCCACCGCATCACCGGCATACTCACGGATACAAGCACCCAGTTTCTTTTTTTGGACACGCCGGGGTTCCAGAAGACCCACCAGAACGCGCTAAATCGGGTGCTGAATAGAACCGTTGCGAATACCGCCGACGACGCTGATGTTGTCGTGTTTGCGGTCGAAGCGCTCAGATTTGGCGATGCCGATGAAGCGGTGCTCAAGGCGCTGCCAGCTTCAGCCAGGGTCGTGCTCGTGGTGACGAAGTCGGATCGTGCCAAAGAGCCGGCAAGAATGCTCCCGTTTCTGGCTGATCTCCAGCAACGCTTCGCGTTTACCGCGGTCGTGCCAGTTAGTGTAAAGAATCCAGGCAGTATGGAAGAACTCAAGCGTGTCATCCGTCCGCTCCTTCCTGCGCAGCCGGCCATCTACTCAGAAGATGACTTGACTGATAAGTCCGAACGGTTTATTGCGGCTGAGTTCATCCGTGAAAAAGTTTTTCGTCAAGTCGGCGACGAACTGCCATACAGTGTCAGTGTGATGATCGAAAAGTTTGAAGTCGAAGGCGCGCTCCGCCGCATTTTTGCCACCATCGTTGTCGAAAAACAAACGCAAAAGGCGATGATTATTGGCGAGAAGGGTGAACGCTTGAAACGCATCGGAACCGATGCCCGCCGTGACATGGAAGCCATGTTCGACGGTAAGGTTTATCTCGAATTGTGGGTGCGCGTCAAAAAGGGTTGGGCGGACGACGAGGCACTGGTCAAGCAGTATGGTTATCAATAGTCCGGATGAGAACGTCAACCAGCTTCGCCAGTGACGGCTTTGTTCTGCACAGCTATCCGAACAAAGAAACAAGTCTTATCCTAGAAACGTTCACCCGTTCACACGGTCGTGTGGCGATGCTCGCCAAAGGAGCGAAGCGTGGTGCGTCCAGTAAGTACGCCTTGAACGCCTTTCAACCGCTCTCACTTGAGTGGTTTGGCAGGGCGGACATGAAAACGTTAAAAGCGGCTGATCACCAACGTATCAATCCGCAGATTCGCGGCCCGGCGCTGATGGCGGCGTTCTACGTCAATGAGCTGTTGTTGAAACTGGCGGTGAAGGACGATGCACACGAGCAGTTGTTTGACCAGTACGGCGAGACTATCGGAGCGTTGGCCGGCCTACAACATGTCGACCGGGCAGCGAGAGAAATTGAAACTGCGTTACGTCGATTCGAACTTAAGCTTCTCGAAGAGCTCGGTTATGGTCTCACATTGACCCACGAGGCCGATTCTGATGCCGCTATTGATCCGTCGGCCGATTATCTGTACGTTGTCGAGCGCGGACCGGTGCGTCTTACCAGCCAGCACGAAATCCGCGCCATCGACCCTGTCAGGTTAAGTGGTAGTACGTTAGTCGCACTATCTCACGCTGAGTTTTCCGATGCGAGTACACTCGCGCAAGCCAAACAGCTGATGCGGCGTGTCATCAATCATCATTTGGGAGACAAGTCTTTACACACGCGCCAACTCATCCGCGAGATGAAATGAAGCCCGACCCAACGCTCTCGGTAAGTGTTGAACCGGACACAAGACGGTGGTTGGAGCGCGTCGTTATTGGCCTCAATCTTTGCCCGTTCGCCAAGGCGGTGCATACCAAAGGACAGATCCACTATGCCGTGACCGTTGCCACGGAGGCGGAGGCGCTGCTCGCCGTACTTGCCGACGAACTTGAGTCGCTGGCAGAGTCAGATCCGGAACAACGCAGCACGACGTTGCTGGTGGCTCCCTTTGTGTTCCCTGATTTTCTCGACTTTAATGATTTTTTAGAACTCGCAGATCGGCTGCTCGCTGAAATGAAACTAGACGGATTTTTGCAAATCGCCAGCTTCCATCCGCAGTATCAGTTTGCGGGTACATCGCCGGACGACATCAGCAACGCGACCAATCGCGCTCCGTATCCAACACTGCATTTGTTGCGAGAAGCCAGCATCGATGCGGCCGTCGCGGCGTTTCCCGAGGCCGAGTCGATCTATCTGAAAAACATCGCGACGCTTGAATCGCTCGGGTCCGCTGGGTACGAAGCTCTAGAGGTGGGGCCGACGCTGCCGCCCTCGCGCGGCGGTAAAGGGGATTCGGTTTGAGCGCCGCCAGGCCCAATGTTGCGGAGGTACTTGCTGCCGAGCTTCGTCCGGGGCAATCAATCGAATTGCTTCAGGCGCTACATATCCTGACGCGGGATGGCAAGCTCAATCAAGATTCCCGACGTAAATTAAAGCAGGTATACCACCTCTACCAGTTTATTGAGAAGATCCTGCTCGAACTGGCGACATCGGACCAATCATTGACGGTGGCCGATCACGGCGCAGGTAAATCCTACCTCGGCTTCATCCTCTACGACCTGTTTATGAAGGCTCGCCCTTCCGCATACATCTATGGCATTGAGGCACGTGAAGAGTTAGTTACAAAATCGCGTGCGCTGGCCTTGGAGTTGGGCTTTGACCGCATGTCGTTCATAGCATCAAGTGTGGCTGAGGCAGCCGAATCAAACGTACTTCCCGCGCAAATTGACGTGGTAACCGCGCTTCACGCGTGCGACACAGCAACCGATGACGCCATTCGTTTTGGGCGATTGAAACGTGCGAAGTTTATGGTGCTCGTACCATGTTGTCAGGCAGAAGTGTCACGCGCACTCAGTCTCGACAAGGCGCGCTCTCTGTCGCGCACGCCGTTGGCCGAGTTGTGGCGTCATCCGGTCCACACGCGTGAGTTAGGCAGTCAATTAACTAACGTACTGCGGTGTCTGTGCCTTGAGGCCTCAGGTTATCAAGTCACCGTGACGGAGCTCGTCGGATGGGAGCATAGCTTGAAGAATGAGCTCATCATCGCCCGCTTCGTCGGAGATCCCGGCAAGTCTCGGGCGGCAAAAGCGCGTCTGGTTGCTTTGCTGGCGGAGTTCGGGCTGGAAACTCTATTGGAAACTCGCTTCGCGCTCACCTAGATTCCTTTTGACGAGTCTTCAGCTCGCGCTCCTGCTCCCGAAAGGCGTCCGGCTCCTGCATCTCGTAGAATATTGGCATGACAAAACTCAGTGTTAACGTGAACAAAATTGCGCTCCTGCGTAACACCCGCGCCTTGGGCATCCCGGACGTCGAGAAATTCGCCCGCATCGCGCTTGATGCAGGTGCGCATGGGATCACGATTCATCCGCGACCCGACGGTAGGCACGTTCGTGCAGATGATGTTTCCCGATTGGCGACCCTCATGCGCGAATATCCGGGATGCGAATTCAATATTGAAGGCAATCCGTTCCATAACTTGATGGACTTCGTCCGCGCCACGCGGCCCGATCAATGCACGCTGGTGCCCGACGAATCAGGGCAGTTCACATCTGACCACGGCTGGGACATCGCGAAGGATGGTGTTCGCCTGCGGCCCATCATCAATGAACTCAAATCACTTGGGGTGCGGGTCAGCCTGTTTATGGATCCGCTGCCTGCGGTAATGCCACAAGTCAAAGCACTTGGCGCAGATCGGATTGAGCTCTATACCGAGCCATACGCGGCGAATTTCGGGCGGCCGGCGGGTCGGGTGACGTTGGATGCTTATGTTGCCGCCGCCGCCGCCGCCATCTCTGCCGGCCTCGGCGTTAACGCCGGGCACGATTTGAATCTACATAATCTGCCCAACTTTGTCGCTGCGATCCCGGCGTTGCTTGAAGTCTCTATCGGTCATGCGCTAGTCGCCGACGCACTTGAATTTGGCCTCGCCAAGACAGTGCACCTTTATCTCGAGGCCACCGGCAATGTTCCGCTCGACGCGGCCTAGGCAGAAAAGGATGGCTTCATGATTTTTGGAATCGGCACTGATATTGTTGCCATCAAACGTATTGAAGATGGATTACTCAAACATGGTGATCGGTTCTTGCATCGGATTTTGAGTGACACCGAATTGGCCGAGTATACAAAACTCAATAGCTCGGTCAATACACATTCCGCCACACGCTTTGTGGCAAAACGCTTTGCGGCGAAGGAGTCGTTTTCAAAAGCGTTTGGCACCGGAATCGGCGAGGCAGTTGGCTGGCACGACGTGTGGGTAACACACGATACCAATGGCAAGCCGCTTATTGCGGTGAGCCCTGCGCTGCAACTCCACCTTGACGCGGCCGGTGTCAGTCGCACACATCTTTCCATTTCCGACGAACACGATCATGCGATCGCGTTCGTCGTCTTGGAGTCTTTAGATTTAGGAACAACGATTGGAGATGAATAGGTTATGACAACGCAGATGTTGCTGGGGCCCATCATGGGCGATGTTGAAGGGCTGGTGTTAACCGAGGCGGATCGGCAGCGCTTGATGCACCCGTTGATGGGAGGCGTGATTTTCTTTGCCCGTAACTATGCCAATCCGGCGCAGCTCGCCGCGCTTGCGGCGTCGATTCGTGAACTACGCACACCGCATTTGATGATTGTGGTTGATCACGAGGGCGGCCGTGTGCAGCGCTTTCGCGAAGGCTTCACGACGATACCGCCGATGCGCTTGTTGGGTGAGCGCTGGAAAGCAAATCCGGCGGAAGCCAGAAAACTTGCCCACGCGGTCGGAGTTGTCATCGGCACCGAACTGGTTGCTCACGGACTGGATTTTTCTTTTGCGCCCGTGCTTGACCTTGATTGGGGGGGGTCGACCGTCATTGGTGACCGATCATTTGGGCGAGATGCCGAAACAGTCGCGGCGTTGGCGGGCGAGGTTATCGCCGGGTTGGCAGCGGTTGGTGTGGCGTCGTGTGCAAAACATTTCCCCGGTCACGGCTTTGTCAAGGCAGATTCACATCACGAGATTCCACGCGACACGCGCAGCTTCAACGACATCGCCGGCGACGATATGGTGCCCTTCAAATTGCTGGCCGATAAATTTGATTCGGTGATGCCAGCACACATTATTTTTGAGCAAGTGGATGCAATGCCAGCGGGGTTTTCTTCACACTGGTTGAAGAACGTGTTGCGCGATCAACTCGGTTTTCGCGGCGTGATATTTTCTGATGATCTGACGATGGAAGGGGCCTCGGTGGTCGGTGGCGATGTGGCGCGAGCGATGGCGGCACTCGGTGCTGGCTGCGACATGGCCTTGCTGTGTAACGACCAGAAGCGTTGCAGCGCATTGTTGGCCGGGCTGGTGGCAGAAGGGGTGTCGCCCGACGCGACCCGATCCGAGCACCTCACGCGTATGCACGCAAAGCGCGCCGTCTCACTGAGCGATCCGGCTTACCTGCAAGCCAAAGCCACTGTTGCCGCAGCAGTAGGGGCTTAGGGGTAAAGCGAAGTACGGAAGTAGGGACGTAGGGACGTAGGGGCATCACCATGCGTGTGGCACAACGCTGCGACATTTACTGCCGCGTCGTCGATAACTTTGGCGATATCGGCGTATTGTGGCGCCTGGCGCGTCAGTTGGGCGACGAGTTTGGCTGGCGCGTCCGACTTGTGGTGGACGATCTGACGGCATTTCACGCCATAGAGCCAACCATCAACGATAAGAAACCCCAGCAATGGTGCGGCAAAACAGAGGTTTTTGCTTGGAAGTGTCCACCGATAGGGGACTTTGTTGATGTGGTGATCGAGGGATTCGGCTGTCAACTGCCACAGGGCGTGGTTGGTGCCATTGCTGCGCAGCACCCCAAGCCGCTTTGGCTAAATCTTGAATATCTGAGTGCGGAGAATTGGGTGCGTGAACATCACCTGCTGCCTTCGCAACATCCGCAGCTAGGCATGACGAAGACGTTTTTTTTCCCCGGGTTTGTGGCGGGAACGGGAGGGCTGCTGCGTGAGCGGGTCGTGCAACCTCCTCCGCCGCCCATCCCGATGCAAGCGCCTTTGAAGGTCCTGCTGTTTGCCTATGACTTGCCATCGAGCGCGTCGGTGGCAAAAGTCTTGGCGGATTCGACTCGCGTAGCGGTGGTGAGTGTTCCAACAGGCGCTCTCGCCAAACGGCTGCTCGCCATCCGATTACCAAAGCTGGACGTGACGGCGTTTGTCCCGCAGAGGGAATTTGACGCGCTGCTGACTTCCTTTGACCTCTTGCTTGTGCGTGGAGAGGACTCGTTTATCCGGGCGATGTGGACGGGTAAACCCTTCGTTTGGCAGATTTATCCGCAGGATGATCGCGCCCATTGGCCAAAGCTGGAAGCGTTTTTGGACATTTATTGCGTCGGCCTTGCAGCGCCAGCCGCCCGCAGCTTAAGGGCGCTGTGGCACCTTGCGAATGGGATTCAGGCCAACCCGGCTGCATCAGAGCCTCCCGCCTGTCTCTGGGAGGACTATTTGAGGCATCTTCCAGAGATCGCGGCTCACGCGCACCGCTGGACGACCGCACAGATGAAAAAGCCCGATCTGGCGTCGAATCTGGTCGCTTGGGTGTTGCGTCTTTAATGGCGCTTCGTATTGAACCACCTTTTCGAATCGTTTGCGTTACTGGTTGATCCACTCTGAACTCAACGAATCGTTGATTGTTAATTGAACTTCCGGTGCCGGGCGGATCAACGCTTTATACATCTGGTGGGTCAATCAGAAGCGCAATTGCACACATACGGATTTGTACCGTAGTGGTCTTTCCCCGGGTCATGTATCTCGCCACGTTATACCCCTTATTGTGCCTTCTTTGTGCCAAATGATAGGCACTTAACGGGGCTTGTGGGGCTACGGTGAGACAAGAAATTAGTGTAAATGCACCTAAATGGTGCCCGGGAAGGGACTCGAACCCCCACAGTGTTGCCACCGCTAGGACCTGAACCTAGTGCGTCTACCAATTCCGCCACCCGGGCATGTACTCGTGAACGTATCAGGTATGGCTCGTCCACCGGAACAACATTCTTTCAACGTCAGAAATACCCAAGTGTTAACGGGACTATCCGCGTAAAATGAGGGCGAATAATAGCCAAAAGCCTATCAATTGTCCAATAAAAAGCCAAAAACAACCAAAGCCCAACAAAAGCGCAACGCCCACGCGGTGATTGCGAAGCAACCGGTACGAACCAAAAAAACCTCCGCCGAGGAGCTTGCATTTGCACCTGTTCCCGGTGCGTCTTACAAACGATCAACCGATCCGCACGCCTCGCGCGAAGCGGAGAAGTACGAGAACCCGATCCCATCCCGGGAGCTGATCATGGACGTGCTCACCCAAGCCGGTGTGCCGATGATGGAAGACGAAATCGCCGCAGCTTTGGAGATCAGCGAAGCCGAAATTGATGGGTTTACCCGCCGCCTGAACGCCATGGAGCGCGACGGGCAGGTGATGAAGAACCGCCGAGGTGCGATCGGCCTCTCGGAAAAGATGGACCTGATCGCCGGGCGCGTACAGGGACATCCAGACGGTTTTGGTTTCTTGGTGCCGGACGACAAATCGGAAGATTTGTTCCTGGGGCCGAAGCAAATGCAAAAGGTGCTCGACGGCGATCGTGTGCTGGTGCGTGAGATTGGTGTTGATCGCCGCGGACGGCGTGAAGCGTCGATCATTGAGATTCTGGAACACAAAAATACTCGTGTCGTCGGACGCCTGTTTGAAGAACACGGCGTACTGTTTGTGGTTGCTGAAAATAAACGCATCAGTCAGGACATCCTGGTCGAACCTGGCTATGACATGAAGGCCAAACCCGGCCAGGTCGTCATGGTCGAGCTGGTGGCGCAGCCCTCTAAGAATTCGGAACCGGTTGCGCGAGTCATTGAGGTGTTGGGTAACTATGCCGACCCCGGCATGGAAATCGAGATCGCGCTGCGTAAACATGATCTGCCGTACGAATGGTCGGACGAAATTTTGGCACTCGAAAAGAAGCTGCCGAAAAAAGTTAGTGCCAAGGAGTGCGAGGGTAGACAAGATCTGCGCGCATTGCCATTTGTGACCATCGATGGTGAAACGGCAAGAGATTTTGATGATGCGGTGTATGCGGAACATCAAGGCAAGGGATTCAAGCTATACGTTGCCATTGCCGACGTTTCGCATTACGTAAAGCAGGGTGATGCACTCGATCGTGAGGCGCGGCTGCGCGGTAACTCGGTGTATTTCCCACGACGTGTGATTCCAATGTTGCCCGAGGCGCTGTCCAACGAGATGTGTTCGCTCAATCCGCACGTGGATCGGCTGGCGCTGGTGTGTGAGATGCAAATCTCGGCGCAGGGTGAAGTGAAGCGTTACGATTTTTTTGAAGCCGTATTTCACTCGCAGCAGCGCCTGACCTACACCAAGGTCGCCAAGTATCTGTATGAGAACCAACCAGACCACGGTGTTGATGAAAAATTGCTGCCGCACATTCGTCATCTCGATGAAGTGTTTCAGGTGTTGCTCGCCGCGCGGCACAAACGCGGCGCGATTGATTTTGAATCGTCGGAAACCGAAATGCGCTTCACCGAAGACGGCAAGATTTCCGAAATCGTGCCATCGAAGCGCAACGATGCACACCGGCTGATTGAAGAGTGTATGTTGGCGGCAAACGTCTCGACGGCAAATTTCCTGCTCGAACACGAACACCCAGCGTTGTACCGCGTGCATGAAGGGCCGAACGAAGAGAAACTCGCACAAGTGCGCGGCATGCTGAAAGACTTTGGTCTTTCGCTGGGCGGCGGCAAAGACCCGAGCCCATCGGACTATGCTGCCTTGATTGTCAAGATTAAAGGACGCCCGGACGAGTCCTTGCTCAATACCGTTCTGCTGCGCTCGCTGCGCCAAGCGGTCTACTCGCCAGAGAATGTCGGACATTTTGGTTTGTCATATGAGGCATATACGCACTTCACCTCGCCGATCCGCCGTTATCCGGATTTGTTGACCCACCGCGCGATCAAGGCGATTTTGCACAACGACGTCTACGAACCAAAAGAGTCGTGGGACGCGCTGGGCCAGCAATGCTCGATGACCGAGCGCCGTGCCGACGATGCCACGCGTGACGTGGTGGCGTGGCTTAAGTGTTACTACATGAAAGATCGCCTCGGCGAGACCTTTGTCGGCACCATTTCTTCAGTCACAAGTTTTGGTATTTTTGTGGCACTCGATGATGTGTATGTCGAAGGCTTGGTGCACATCTCAGACCTCGGCCAAGACTATTTCAAGTACGACAAAGACCGGCATCAGATTGTCGGCGAACGGACCCGAAAGAAATACCAGTTGGCAGACCGCGTGACCATCAAAGTTGTCCGCGTCGATATCGAAACGTCGAAGATTGATTTCACCCTGGCGGCGGAGCGTATTCGTTCGCGCGCCGAAATTGCGGCGATGGAAGCGCCAGATTACAAACCGGGCGCGGCACCAACTTCACCGAAAGTCGCGCCGGCGTTACAGAAACTACAAGCGGGGCGCGTAAATCTAAATGCGCCGGTTTCCTCGCAACCACCCGAGCCAAAATCTCCCGCTACTCCCAGTACCGGTTCCAGCAAAAAAATCGTGATGACGGTTTCGAGCGCAAACCCGCCGACCACTCCGCTCGCTGGTTTGGACGGAGCTAACCAGCCTAGTCGTTACGGCAAATTGTCGCCAAAAAAACTGCCGAAGCCGGACGCTGCGGCGTCTTCCGCCAAAGCGGGCACGCCGCAACCAAAGCCCGCAGCCAAAGGTGCAAAGGCCGCAAAAGGGAAATCGGGCAGATCAAGACAATCCTTCACGACGTCAAATAAGAATAAAAAATCATGAAACCCCAAGTCCTGTTTGGCTTTCACGCGGTGGCATCGCGTCTGAAGGCGCGTGCCGATACGGTGGAAGAATTGTTTGTCAGTGCCACGCGTGAAGAGCGCAGTGATGCCAGGCTCGATCGATTGCTCGCGATCGCCAAAGACAAAAACGTCCGGGTGTTGGCGGTGGACAACAAGCGCCTCGACGGCATGACGGGCAACGCCCGCCACCAGGGGGTGGTGGCGATGGCGCGGCCGTTCCAATTGCCGCAGTTTGTGGATGACGTGCTGGAGACAGTTGAAGGCCCGCCACTGTTGTTGGTGTTGGATGGCGTGACCGACCCGCACAATCTCGGTGCGTGTTTGCGTGTGGCGGACGCTGCCGGCGCACACGCTGTCATTGCACCGAAAGACCGCTCGGTTGGACTCAATGCGACGGTGATGAAAGTGGCCAGTGGCGCGGGCGAGAACATGCCATACATCGTTGTGACCAATCTTGCCCGAACGCTGCGTGAACTTAAGGATCGCAACATCTGGGTGGTCGGTGCAGACGAAGTCGGTGAACACACGCTTTACGAATCCAAACTTGCCGGCCCGCTCACGTGGGTGCTTGGGGCTGAGGGCGAAGGATTGCGTCGACTCACACGTGAGACCTGTGATCAGATCGTGTCGATTCCGATGCTTGGTTCCGTGGAAAGCCTGAACGTGTCTGTTGCCTCGGGAGTCTGTCTGTTCGAAGCGCGGCGGCAACGACTCGCGATGTCTACGCCCGCCAAGATCGCGCCGCCAAGATAATCGTCGGCATGCCAAACACGCCGATAGGCGGGCAGTTTCGGACAAAAATGCCTGAAGATGCCCGCAGAATGGCGAGTTTTTGCAGTTTGCAGACAGCCAATCTGCATTTCATCGCGCGTTGTTGGAGGTTGGTCGCAAACCGTGTCGATCGCCCCCCGACGTAAGTCTAAAATCACCGTACTTTTTTTCTGAAGGATCGTCCATGTCAACAAACCGCAATCTAAAGCGTCTGTTCTTCGCACCGTCGGCGTTCGCACTGGTCGCCGCTCTTGCCGTTTCCGCCGCTTGGGCTCAGAAAGTGGAGCCAGCTGCTGCAGCGGTCGGCAAACCCGCGGCCAAGGCCGCCGCACCATCAACGGCAAAACCGCCCGTTGCCGCGAACAAGCCAGTGGTGCCGGAGAAAGTGGCTTCGGTTGAAGGCATCACCGAATATCGCCTGCCCAATGGCCTGAAGGTTTTGCTGTATCCAGATCAGTCCAAACCAACGGTGACCGTCAATATCACCTATCTCGTGGGTTCCAAACACGAGAACTACGGCGAGACCGGCATGGCCCATTTGCTGGAACACTTGTTGTTCAAGGGCACGCCAAAGAACCCCGACATCGCGCAACAGCACAACAAACGCGGCATGCGTTGGAACGGCACGACCTGGCTTGACCGCACCAACTACTACCAGCTTTTCCAAGCCAGCGATGAGAATCTCGAATGGGCGCTACAAATGGAAGCGGATCGGATGGTGAACTCGTTTATCGCAAAGAAGGACCTTGACTCGGAAATGACCGTGGTTCGCAACGAGTATGAGTCCGGCGAGAATCAGCCGTTCCAAGTCATGATCAAGCGCATGCAGTCGGTCGCCTACGACTGGCACAACTACGGCAATTCGACCATCGGTAACCGTTCCGATATCGAGAACGTCAAGATCGAAAACCTACAGGCCTTTTATCGCCAGTACTATCAGCCGGACAACGCCGTGTTATTGGTCGCCGGTAAGTTTGACGAAGCAAAAGTACTCGGCTGGGTGGGGAAATACTTTGGCACGATTGCGAAACCCACACGTGCACTGCCAAAACTCTGGACGGTGGAACCCACGCAAGACGGCGAACGCCAGTTTTTTGTCCGCCGCAAGGGAGATATACAGATTGTCATGTTCGGCTACAAAGTTCCGTCGAATTTGCATCCAGACAAGAGCGTGGTCGACTTCGTCAACTTTGTACTGACTGATTCCCCGACCGGGCGGCTGCACAAAGCCTTGGTCGAAACCGGCAAGGCCGCACAAGTCTTTGGTTTCCCCTACCCCGGCGCGGACGGCGGTTTGCACTTAATCGCGGCCATTGTGAAGAAGGGGGAGCCGGTTGAGCCAGTGCAAGCCGAAATGACCAAGATCGTCGAGGAGTTTTTTAAGAATCCACCGTCGCCCGAAGAGATGGAGCGGGTACGCAAGAATGCCGCCAATAGTGCCGAGCGTACGTTGAACAACCACGAGCAGATCGGTCTGGAATTATCTGAATTCATTTCCTTGGGTGACTGGCGCCTGTTCTTCAAAGATCGTGACGACGCGCAGATGGTGACCGTTGATCAGGTCAAGACGGCCGCAGCGAAGTACTACAAACGTGACAACCGTGTGGTGGGTATCTTCCAACCGGAGGACAACCCGCAACGCGCTGAGATTCCCGCACCACCGACGGCTGCCGAAGTGCTGAAGGACTTTAAGGGTAAACAAACCGTGTCCAATGCCGAGGCATTTGACCCATCGCAAGCCAATATCGATAAGCGAACCAAGCGCGTGGATGTTGGTGGCATCAAGGTCTCGTTATTGACGAAGAAAAACAAAGGCGAACAGGTTAACTTCAGTGTGCGCTTCCGCAGTGGCGATGAGAAGTCGTTGTTCGGACAAGCTACCGTGGCGGCGATGACTGGCCAGATGTTGTCACGCGGCACCACCAAGTTCACACGTGCCCAGCTGGCCGATGAACTTGAGAAGTTGAAGATCGCCGGTGGCATCAATGGGCTTTCCGCCAGCGGCCAAACCACGCGTCCAAACGTGGTTGCTGCAATCAAGCTCGCGGCGCACGTCATGCGTGAACCATCGTTCCCGGAAAGCGAATTTGAGCAACTGAAGAAACAAACGCTGACGGGGATCGAAGCGCAAAAGAGTGACCCGCAGGCGCTGGCAAGTGTGATGCTGGGCAAACACTTCAATATCTTCCCGAAGGGTGACGTGCGTTACTCGAATTCGATCGAGGAAGCAGAGGCCGACACCAAGGCGGTTACACTCGAACAGGTTCGCGCCTTCCACAAGAAGTTCTATGCAGCGGAGAAAGGCGAAATCGCAATTGTTGGTGACTTCGACGAAACCGAAGTACTGAAGGCGATTCGCGAGTCGTTTGCCGATTGGAAGGGCGGTGTGCCGTACGTACGTCTTAGCTCGCCTTACAAGGACATCGCGCCGGTGAATCGGTCCATCGAGACACCCGATAAAGAAAATTCGATGTTCTTGGCACGCATCAACATCAATATGCAAGATACCGACCCTGACTATCCGGCACTGTTGATCGCCAACTACATCATGGGGCAATCGGGTTTTGATTCGCGTCTGACGTCTCGCATCCGCGTGAAAGATGGTTTGAGCTACGGTGCCGGATCACGGCTCAATGTGGGTTCGACTGATCGTGGCGCTTCATGGAGCGGGTTCGCGATATCGGCGCCGCAGAATACTGAGAAGGTTGAGCTGGCATTTAAAGATGAGGTCAACAAAGCGATCAAGGATGGCTTCACGTTGGTAGAAGTGGTCGCCGCCAAATCGGGCGTATTGCAGCAGCGACTGCAAAGCCGTGCACAGGATGGCAGCCTCGCCGGCGGATTGGCATCGAATGCGTATCTGGGCCGTACCTACGCCTTCAGCGCTGCGCTTGAAGCGAAGATCGAGGCACTGAAAGCGGAAGATGTATCGGCCGCATTCCGCAAACACATCGACCCGGCCAAGATCACCTTCATCAAAGCTGGTGATTTTGCGAAGGTAGCAAAACAAGCTGCCGCGGGTGATGTGAAGAAGTAACACCCTGTCGAAACAATCCAAAAGGGCCTGCCAACCAGCAGGCCCTTTTTTGTTTGATGGTCGGAACACAGCTTGGCTGGGATCGTCCCGTAAAATGCGCGCATGCTTTTTAATTCTTGGCACTTCGTTGCCTTTCTTCTGGTGGTACTGTCGGTGGCGATGTGGCTGCCGCGTTATGGCACCGCTTGGAAACTCTTCATCATTGGTGCCAGCTGTTATTTCTACGGTCAGTGGAGTTATCTCTATTTAGGCCTGATTTTTGTCACCGCAGGTGTGGATTTCACGCTTGCACAGCGCCTCGGGCGGGTGATGCGGCCCGGCCGACTACTGGCGCTCTCAATTGTCGCCAACCTCGGCGTGTTGGCGGTGTTTAAGTACACCAACTTCGCCATCCAATCGATCAACGGCGTTGCCAACGCGGCGGGCGCCGCCTTTGCGATCACACCGCTGGACATTGTGTTGCCGGTCGGGATTTCGTTCTACACCTTTCAGAACATGAGCTACACCATCGACGTGTATCGCGGCCACCTCAAGCCGCGTACGTCGATCCTCGACTACGCCACCTTCACCACGTTTTTCCCGCAGTTGCTAGCCGGGCCGATTGTGCGTGCCTCGGAGTTTTTCGGGCAGCTGGATAAGCCGAACCCGATTGTTTGGCGTGATCTTCAATACGGACTGGTGCTCATTGCCGCCGGGTACGTCAAGAAAGTAGTGTTGGCGGATAACCTCGCACCGAGTGTTGATGCCGTGTTCAACGCGCCGGCGAGCGCCGGGGCTTGGCAATCTCTTCTCGCCGTTTATGCGTTTGCCTTCCAGATCTACTTTGATTTTTCGGGTTACACCGATATCGCCATCGGCATGGCGTTGTTGTTCGGCTTTAAGTTTCCAAAGAACTTTGACTACCCCTACATGGCGTCGTCGTTTCAAGAGTTCTGGCGTCGTTGGCACATGACGTTGTCGCGTTGGTTACGCGATTACCTTTACATTTCGCTTGGCGGCAATCGCCATGGTCTTTCACGCACCATGGCCAACCTCATGACTACGATGGTGCTAGGCGGTTTGTGGCACGGTGCCAGCTGGAACTTTGTCATCTGGGGCGCGTTACACGGCGCATATCTGGCGATTGAACGCATGTTGCTGGTGAGGATGGCATGGTGGCGCAGCACCAACGTGTTTGCCAAACCGCTACGCATCTTTATCGTCTTCCATCTGGTTTGTTTTGCGTGGATATTCTTCCGTGCGACCGAATTTTCGACCAGCATCACCATCATCAAAAACATTGCGGGGATTTTTGCGGAGCGTCCAACCGCACTCTCACACGGCTCCCTCGCCGCCGGACTGACTTTGTTGTTTATCGCGCACGGTGTGATGTCGCGCTGGGCCATTAAGGATCGTCTCGCCAATGCAAATGCCTTTGTCTTCGCGGGATTTGTCACCGTGATGATTCTGTTGCTGGTTTGGCTGACGCCGGCAAAATCCGCACCGTTTATCTACTTCCAGTTCTAGACCATGGATCGCCTTGCACTCGCCAAGAAGATCGGATTGCGTCTTGCCATCATCGTCATGATGTTAGCGGCCTGCGAATTCGCGTTTCGCTACGGCGTGTGGGACAAACTCGCCAAGCCCGGTAGTCATGCCGGGACAGTGGTGATGATCAAGAAGGCGGTTGAGTCATTGGGCTCGGACAAGGTCGATTTTTTGACCATCGGTGACTCCATTGTCGGCTCCGGCCTCGATCATCAAGAGATCGCCGGGACGGCCAAAAAGTATGGTTTTACTCACGTACACGTCGGCACCGGTGGTATGCATTGGATGAGTACCGATTTCATGATCCGCTGGGTCAAAGAGCAATCGCCGCGTTTGCAAAATGCGGTGATTGCCACCAACGTGAACAACTTCCGATTTGCCGGTAACGGTGAATATGAACTGGCGATTGCAGCGCCGCTGGCACGACGTTGGAATTCAAAGTGGATGTTGAATTCGGTCGAGTTCAATAAAGAGAACATCCGCACCTATGGCGTGTACTCCGCGCTGTTTCAATACCGTGCGGATATTCGTGATTTGATCGAGTCACCGGTGCAACGCGTGCGTGATATCCGCTGGACGCGCCAATATGCGCTCAACGACAAGATCATCTTTGACCCGTTTGCCATCTCGCGCAACATCTGTCGTGTGTCACTCGCTTCGGTGCAGGCTTGTGCCGACACCAAGTCGCCCAATCCGGACGACATTAACGTCATTACCCAATGCCGTAACGATGCACCCCGCGCCGCTAAACAGGCTGAACAAAAGCTCGACTATCGGACTTGGGTGGACCCGACCAGTTGGCCGCACCTGAACAAATTGAAACCGTTACGCCAGCAGCAGTTACGCGATCTGCCGCTCAAGCGCCCCATCATGGTGGTGTTGATGCCGGTTCCCAAACTCACGCGCGAATCGATCCAGCCGATTGGGATTCACGAATGGACGTTGTCGGTACTCAATCCCTTGGTGGAAGAGGGCGTGATTGAATTACATGACTACACCAAACTCTTTGACGTAGGCGACAGCAGCAACGGCACGAACGGCGGCATAGACTGCACCGCGTTTCACGATCTCTACCACCTCAATAGTGTGGGACAGGCGAAGTTGACGGCGAAACTCTTGCCGATCCTGGAAGACCACCTTTACCGTCGTGCCGCTGCGGGCACCAAGCCGTTCAAGTAGCCCAACGGCACAAAACCACGAAGTGTTTGATTTTCTTGACATTTCCGGACATAATCGTGGGCTTGGCTGAATTCCGGCAACGGATTCGGCACAAGAACAACCTGAACCCCCTTGCCTGACGGCGGTGCGCATCGTCGCAGGCTTAACCGGTACGGATCGTGAAATTCACGTAATTTTCACGTAAGTGCCTGACCCAGAAGGAGATTTTATGCGCCATTATGAAATCGTTTTTATTGTGCACCCGGATCAAAGCGAGCAAGTTCCCGCCATGATCGAGCGCTACAAAGCACTGGTCTCTCAAGGTGGTGGCAAAGTCCATCGCATTGAAGATTGGGGCCGTCGCCAGATGGCTTACCCGATCGCCAAAGTGTTCAAAGCCCACTATGTGTTGATGAACATCGAGATCAACCAGACCACCCTGGAAGAGCTCGAGCACGCATTCAAGTTCAACGACGCCGTTCTTCGTCACCTCACCGTGTCCAAAGATGCCGCTGAAGTTGCACCATCACCGATGATGAAAGAAGAGAAGTCGAAGTCGGTTGATGTCAAGGATGCGCCTAAAGAAGCGGCTGCTGCTTAGTCACACAAGACTTAGCGCCCCTTCTATTCTCAACACACTAATTAAAGAGGTTAAACATGCCACGTCCCGGACCCCGCCGCGGTAAGGATAATAAGAAAGATGACAAACGCAATCCAAATCGTGGATTGTTCCGTCGTAAGAAGTTCTGCCGTTTCACCGCCGAAAAAGTTGTACAAATCGACTACAAAGACATCGGTGTCTTGAAAGATTTTGTCAATGAAAACGGCAAGATCATCCCAGCGCGTATTACCGGCACCAAAGCCAAGTATCAGCGCCAGCTGGATGTTGCGATCAAGCGCGCACGCTTCTTGGCGTTGCTGCACTACACCGATCTGCACCCAAATCGCTAAGCAGAACGGACTAGGAGAAAAACATGCAGATCATTTTGATGGAAAAAGTTGTAAACCTTGGTTCGCTCGGTGATGTCGTGAATGTCAAAAACGGCTACGCGCGTAACTTTCTGATCCCACAAGGCAAAGCGAAACGTGCCACCCAATCTGCCAAGGCAGAGTTCGAAGCCAAACGTGCTGAGCTGGAAAAGAAAGCCGCGGAAATTCACGCAGCCGCAGTTGGCCGCGGTGAGAAGCTCGAAGGTTACATGGTGCAAGTGACGCAGAAGGCTGGCGTTGACGGTCGTTTGTTCGGTTCGGTGACGAACTCGGACATCGCCGAGGCGTTGACCAAACAAGGCTTTGACGTGAAGAAGGGCGAAGTTGTGATGCCTAACGGACCGTTGAAGACCATTGGTGACTTCCCGCTCACGCTAAACCTACACACCGATGTCAAAGCTCACATTACAGTCTCAGTCCTCGGCGAACACGTATAAAGCTTTGTCTTTGAGCGTCTTCAGTTACGATAGGCGTTGCTCGTCGTTTTTGCTCGCTCATTACCCAAAACGGTAATGTCGCTGCGCAAAACTTCCTCGTGCCTTGCCTGACGCCCAAATACTCGCTATAGCGCGAAGTCAGCTGCTTGTAGATGCATCATAAAAACGCCGGTCGCTGACCGGCGTTTTTGTTTCCGCAGGCGCAACGTCGGCGAAACTTATCCACAGGTTATCAGACGAAAAAACACCGACTTGTGCATTGAATGTGGATAACTCTAGGCGCAGAATAGCGTTGGTCTCGTAGGTTTCACATCCTCCAGTTATCTCTCGTCAACGCCAGAAAATACCCCATAAAAACAATGGCTTCTGTATTCTCCCAATCATCCCCGCAGCCGCATTATGGAACCGACAGCGTCGTTTCTTCGCTGAAGCTTCCTCCACACTCCATCGAAGCCGAACAATCCGTGTTGGGCGGCCTGCTGCTCAATAACGAGGCGTGGGATCGTATCGGCGATATGGTCGCCGACGTCGACTTCTATCGCGACGATCACCGCAAGATCTATCGCGCCATCTCGCGGCTGATCGAGCAGAACAAGCCAGCCGACGTGTTGACCGTTGCCGAATCGCTGCAACTTGCCGGTGAGTTACAAAACATCGGCGGTATCAATTACCTGCAGAATCTCTCCGAAGGCACGCCATCGGCGGCGAACATTCGCCTGTATGCGGAGATCGTGCGTGAACGTTCGATCATGCGCTCCCTTGCGCGTGCCGGTGAAGAGATCGCGGATTCTTCCTACTCACCGAGTGGTCGTGAGGCGCGTCAGTTGCTCGATGATGCCGAGAAGAAGATCTTCGATATCGCCGAAATGGGCCGCAAGAATTCGCAGGGCTTCCAATCGATGGAGGATCTGCTTGGCGAAGTGATGACACGTCTCGACGAGTTATCCAAGAACCCAACGGCGGTTGTTGGTAAGGAGACCGGCTTTGTTGATCTCGACAACATGACTTCCGGCATGCAGGACGGTGATCTCATCATCGTTGCTGGAAGACCCTCGATGGGGAAAACTGCCTTCAGTTTGAACCTCGCTGAACACGTCGCCGTGAACTTGGGATTGCCAGTACTGATTTACTCGATGGAGATGGGCGGTACACAGATCGCCAATCGTTTTCTGTCGTCGATCTCAAAAGTTGATCAGCAAAAATTGCGTACCGGTCAGCTCGACGCACGCGACTGGGATCGCCTGAACCAAGCGATGGTGAAACTTAACACCGCGCCAATTCACATTGATGAAACGCCAGCACTAAACGCGCTGGAACTTCGCGCCCGCGCACGCCGCATGTGGCGCATGTACGACGGCCTCGGGTTGATTGTGGTTGACTACCTGCAGCTGATGTCATCGACCGGCTCGGGGGAGAATCGCGCGACGGAGATTTCCGAAATCTCGCGTTCGTTGAAAGCGCTGGCAAAGGAATTAAAAGTACCGGTGGTAGCCCTTTCGCAGCTGAACCGCTCGCTGGAGCAGCGCCCCAACAAACGCCCCGTCATGTCGGACCTTCGCGAATCGGGCGCTATCGAGCAAGATGCCGACGTCATCATCTTTATTTACCGTGATGAGGTCTACAACCCCGAGACGCCGGACAAGGGCACGGCCGAGATCATTATCGGCAAACAACGTAACGGCCCGATTGGTACGGTGCGCTTGACCTTTGTTGGGCAGAACACGCGGTTTGAGAATCACGCGAGTGGTGGTGGAGGCGGGTATTAATCTGCGCGAGGAAACGCAAATTTCTGTCGCCGCGGACAGCGTGGCCCGCTTCATCGGCCATTTCGCCCGGAATCTAACTTCGTTCTGACTTATTGCCGATGACAGACTTCGATTTCAAAAAATGTCATTCCGAGCCACGCGAGGAATCTCATCCCGTCGAGTTAGGGAATGGGTTTGCAGTGCCTTTGCGCTGCCGGATGAGATGCCTCACAAAATCGTTCGGCATGGCAGTGCCCATTTGAAGCGCCGATGACCCGTCCCCTCCGCGCCGACATCTCACTTTCCGCCATCGCACACAACTACGCGTTGGCCAAGCGCACCGCGCCGCAATCAAAAGTCTTTGCCGTCGTCAAAGCCAACGCCTACGGACATGGCCTCACGCGTGTCGCACGAGTGCTGAAAGATGCGGATGGCTTCGCCACACTCGAACTCGATTCCGCCATTCAGCTTCGCAAACTCGGCGTCGAGTCTCCTATCCTAATGCTCGAAGGTTTTTTTGGTGAAGAAGAAATCAATATCTTCGCCAACTACAACCTCACCACCTCCATTCGTGATGTCGAAGCCGCCAAACAACTCGCCGATGCCGATATCCAAGCGCCGCTTGATGTGTTTCTGAAATTCAATACCGGCATGAACCGCTTGGGTATTTCAGGGCCGATGTCAGGTTTTGCGATCGGCTTAGCCGCGACACACAAAAACTTTGGCAAGGTGACGCTGATGACACACTTCGCCACCGCTGATGGCGTGCAAGGTGTGGCTTGGCAGATGAAACGTTTTGAAGAAATCGTGAAATCAGCGAAATCCGCGCTCGCCAAAAAAGGCTTTACACAAAGTGTCGCAAACTCCGCCGCGTTGTTGCGCTTTCAAAAGACGCATCTCGACTGGGTGCGGCCGGGCATCATGCTTTACGGTTCGTCGCCGTTTGCAGAACGTAGCGCCGAAGACATCGGATTGAAGGCGGTGATGACGTTGCGCTCCGAGATCATCGGCGTGCAAACGCTGGAGAAGGGGGACGTGGTCGGTTACGGTGCCAGCTACATCGCGCAAAAGAAAATGCGGGTGGGTATCGTGGCCTGTGGTTACGCCGATGGTTATCCGCGTCATGCACCGGGGACCAATGAGCGCGGCACACCGGTGGTTGTCAGCGGTAAACGCACCCGTACCATCGGCCGTGTGTCGATGGACATGTTGGTCGTTGACCTCACCGATATTCCGCATGCCAAAGTCGGTGCGCCCGTATGCCTGTGGGGTGAGGGATTGCCGGCGGATGAAGTCGCCACTGCCGCTGGCACAGTCGCCTATGAGCTCTTTTGCGCGCTGGCGCCGAGAGTGCCGGTGGTGGAGGTCGAGTGAGCGGCACGCGACCGACTAAACCGACTCACACCACGACCAGCGCATCGCGTTCAGCAAGTTTGCAACCTCCGCCGCCAAACATCGAAACCGTACTAGAAACATCTCCAGGAGCACTGGCGCACAGCATCAAGCGCGACTACGCAACGCGCTTCCACATGTTTCTGATCGTGGCGACGTGCGTCGCAGCGGCATTGCTCGTCACCAAAGGATTGCTGAGCGTTGGTGTGGTTGAGATGTGGGTTCGTTATGCGCTCGCGCTTATCGTTGCGTACGGCACATTCTTTATCGGGGTGTGGGTTTGGCTGCACCTCTCCAAATTCGGCCGCCATCTGCGAGCGCAGCAGGAACGGAATCGAAACGAGTTTCACGGTGATGCACCGCTCGACTTCATTCCAAACATCAATCTCGGCGACGGTGGCACTACCGCAGCAGAGACCTTCGTCGGAAAGGGGGGCTCGTTTGATGGGGGAGGGGCGGCCGGCGGCTGGGATCAACCGTTGTCGGCACCAAACCTCAACATACCCTATGACTCCTCCGGCGGTAGTGCCCCTGGCGATATCAGCCTACCCGACATCGGCGTGGCAGACGTCGGAGACGAGGGAGGCTGCGCACTGGTGATCGCAGGCATTCTGCTGGCGGTTGTGTTGTTTGTGGTGTTTGGTGCCGCGACCTACGTGGTCTACCAAGCCCCCGTCATTCTTGCGGAAGTGGTATTCGAAGTATTGCTTGGCTCACGCTTGGCGGCTGGGGTGCGAGCCGTCGATTCGGCAAATTGGGCATGGGCGCTCTTCAAACGTACGTGGCTACCCTTTGTGGTCGTCTCAACCGTGGCAATGGGCTTCGCGGTCTATTGCAATCTCTATTTGCCGGAAGTGCAGTCAGCCGGGCAAGTCATTGAGAGGTTATTGCGGTGATTTCTGCGATACTGTATACATTAACAGTTATCCTCCTTTCCCACACTCGCTGACACATGGCCAAACCCAAAACAATCTACTCCTGCACCGAATGCGGCGGCCAATCGCCAAAGTGGCAGGGGCAGTGCCCGCACTGCAATGCCTGGAACACACTCGTTGAATCAGTTGCCGAGACGGCGAGCGTCAATCGCTTTTCCAATCATCCGACACTCGCCGGCGTGAATGCCGAACGCGGCCAAGTGCTCCAACTCAGTAAAGTCAAGACTCAAGACATCCCGCGCCAGCCTACTGGCATCGGTGAGTTTGACCGCGTGCTGGGCGGTGGCTTGGTGAGCGGTGGTGTGGTGTTGATCGGTGGTGACCCCGGCATCGGCAAATCGACCATGCTCTTGCAAGCGCTGTGCGCGATCTCGGCGTCATCGAGCGTGCTGTATGTGAGCGGTGAAGAAAGCCCGCAGCAAATCGCCATGCGCGCGAATCGTTTAACCCTCGATACGCACGACGTCAAGCTGCTCGCCGAAATTGAGCTGGAAAAAATTCTCGCCACGCTTGGTCATGAAAAACCGCAAGTCGCGGTGATCGATTCCATCCAGACCGTTTACTCCGCCGCACTTACCTCAGCACCCGGCTCGGTCGCACAGGTGCGCGAATGCGCGGCGCATCTCACACGTTTTGCAAAATCCACCGGCACTACCATCGTGTTGGTCGGCCACGTGACCAAAGAGGGCGCGCTCGCCGGTCCACGCGTGTTGGAGCACATGGTCGATACCGTGTTGTATTTCGAAGGCGACACACACTCCAGTTTTCGTTTGATTCGTGCGGTCAAAAATCGCTTCGGTGCGGTGAATGAAATCGGCGTATTCGCGATGACCGAGAAGGGCCTGCGCGAAGTCACCAACCCATCGGCGATGTTCCTCTCAACACACAGCTCGAATGTGCCGGGCAGCTGCGTGATGGTCACACAAGAAGGCACACGTCCATTGCTGGTTGAGATTCAAGCGTTGGTTGATGAAGCGCACATGAACCCCAAGCGGCTCTCGGTGGGCTTGGAGCAAAACCGACTCGCGATGTTATTGGCGGTATTGCACCGTCATGCAGGTATCGCGTGTTTTGACCAAGACGTATTCATCAATGCTGTGGGCGGCGTGAAGATCGATGAACCCGGTGCCGACTTGGCGGTGTTACTCGCCATCGTTTCCAGCCTCAGAAACAAACCGCTGCCAACTAAACATGTGGTGTTCGGTGAGGTTGGCCTCGCCGGTGAAGTCCGGCCGGTGCAGCGCGGGCAGGAGCGATTAAAAGAAGCCGCCAAACTCGGCTTCACCCACGCCATCATCCCGAAGGGCAACAAGCCAAAGCAGAAGATTGAGGGGATGGAGATTATTGCGGTGGAGCGGGTGGAGCAGGCGGTGGAGGCGATGCGTGGTGGCTAGCTGAGCGCAGCTTGTTCTGAAAAGCGATTGATGTTTTATACCTGTTATGGAATAATTCGATGGCCGATAAAGAAAAGCGTCTCGAGTGGGTTGGCAGCAGCAAACGCGATCTCCTTGCACTGCCCGCTGATGTAAGGCGATTCTTTGGACATGTGTTGGATTTTGCCCAGCACGGCAAAAAACACAAAGATGCGACGGTATTGAAGGGTTTTGGCGGCGCGGGCGTCCTTGAAATTGTTGAGGACGATGAAGGCGGCACTTATCGTGCGGTGTACACCGTCAAGTTCAAACAAGCAGTTTTTGTTCTCCACGTTTTTCAGAAGAAAAGTAAAGCGGGTATTGCAACACCGAAGCCTGATATGGACATGATCCGTAGCCGACTAAAGGTAGCCGAGGTAATGGCTAAGGAAATGGAAAATGAAAAAACGAAACTTTGAAGGCATCGAAATCACGGAGAGCAGCGGCAATGTTTTTGCTGACCTGGAATTGCCAAACGCTGAAAAGCTAAAAATAAAATCTGGCTTGGTGATCAAAATTAGCGAGGCGATTGACCAACTAGGCCTCACGCAGTCCGAAGCCGGCGAGCGTATGGGGCTTCCCCAGGCAAAAGTGTCGCTGATGTTGCGCGGTCAGTTTCAGAACATCTCTGAACGCAAGCTCATGGATTGTTTGAATCGCTTGGGTTATGACATCGAGATCAAGGTTAAACCCACTAAGAATAAGAAGGCGGTGGGGCATCTGTTGCTGGCGGCGTGATGCGATTGCGCGAAGGTAGCTGTGGCAAACGATAGTGGTCTGTCCCTCATGGCACTACCTTAAGCGATTTTCGCGCTTCGAGGATAGCGGCTCGGGCTTGATCACGTGGGACTGTCAAGTAGGCATGCGTTGTTGGTCGTCGCTTTACGGCATGAGGCTCTATTCGGTCTGGTCGATGCGCAAT